>DOCI01000326.1:66374-67095 GCA_003503535.1 Planctomycetaceae bacterium
CCACCCGGGTTTTCATAACGACTAGTGCAATTTCAATTTCGAGTATTTTAAGACTTTGATTCAATAATAAGTCGTCCACACCACATTGAGACGGCTATCACTCACACAGCACAGTTTTCATTGAGGGAGCTGAGATGAAATCCTACCTGGTTATCCTGATCGCAGGACTATCACTGCCGTTGACTCAACTGGCTGAACTTCGTGGCGAAGTCATTCCGCCTATCAATGAGCGTTTCAGTCAGGAGACTGAAGAAACTCCAGACTTCCAGCGCCACCTGCTGCCAATGTTCAGCAAAATCGGCTGTAATGGTCGATCTTGCCATGGGTCGTTTCAGGGGCGTGGTGGGTTCCAGTTGTCGCTGTTCGGTTACGATTTCAAAATGGATCACGACGGCCTTTCCGAACGTATCGATACCGACGATCCCCTCGAAAGTTATGCCCTGCACAAAGCAACAAATGTGGAAGAGCATGAAGGTGGCGAGCGGATTAAAACAGGCAGCTGGGAGTATCAGGTCTTTCTGAACTGGATCGAAGCGGGCGCAAAACCGGTCGAAAAACCTTTCAAACTGGAACGTCTGGAAGTTACCCCCAATGAAATCGTGTTTCAGTCTGCACAGGATTCACAATCGTTGAATGTCGTCGCAGTCTGGGAAAATGGAACACGTGAAGACGTTACTCCATTATGCCGTTTCCAATCCAATGACACTTCCATCGCTGAAGT
>DOCI01000326.1:67210-76468 GCA_003503535.1 Planctomycetaceae bacterium
CTGAAGTGAGTGAAAACGGAGAAGTCACTGCCCAGACCGCTGGTGATTCCCACATTGTTGTCTTCTATGACAACGGCATCACCGCTGTTCCTGTTATTCAACCAGTCAGCGATCGCACCGGCAAGAACTATCCTCAGGTCGCTACACCAACTCGAGTGGACGAACTGGTTGTCCAGAAATTACGCAAGCTGGGAATCGTTCCCTCTGATATTTCTCGCGACGAAGATTTCCTCCGCCGCGTCACACTCGATATCACAGGAACCTTGCCGACTCCTCAACAGGTTCAGGACTTTCTCGCTGATAATTCTTCCGACAAGCGTGCTCGTAAAATCGATGAACTGCTCGAAACCCCTGCTTATGCAGCCTGGTGGGCCACTCGCTTTAATGACATTACCGGGAACAACATCAATCAGCTCAACAATGTTTCTTACAATAACAACAAAGTTTCTGAAGAATGGTACGAGTGGGTTCGTCATCGCTTCGAACAGAATATGCCCTACGACAAAATTGTCGAAGGGATCGTGATGGCCGAAAGTCAGAAGAGTGATGAAACCTACGAAGAATACTGCAAACGGATGACAGAGATTTATAATGATAAATCCTGTGAAAGCTTTGCGGATCAGGACTCACTCCCTTACTTCTGGGCTCGCAGAAACTTCCAGAAACCGGAAGACCGTTCTATCGGATTCGCCTACACGTTCCTCGGAATTCGTATTCAATGTGCTCAGTGTCACAAGCATCCATTCGATCAATGGACGCAGGAAGATTTTGTTGAATTCCAACCGATCTTTTCCCGCACCCGCTATTCGCCAAACGGCACCGATCGCGATGAATATCAGGCAATGCTCGACAAAATCGATGTCGATGGAAAATTGCGTGGAAACGAATTACGACGCGAACTGGCCAGAAAACTTGGCAAGGGCGAAGTGGTTCCCTTCCCGGCTCTGGTCGATCAGGCTCCGCGTGTCAATCGCAACAGGAAGAACTCGAAAAACAGCAATACCATCGGTCAGACTGCCCGTGTGCTGGGTGGGGAACCATTCGATCTGAACGAATATGAAAATCCTCGTGAGCCCCTCATGAAATGGCTACATGGCGATGCGCAGGAATTGTTTGCGAAGTCATTCGTAAATCGTGTCTGGGCAAATTATTTCAATCGAGGCATCGTAGAACCAACCGATGATCTGAGCTTGGCCAATCCTCCAGCCAATGAAGCTCTTTTGAATCATCTTGCTCAGGGCTTCATCGATCACAAGTTTGATATCAAATGGCTGCATCGGGAAATCTGTAACAGCAATACGTATCAGTTGAGCTGGCAGCCGAATGAGACGAACATCCAGGATGACCGCAACTTCAGCCGAGCCGTGCCTCGCCGAATTCATGCCGAAGTTGCGATGGATGTGATTGCTCAAGCGACTTCAAATTCTGATGAAAATGCGGTGTATTTGAGTAATCTGAAAGATCGTGCGATTGCCATTCCCGGCACCGCTCAGGGTCGTGGAGGCAATAACTATGCATTAACCATCTTCGGAAAATCCTCTCGCGAAAACAATTGTGACTGCGATCGTTCTTCAGAGCCCACCTTACTGCAAACACTTTATCTGAATAACGACAACGAACTCCTTTCGGAAATCGATTCACGAAAAGGCTGGCTGGCGGAACTCGCCAAAGAGTGGAAGGCTCCGTTTGATGCAAAAACCGAGCAGGTTGCTCCCAAACCAAAAAATTACTCAGAAGTTGTCGAACGGTTTGAGGCTTATCTCGAAAAACTTAAAAAGCAGAAAGATGTCGAGAAAATCAAAACCGTTAAAGCCAAAATGAAAGCCTACAAAGAGAAGTATGGTCAGACTGAAGAAGACTCAGTGGTTGTTGATGCAAAAGTCGACTCAAATATCGATTACTCCTCTGCCATCAATACAGCATATCTGAGAACACTCAGTCGCTACCCAACTCAAGTCGAATTGCAGCGTTCACTATCTGCAATCGAATCGGCTAATAATCCGGTGGATGGCATGCGGGATATCATGTGGGCCTTGCTGAACACAAAAGAGTTCATCATCAACCATTAAACGGGGGCTGATCACAAAGCTGCAGGTCAGGCACTGCCTGACGGGATCAATCATTGACGTCATATTTAATTCAACACTTCCATTCAAATCATACTGGAGAAGTAATCATGGCCATGCACAAAACTTGCGACGGAGCCAAGCGACGCGATTTCCTGAAAGTGGGCGCACTGGGATTTGCGGGATTGTCACTGAGTCAGTACCTCAATATCGCTCAAGCGGGTGGTGTGAAATCGACTGCCAAAGCGAAGTCGGCTATTTTCATCAACCTGCCCGGTGGTCCAAGTCATATGGACACCTTCGACATGAAGCCCGATGCCCCAGCCGAGTATCGTGGCGAGTTCAATCCGATCGACACGAACGTCCCCGGCATCCAGATTTGCGAACACTTGCCGGAACTTGCCAAAGTGATGGATAAGTTCGTCATTCTTAAAGGTGTTTCTCACACACTGGCCGCCCACCAGCTCGGTTCCGAATATGTGAATACCGGAAACCGTCCGCTCCCCTCTTTGGAGTTTCCTGGTTACGGAGCCGTCATTTCCAAAGAACGACCAACCATTCCAGAACTGCCACCATTCGTTTCAATTCCTAATACGAATCAACGTCCTGGCTACCTCGGCGTTCAATATGCTCCACTGCATACAGGCTCCACTCCACGAGCCGGTCAGCCTTACAGCGTAAGGGGATTGGATTTGAAGAATGGGATCACAGTTTCTGATATCGAACGTCGTAAAAATTTGCGAGGAGATCTTGATACTGCGTTCTCAAGTTTTGAACAGCAGAACGACCTCCTGCGCGGGCTCGATCGTTTCTCTCAGCAAGCTTACGACATGGTCACATCTCCACAAGCGCGTAATGCGTTTGATGTCAGTAAGGAATCGCCCGAATACTCACAGATGTTCGGCGAATCTCCATTTGGTCAAAGCTGCCTGCTGGCAACTCGCTTAGTTGACTCGGGAGTTCGATTTGTTTCTGTTTCAACCGGAGGCTGGGATACTCACCGCGATGGCTGGAATAATCTCAAAACGCGATTACTTCCACCACTCGATCAGGGACTGGCTGCCTTGTTCAAAGGTCTGGAGATGAAAGGCCTGCTCGAAGAGACAGCCGTACTGGTCACGGGAGAATTTGGACGCACACCAAAAATCAATAACGAACGAGTCGGTCGCGATCACTATCCCCGCGCCATGTTCATGCTGATGGCTGGTGGCGGAATCTCTGGTGGTCGAGTCATCGGTGCCAGCGATGACAAAGCCCTCGGCCCCTTGAACGAAGCGATCACACCCGATGATGTCGCCGCTTCCTATTACCATGCCCTGGGGATCAATCACGAACAGGAGTACCACACATCGACTGGTCGCCCCGTGATGATTGTGCGTGATGGTCATGTCATCAACGAACTGTTTACATAATTACTTATCAGGAAACCTGATGGTAAATATTTGAGGAAAGGATAGTAGACGAAGTCCACAAGAGGCCTGTAGTTTGATGATGGAATTTCCTCATAAGCTTCTAATGGATTGTTCCATTTAGAACCAGGGGTTGTGTGCCACCCTCATATTGAATGAGAACAGTCCACTAACGGCTGCACCGCCGCGAAAGAATCTTTCGTGGCTATCCTGCTGAATCTAATCTACTGCCGGACAAACTGGCAGAGACTTTTTAATAATGACTGCTTTCAAGACGCTCACTGTTCTGGTGAGGTTTATATTGATTGGGAACAGGTCTGTAACATGCTGATTTGTTCTCCTTTTTAAAGGGGTGAGGGGAATGCTGATTCGAATGATGAGCACTGTGATGATGCTGAGCATGGTCTGCTGTATTGCTCAGGCTGAGAAACCCGCCAATAAAGAGAATAAAGGCAAAAAGGGAAATCAGGGGCGAGTTCCGCAAGTATTGGCTCTGCCAGATTCGATTGAATTGACTGCCGATCAGGAAGCGCAAGTCAAAAAGATTCGTGCAAAATTCGCAGACAAAGCGATGGAAATCCAAAAGCAGACTCAGGAGGTAATTCCAGCCGAATTGCGGAAGCAACAGGCTGCAGCTGTCAAAGCCGCAAAAGAAGCAGGCAAAACTCAGCAGGAAATCCGCGAGATCATGAAATCCACTCAGGATGAACTCTCTGCTGTCGATCGTGAGAAAATTGCGGAAATTCGCAAGCAATCTCAGGCTCTGAAAACAGAATTCCTCAAGGAAGTCCGCGAAGTATTAACCGAAGAACAGCAGGCCAAACTCCCAACAGCAAGGGAAGCTAAAGGCAAAGGAAAAAAGCCTAAAAACTCTGATTCCTAATTCAGGAACCGATAAATAACGTCACATATTAAACTCCAGATTCTCCAGGAATTTGGAGTTTTTTCGTAGATTAAACCGACAATGCCAGCCCGATTCTCCTGTTGCTCGATTTCAGATTCTCAGATAGAATCCGGCTCTGAATTCCATGGGGGGAATTCCAGATATTGCTTGAAATCGGTCTTTCTACAGCAGATTTTTGCTGAGTGACCAACAATATATTAAAGGAAGAATCAGATGCAGGGACGCATTGCTGGTTTTTTGATGACCATATTCATGGCTCTGCCACTGGCAGCCATTCCGCTGATGTCTATCTTTGGCATCCCGCAATTTGGATCACTCGCTGCAACCATTGATGAAACTGGTTTTCTCGCTGAGGATCCGGTCGCGGGTGCTTCCGCTCCATCCTGGTCAGACTCCCCTGCTCCGGTTTTTGGAGAAGCCGCACAGGACTCTACCCCGGTCAATTTTTCGAATAACACATCAAACACAAATCCGATACAGACAACATCCCTGGGAAATTCACAAGAGTTTCCGACGTCCTCCGCATTTGGAACTCAGGAAAATTCCTCCGGGACGATGACCTGGGATCAGGGGATTGCTCGACTGGCTCAAATGGGAATCACCGACTACCGCATCCAACCGGGAATTGTCCCGGGCACATCCCACTTTGCCTGCTACGCACGTCCTGAACGCAAAGCGACTGTTCTGCGATTCGAAGCCGAGGCGAACGATCCTCTGCAAGCCTTATTGAAAACACTCAAGCAGGTTGAACCCTGGCATACCGCCAGAAGTCAAAGCAATAAAACAGCGATTTTTTAGAGCATTCCCAGATTGATATGACAACTCACCCGTTCACACGATCGACCGACTGGTCATCGAGGACTTCTGCTGTGATCTGGCAGCAAAGTTCTCGAGAACGGGAACGCATTGCTCGACTTTACGGTCATTCTACCGAGACCGCAGTCTCAATCACTGGACTCCGCACTCCACAGATTGCCAGGCTGGAAGCTGTCTTGTTCGTTGCAGACAGCCCACTCTCTGCCCGAAAACTGGTCGATGCCGCTAAACTGGTCGATGCGAATCAGTGTCACGAATTGGTTGAACAACTCAATGAATTGTACGATGCCGATAAGTCTCCCTTTCGTATCGAACAGATCTCCAGTGGTTACCAATTGCTTACACGTCCAGAGTACTCACAATGGCTCGATCGGATTCATCAACGTCACGTTGAAATGAAACTGACTCCTCCGTCGCTGGAAACATTGACGATCATCGCTTACCGCCAGCCGATAACCCGAGCCGATGTCGAAGCGATTCGCGGCGTGCAATCTTCAGAAGTCATCAAGCAATTGATGGAACGTCAACTGATTCGCATCGGCGGTGAAGACGATTCCCTTGGCCGCCCCTTTCTCTACGAAACGACCAAAGCGTTCCTGCAATACATGGGCATCCGCCGTGTCGATCAACTCCCCAACTTTGCCGAACTGCGCAAAGGGGGCGAGTTGGATCCTGCGGTTTCAGAGCAGAATGATGACGAAGCTAATGAAGATGAAAATTCTTCCCAGGCCGCGTAATTACTCCGACAATGTCCCTTTGGACGATGGCACTCCAGTTTGTCGTGGATCGACCGTCGTAGCAATTCTCAGCGCACGTGCAGTCGCTTTGAAGATCGCTTCTGAAATATGATGGCTGTTAGCACCGTGATGCAGAACGACATGCAGATTCATCAGACTGTTCGCTGCGAACGCCTGAAAGAATTCGGCGACCAGTTGGGTATCGAACTCACCAATTTTTTCTGTCGGAAATGCAAACCGATTTTCGAACCACACCCGCCCACTCAAATCAAGTGCTACGGTCACGAGCGTTTCATCCATCGGCAAGGTCATCGAACCATAGCGGGTGATGCCCTGTTTATCGCCGATCGCCTGATGGATCGCTTTTCCGAGACAGATACCGATATCTTCGACCGTATGATGATGGTCGACATGTAAATCGCCAATCGCCTTCACTGTTAAATCGAACAATCCATGCTTGGCGAATAGTGTCAGCATGTGATCGAGAAAACCGACTCCGGTTTCAATTTCGACATTTCCAGTGCCATCGATATCGAGTGTCAGTTCGATCTCGGTTTCGCCTGTTTTCCGCTTAATAGTGGCCTTTCGAGCCATTCGACTGCTCCTGTCATTCTTCTCTTAACATTGACTATTCGAACAAGTTTAGACTGTCCAGTCTTTCTGTACGACACTTGTGCGGAATTCTTTGACAGTTTTCGACTAAGCCATCCCTCTTTTGACGGTTTTGAGGCAAAATTGTTCGCATCCCGGCAAAAAATCGAATAAAATAGGTTTGATCTGTCCCACTACAATCCCACCAACTGATTGTGTTCTCCATGCCTGTTCAATATCTAATAATAATATCGGCTCTGGTTCTTGCGGTCTGCAATGTCATTCAGGCTGCCCCTCTCGACTTTAATCGCGATATCCGGCCCATCCTTTCCGATAAATGCATCGGCTGCCACGGACCGGAAGAAGAATCCCGGGAAGCCGACTTACGATTTGATCAGCTTGAAACCGCCCTGGAAGACCGTGGTGGATATGCCGTCATCAAACCGGGCGAACCCGAAAACAGTGAGATGATGGCTCGCATCCTCAGCGACGATGAAGATCTGCAGATGCCGCCGCATCATGCTCAAAAGGAACTGACTGAGCAGGATATCGCAAAGCTCAAACAATGGATTGAAGAAGGGGCCAACTGGGAGCCTCACTGGGCGTATGTTGCTCCGCAAACTGTACCGATTCCAAAAGTTTCGAATCCAGAATGGTGCGAGAATCTGATCGATTCGTTCGTCATGCAGGAACTGGATCAACAGAAGTTGACTCCTGCTGTCGATGCCGATTCCATCACCCTGCTCCGCCGTCTCTGTTTTGATTTGACAGGTTTGCCGCCCACGCCCGAAATGGCAAAACAGTTTCTCAACGATTCTTCAGAATCTGCTCGCAGTAAGCTCATCGATGAATTACTGGCTTCGCCTCATTTCGGCGAACGAATGGCGATGTATTGGCTCGACCTCGTTCGTTACGCCGATACCGTCGGCTATCACGGCGACCAGGATCATAGTATCTCGCCTTATCGAGACTGGGTCATCAATGCGTTCAACCAGGATATGCCGTTCGATCAATTCACACGTGCTCAACTGGCCGGAGATCTTCTTGAGAATCATGAAGTCGATAACATTATCGCCTCCGGCTACAACCGTCTGCTGCAAACGACTCATGAAGGAGGTCTGCAGCAGAAGGAATATCTCGCCATCTACGCGGCTGATCGTGTGCGGAATGTTTCGGAAGTCTGGATGGGAGCGACCATGGGCTGCGCCCAATGCCATTCGCACAAGTACGATCCGTACACAATCACCGACTTCTACTCCATGGCAGCATTCTTTGCCGATCTCGATGAAGCTAAGCACTTCACCAATGGAGGAAATTCGCTGCCCACCCGACGGGAGCCCGAACTGGCTGTGCTATCTCCTAACCAGCGAGAAGAACGTCAGCATGTTGAGCAGCACATTCAGGAACTCAGTCGGGAAATTATGCCTGCACTGATTTCAGGTGACGAAAAAATATCACAACTGCTCAAACAATATTCATCAGCCGAGTCTCAACTGAAATCGATAGAAAAATCAAAACGACTCACGATGATTTCCGCCTCGATCAAACCTCGCGAAATGCGCGTCCTTCCCCGCGGCAACTGGCAGGACGATTCTGGACCGATTGTTCAATCGGCAATTCCCGAATTTCTGGGCTCGCTCGATACTCCCGAACGAGCAACGCGACTCGATTTGGCCAACTGGCTGGTCGATGCCGAGAACGGTTCCGGACTATTAACGGCTCGCGTATTCGTCAATCGCCTCTGGAGCTTGATGTTCGGTCACGGACTGGCCGACCTGAATGATTTTGGTGGTCAGGGAAGCCCCCCGACGCATCCGGGATTACTCGATCAATTAGCGATTGAATTCGTTAATTCGGGCTGGGATATTAAACACATGATTAAACTGATGGCGAACAGTCATACGTATCGTCAGGAGTCGCTCAGCAATCCTCAGCTTGAGGAAATCGATCCTGAAAACAAACTCTACGCTCGCCAGTCCCGGTTTCGTCTACCTGCAGAAATGATTCGCGACAACGCGTTAGCCGTTAGCGGACTGCTGGTCAGTGAATATGGTGGGCCGAGTATCAAGCCCTATCAGCCTGCAGGATATTATCGCCATTTAAATTTTCCTCAACGGAAATATACAGCCGACACAAATCAACAGCAGTGGAGACGCGGCGTCTACATGCACTGGCAGCGTCAGTTCCTCCACCCGATGCTCAAAGCCTTCGATGCACCGAGCCGGGAAGAGTGTACTGCAGAACGACCGCGTTCCAATACTCCCCTAGCAGCTTTGACGTTATTAAACGACCCAACATTCCTCGAAGCGGCTCGATGTCTGGCTGAGCGAATATTGCTTGAGGGGGGAGATGAGGAACAATCGCAATTGAACTACGCGTATCAATTAGCCTTGTCCCGTCAGCCCGATGACCTCGAACAGGAGATGTTACTCGGATTGATGGATGATCAATTCCAATACTATCAGACAAATCCTCAAGATGCAGAGGAACTGCTGAATGTCGGATTGAAGAAAGTAAACACGACTCTACCTCAGAATCAACTGGCTGCCTGGACACAGGTCGCACGTGTTTTGCTGAACCTGAGTGAAGTGACAACACGCAACTGATTACCAATTGATTTCGGCGAGCCGAGTCAGTCATGACTCGGGTGGGTTAGAGTCACACACGATAAACTTTTTATTTTAAGGTCAAATTATCGTGAGAATACCCCTGCCATAACTGGCAGGGCTCGCCTT
>DOCI01000326.1:76682-81074 GCA_003503535.1 Planctomycetaceae bacterium
AAGCGGGTTATTTTTCTCTGCATGGCTGGTGGGCCATCGCACCTGGAGACATTCGACTACAAACCAGAACTGGAGCGACTCAGCGGGCAGCCGATGCCAGCCTCCGTCACAGCCGGTCAGCCGATTGCTCAGTTGCAGGGACAGGAACTGATCGCTCAGGGGCCGCTTACCAAATTTCAGAAATATGGAGAAGGTGGCCTCGAAGTCAGCGATTATCTCCCCTGGCATGCGAAAATGGCAGATGACATTTGCGTTCTCAAATCAATGCACACCGAACAGATCAATCATGACCCCGCTCACACTTTCATGAATACCGGCACCGTCATCTCCGGTCGTCCTTCAATGGGATCGTGGATCACCTACGGCCTCGGCTCCGAAACTCAGGAGTTGCCTGGCTTTGTGGTGATGTCGAGCGTCGGCGGGCGGAATCCTCAGCCGATTGCCTCCCGACAATGGGGAGCCGGGTTTCTACCGAGTCGTTTTCAGGGTGTCGAATTCAACTCCAGTGGAGATCCTGTCTACTATGTGAAACCACCAGGCGGAATTTCCAATTCACAACAAGGCCGAATCGTCGAAACGATTCGTCAACTCGATCAGCATCGACAAAAGACGGTACAGAACCCTGAACTCGAAACCCGTCTCTCTGCATATGAAATGGCCTTTCGAATGCAGACCTCCGTCCCTGACTTAGTCGATATGTCGAACGAGCCGAAGCATGTTCTCGATATGTACGGAGCCAAACCGGGCGATGGTTCTTTTGCCTCCAACTGCCTTTTAGCCCGTCGGCTTGCAGAGCGAGGAGTCCGGTTTATCCATTTGTATCATCGCGGTTGGGATCATCATGGTGGTCTCGATAAGTACATGAAGATCTGCTGCGGCCTGACCGATCAGCCCACATACGCACTCATTCAAGACCTCAAACAACGCGGCATGCTTGAGGAAACGCTGGTCATCTGGGGAGGAGAGTTTGGCCGCACACCGATGTTCCAGGGAAAAGGAGGCGTCGGACGCGATCATCACATCAAAGGCTTCTCGATGTGGATGGCTGGAGGTGGAATCAAAGGAGGAACATCCCACGGCAACACCGATGAATTCGGCTACCACGCAGTCGAAAAGCCAACCCACGTCCGCGACATGCACGCCACCATGCTCCACATGCTCGGCCTCGACCACCGCCAACTCTACTACCAACACCAAGGGCTTGATATGCGCCTGACCGGAGTTGAAGAACCGCATGTGATTGGTGACATCTTGGGTTAAGATGATTTTGAACCACGGATGGACACGGATTTTCACGGATAAGGTTAAAGGAAAAGAACTCCCTAAATATCAATCCATAGCACAGTGTTTAAATATCTTTTTGGAAGTCTCATGATCTTACAAAATGAAACTGAAGTGATACTGAATGCTGCGTTTGAAGTGAGTAATCATTTGGGATATGGTCTGCTCGAAAAACCTTATGAAAATGCCTTGGTAGTTGAATTGAGACTCAGGGGAATTCCGGTCATTCAGCAACGTAAGTACGATGTTTATTACAAGCAGGTCCGAGTTGGAGAATACATTCCAGATTTGATCGTCTACGATTCCGTCATTGTTGAAACAAAAGTAGTCGAAAGACTCGGAGATCTTGAACTTGGACAGATGTTAAATTATCTTCAATTGACTGGCTTAAAGGTAGGGCTCATCCTCAATTTCAAATATTCCAAGGTCAATTGGAAAAGAGTCGTTCTCTGAAATAAATGCGTTTATTCAGTTATCCCTTTCACATCCGTGAAAATCCGTGTCCATCCGTGGTTCAAACTTAATTTAGATCTTTATTTATTATGGCATGGGAAAAATTGAAGCATGCTTTTGCGGTTGGTTCACGAAGCGATCAACCGTTATCGGAGGTTCAGGAACGGATAGTTGATCGGCTTTGTCAGAAAATCCGTGATCGGAAAATGGTACCGGCTGCGGCTGCGTTTCTGGAGTTGTCCCGGCCTTTGAATTACATCGGTGCGCAGGGAATGCACTTTCTCGAACCGTTTGCGACGGCTTTGTTTTCAGCCGAAGAGTATCGTGAGTTTGCTCTGTTTCTTGAACGTCGGGATGCGATCGATATCCTGCAAGACCGGCTCAACCCCGATTTGAGTAGCAAAACCGATTCGGATTCACTAGGCTCTGACAAGACTCCAGCCCCGCCCGCGGGCAATGATTCGTCCCCATAAATTGACAACTCCGGTATGGAAACCGATGCCTGTGATTTCTCCTGACGAGATTAATGTCATCCTGGCGACCGACTGTGGCAGTACGACCACCAAGGCCATCATGATCGAAAAGATCGATGGGCATTATCGTCAAACCTACCGCGGTGAAACTCCGACCACTGTTGAAGAACCTGCTGCCAATGTGACAATTGGTGTGGCGAATGCAATCGCCGAAATCGGCGAACTGGCTGGTCGCAAACTGCTCGACGAGAATAACGAAATCATCCGCCCTGCCCGCGGCAATGAAGGCTGCGATATTTATATCTCCACTTCGAGTGCCGGGGGCGGTTTGCAGATGCTGGTCTCGGGCGTTGTCCGAGAGATGACCGCTGCTTCGGCCAAACGAGCCGCGCTGGGAGCCGGGGCAATTGTGCTCGACATGATTGCCTCGAACGATAAACGCAAACCGTTTGAACAAATCCAGCGAATCCGCGAACTGCGGCCCGACATGATTCTGATGGCAGGCGGAACCGACGGCGGGACCGAAAAGCATGTCGTGCAACTGGCTGAATTAATCGCCCCCGCCAAACCTCAACCTCGTTTTGGTAGCGAATATCGGATGCCCGTCATCTTCGCGGGAAACAAAGAAGCCTGGCCGATGGTGAGGGAGACCTTTGACGATTCCGTTGAACTCTCGCAGGTCGAAAATGTTCGTCCAATTCTTGACCGAGAAAATCTCGGCCCTGCTCGGGATATGATTCACGATCTGTTTCTCGAACATGTGATGGCTCATGCCCCCGGCTACGATAAGCTGATCGCCTGGACCGATGCCCCGATCATGCCAACACCGGGAGCGGTCGGGAATATTTTGAAAACGATCGCCGAGAAGGCGGGTATCAATGCGGTTGGCGTCGATATCGGCGGAGCGACGACCGATGTTTTCAGCGTGTTTCATGGAGAATTCAACCGAACCGTCAGTGCCAATCTGGGGATGAGCTATTCGATTTCGAATGTCTGTGCCGAAGCGACAATGCCGAATATTCTGCGGTGGGTGCATGTCGACATGGATGAACGCGAACTGCGAAATCGCGTCAAAAACAAAATGATTCGCCCGACAACGATTCCCCAATCCCTGGAAGCGTTGATCTTCGAACAAGCCGTTTCCCGCGAAGCATTGCGTCTGGCCTACCTGCAACACAAAGAGTTTGCGACAACTCTTAAAGGAGTTCAGCAACAAAGAACCGTGGGCGATTTATTCACCCAGGATTCCGGCGGCAACTCCATAGTTGATAACATGCAACTCGATTTACTCGTCGCTTCTGGCGGGGTCCTTTCACACGCACCCCGCATGGAACAGACGGCTGCCATGCTGATTGATGCCTTTGAGCCGGAAGGATTTACACGATTGGCCAAAGACAGCATCTTCATGATGCCCCATCTGGGAGTGCTCGCGCAGGTTCATCCGCAAGCGGCTCTGGAAGTCTTTGAACGCGACTGCCTCATTTATCTGGGAACCTGTATCGCGACTGCCGGAAAACCAGTACCAAACAAAGTGGCTTTTGAATATCGGATCACTGGAGATGTGACTGCTCAGGGTGAAATTCTGGCGGGAGAACTCAAACGAATTCCACTGGCAGCCAACCAGGAAGCTCGAGTCAGTATTACTCCGCATCGCAAACTGGATGTTGGGAATGGCAAAGGACAAACCATCGAAAAAACTGTTCATGGTGGAACGGTTGGCATCATCCTGGACGGTCGGGGACGGCCTTTACTTGTTGGTGGTGAAACAGGTTACTCAAGACAGGATGTTTCACAGTGGGTGGAAGCCTTGGATCTTTATGAAAACGAACCATTAATTAGCTCAAAGTAATTGCACTGATGGCACACGCATACACACCAGGACTGAAAGTGACCGAATGCACGAACCTGCGGGTCCGTCGCATCCTGCCGATTTCCGGGTCCGTGCATGTCGAAAAAGGTCAGGATGTTCAAGCCGAAGATGTTGTCGCAGAAGCCCAGATTCCGGGTAACATTTTCCCGATCAATCTCGCGAATCTACTCGCGACCGCACCGGCAGAGCTTCAGAATTGTATGAAGAAAGAAGTGGGCGATCTTGTTGAAATTGGCGATCTGCTCGCAGAATCCAAGGGAATTTTCGGCTTCTTCAAAACGCAATACCATTCCAAATCAGCGGGAGTCCTGGAAG
>DOCI01000326.1:81137-81974 GCA_003503535.1 Planctomycetaceae bacterium
CCTGGAAGCGGTATCAAAGATTACCGGACAAGTTATTTTGCGTGGCGCACCGATTCCTGTGCAGGTGAAGGCTTATGTGACCGGCAAGGTTGTCGACATCATGCCCGAACATGGTGTCGTGATTGAATCGACAGTCGCATTCATTCAGGGGATTTTCGGAATTGGAAGTGAAGCTTACGGCCCCATTGCGGTCGCCTGTCAAACTCCTGACGAAATTCTCAGAGCCGAACATATCAAACCGGAGATGTCTGGATGCGTCATCATTGGTGGAGCCCGGATGACGAACGAGGCGATTGCCAAAGCGGTTGAAATTGGAGCCGCCGCTGTCATTTCCGGCGGGATTGATGATCAGGACCTGAAGAACATTTTGGGATACGATCTTGGAGTCGCAATCACAGGTACGGAAAATATCGGACCGTCTCTCATTATTACCGAAGGCTTTGGCGATATCGCCATGGCGGAGCGGACGCATCGATTGCTCTGCTCTCATGTCGGACATGCGGCTTCGGTCAATGGAGCCACTCAGATTCGAGCTGGTGTCATGCGTCCGGAAATTGTGATTCCTCTCGATCAAACTCACTCCAGCGATACGATTGATGAAGGTGTCGTTGAAGGGATTCTCGAGCCAGGCGTTACGGTACGACTGATTCGCGATCCCTATTTTGGACGGATTGGACAGGTGGCGACATTACCTTCCGAACCTCAGGTTCTGGGCTCTGGCTCGAAAGCGAGAGTCCTCACCGTCACCTGCGAAAATGGTGAAGAAATCCTCGTTCCACGAGCGAATGTCGAAATTATCGCAGACTGAATCATTATTTGTAGGACAGGCTTCCAGCC
>DOCI01000326.1:82135-82491 GCA_003503535.1 Planctomycetaceae bacterium
CTGGAAGCCTGTCCTACCAGTTGAAATCGTTTGCTTCAAAACTTAGTCAAGCAGTTTTCATTGAATCAATATTATATGCAGACATCATTTCTAAATTTTCTGAAAGCAATCGTATGCAGTCTTTCGTTCGTGCTGCTCTCGGCGGTCGTTGCGAATGGTGAAGAAACCGATGCTAATCAGCTTTCAAATATCAAAGAACTAATCATTAAGGATCGTGACTGGGATAACGGCGATTCTTTAATCATCACGGTTCCCCTGACAGATTCCTACTATGAAATACTTCAGGATCTGGAACAGGTTGAGGGCCATTTGCTGATCGGGATGTCGGAAGAGTATGGCGGGGCCTATCGACCAGT
>DOCI01000326.1:82598-85438 GCA_003503535.1 Planctomycetaceae bacterium
CTATCGACCAGTCAGCCAGTTTCCGCCGAATGACGGCACCTGGAATTTTGATGAAGAAACGAAAACGCTTTCCGGTCGTGTTTCAGGATTAACGCGGCATTCTCACTATTACTTTCGAGCTTCGTGGGAACCTGAAGAGGGCGATTTAATATTGCTGGCCGAATCGACAGAACCAATGCTGACCAGACGACAATGGTTTATTGGTGAAAAATGGAATCTTGCGTTTGTCGGTATCGTGATTTGCGGGTCTGTCATTTTCTTTATCGAAATTGCCAAACGCGGACATCCATTAAAGGTGCGAAAGATTGCTGGCTTGAATGCCGTCGACGAAGCCGTTGGACGGGCAACGGAAATGGGACGCTCGGTTCTGTTTGTTCCCGGCATTCAGGATTTGAATGACATTCAGACTATTGCCGGTTTGAACATTCTTTCGCACGTCGCCAAAACCGCGGCTGAGTTTGATGCCGATGTCGAAGTTCCCACCTCACGCGCACTCGTCATGACGGCTGCCCGGGAAACGCTACAGGGTTCTTATCTCTCAGCTGGACGTCCAGACGCTTACAATCCTGACTTAGCCTATTACGTGACTGACGAACAATTTGGATACGTAGCAGCCGTTTCCGGAACGATGGTCCGCGAACAACCAGCGGCTTGTTTTTATATGGGTGCCTTTTATGCAGAATCTCTTATTCTCGCAGAAACCGGTAATTCCATTGGTGCAATTCAGGTTGCGGGAACCGCAGAACCTTCTCAGTTGCCATTCTTCGTAGCCGCTTGCGATTACACGTTGATTGGTGAAGAACTGTTCGCCGCATCGGCTTATCTGTCCGGTGCTCCCGAAGAACTGGGAAGTTTGAAGGGACAGGATGTCGGGAAAATCATTGTGGCGATTGGGATCATTACGGGATGTATTGCTGCGACGATTGACGTACCATTTTTCTCAGTCCTGATCTTCGTTCTGATTGCCTGCGCCATTCCGTTGGCAATCTGGTGGATTCTCTCACGCGAGAATTCACAACCGACCCTGCATACACCTGGTTAAAGAATTCGAATCCTCATGATCAAAATTAAATTAACAAACAATTTATCAGGAGCCTGAACGAGTGAGACGTACGGTTCCATTATTGATAGCCGCGATTTGTGGCATCGTTCTGATTGTCACCGCCTTCATCCCCGCAACAGTTAGCTGGGGTGAGACGGCTGCGGTCTGGTTCGATATCCTCGCTGCGATTGCATTCATTCTTGGCGGAGGAAATCTGCTCAAAATTCATCTGCGACGTGTGAGCGATCAATCCGAAGGCTGGGCTTATTCGCTGATTACCGTCGTCACCTTTCTGCTGACGCTCGGTGTCGGATTATTCAAACTGGGCATCAGCCCTGGGAGTGATCAGGAGTTTTATGGTGAGACATTCGCACATTTAACCGTCGAACAAATGCCGGAGCAACTGACCTTTGAATTGCCGGTCGATTTGTCTGCAGAATTATTAGACGAAGAAATACCATCTTCTGTCCGCCAACAATTTTCTGCACAAATTGAAGGCGAAACGATCATGCGACTTTGTTTTCGTGGCTGGATGAACGGCGGGCAGCGACAGGACTTATTAAACCTGCATCAAAAGCTCGACTGGCAATGTTCGATAGAACAACTGGCTGATCTCGCGGCGATTCCCGATCAACTGGCAGGAGAAGTCCGCTATCTGGCAGACCATCGTGCCCTTTCCGTTTCCGGCTCTCTCAATGAAGGGGAAGAAACCTTTCTGCGAAGCATCTCAGATTCCCAAACCTGGCAACAGGCGACCGACCGGCTGGTCGAACGCAGCAGAGCAGTCACGAGTTATCCAATCTCCACTCCCCCCGAGAATTTCCAGATTCCAGAGAGTTATCAGGACCGGATTACTCTCACTGATAATACGATGGATGTGATTGGACCGGTTGGTCCGGAAATGAAGTCTGCCCTTGCCGATGTGTTTCCACGAACGCGACCATTCACTGAAAATCAGGTCCAACAATACGTCGATGAACTAGCCGCGCTGCCGGGTGGTTTGACGGACGTGCAGAAAAACACAACGACTGGATTACTCAAAAGCGACTGGACTGCCGATCAACTGATCGCCGCTCTCAACGATGCAGGCGTCCGCCAGGAACGGACGAAGTCGGCCTGTGAATTACTGGCCGAAATGCAGGCTGGTGAAAAGAATCTGCAGTTGACTGTCCCACCGACGGAACCTGATGTCACTTTGAATGCTGCCCAGGAAGATTTCATCAAGCAATCAACTTCCAATCCGGCAACCAATTTGGCCGCAATGGGTGAAACACTCTCAACACTTGGAGACTGGTTGCCTGCGCAGGAAGCCGCTTTGCAGTCATTTCTTCAGAAAACTCCCACCATTCCCATGCGAAACCGAATGATCGCCTCCGCGTTGATCACCGGCGGGGAAACTCTTTCCGAAGAACAATTTGAATTCCTACTGGCCGGGTATCGCGAGCAGCACAACTGGCAGGAACAAATGTACGGACTGATGGTCAAATCCCATCGCGTTAAATATCCGTGGTCAGGAGAATACATCGCGGTCGGCTCACCGTTCTGGTGGTCTTACGAGTATGCGTTCAAACCGCTGACGGCCACGATGTTTTCGCTGCTGGCATTTTATGTCGCCTCAGCTGCCTTCCGTGCCTTCCGTGCCAAAAACTTCGAAGCGTTGCTTCTGCTCGGCACCGCATTCATCATTTTGCTAGGACGAACCTTTGCTGGAGTCATGCTGACCAGTTGGCTGCCAGAATCCCTGTCTGCGTTTCGTATTGAGAACATTACGATGTTTATCATGTCTGTCATCAATACC
>DOCI01000326.1:85562-91032 GCA_003503535.1 Planctomycetaceae bacterium
AGAGCCATCATGATCGGCATTTCACTTGGGATTGTCTCTACATCCTTGAAAATCCTGCTGGGAGTCGATCGATCCTATCTGGGGTCAGGAGATGAGTAGTGGCTAGTGATAAGAGGCCAGTGGCCAGTGTAATTATCTTTCTCAAATCGTTGAATCGTAATTATTGTTGAGAGTTCACATTCCGAAACCCGAATACCGATTAATCTGTTGAGAGAGTTCCTTGAAACAATCCATCATTAACAAACTGGCCAATCTGGATCGTCGCTGGGTCTTCCTGTCGATGTTACTCGCGGTCGCGATCCCTATTCTGCTCGGTCTGGAATTTCCGGAAACCCCCACGCAACAGGCGATCAATGTCTTTGATGAAGTCGAACGACTCAAAGAAGGAGACCGCGTTCTGCTGGCACTCGATTACGATCCGAGTTCCGAGGGAGAGCTGAGCCCAATGGCAACTTCTTTCGTGCTCCATTGCGCGAAAAAGAAAGTCAAAATGTACTTCCTGACACTCTACCCCGGTGGACCACCGATGATTCAGCAGGCGATTCAACGAGTGATCCTGACGGACTTCCCGAATCTCGTGTATGGTGAAGACTATGTCGATCTGGGATATAAACCGGGTTACGAAGGGGTGGTCAAGGTCATCATCACCAACCTGCGGGAGCTTTACACGACCGATGCCCGCGGCACAAATATCGATCAGATCCCGATGTGCCAAGGTGTGGAAAGCATTCAGGATATGGATTTACTCATTGCGGTCTCAGCCGGTTATCCCGGCTGTAAAGAGTGGGTGCAATATGCAAAAACCCCCTTCCCCGACAAAATCAACCTTGTGGCTGGTGTCACCGGTGTACAGGCTCCTTACCTTTATCCCTATGTCCCCAAGCAATTGATTGGGTTGCTGGGAGCCATTAAAGGAGCAGCTGAATATGAAACGCTCGTTGTCGGCAAATATATTGAAGGCGAACCGAAAGCCGCTTATCAGGAAGGCAGGCGGAGAATGGGACCGCAACTTGTGGCTCATCTGCTAATGATCTTTCTGATTCTCGCAGGGAACACATTATATTTTCTGCAGTCTTCACGTACCAAATCCTGAGTGTTGGAAAGTTGTAGTGCAATGACAGAACGGACTGTCTGGACAATTCTGATTCTGGCAATGATCGCCATGGCGGTTTCGAGAACATTTCTCGATCCTTCGCAGAGCGCGGGCCGTGAATATGTGAAACAGGTTGATGGCAATTGGGTCAAAGCCGACATGATCGACCGCAAAGCGGGAATCGCTCAGGTCAGCTACGATCGCTCTGTGGGTTTATGGATCGCTGCTGCTTTTACGCTGTGTATTTTCTCGTTCATGTATCGCGATAATCCTTTTTATAAGGTTGCGGAATCGACCGTCGTGGGTGTCTCTGCGGCTTATTACATGGTTGTTGGACTTTGGACGACACTCGTGCCAAATCTACTTGCCAAGCTCATGCCGGGACTCATTCAACAATGGGCCATGCCGGGGTTATCACCTGAATTGGAACCAACAGGCATTTATTACATTGTCCCTCTGATCCTGGGAATCATGCTGCTGATGCGACTGGTCCCCAGCATGAGTTGGATCTCCCTCTGGCCTCTGGCATTCATTATTGGAACAACGGCTGGTTTGCGGATGATTGCGTATTTGGAAGCGGACTTTTTGAGTCAGATCGAAAACAGCTTTATACCGCTAATCGTCTTCACCGAAACCGGAATCGATTACTGGCAATCGTTTCAGAATACCTTCATGATTGTCAGTATCCTCTCCTGCCTGGTTTATTTCTTCTTCTCGATCGAGCATAAAGGAGCGGTTGCTGGTGTTTCAAAATTCGGCATCTGGATCCTCATGATGACCTTCGGCGCCATGTTCGGCATGACCGTCATGGGACGCATCGCATTGCTGGCGATCAGGCTCGAATTCCTGTTCCGCGAGTGGATGAATATTCGACCCTATTAAGATATTTTATTATCGCAATTCGGGCATTGCTTATCATTTTTTTACCACGGATGGACACAGATAATCACGGATTTTTGTGGCGTAATGATGAATTCCATATTGGCCCCGAAAACTGAATTGTGAGAGTGTTTTATCATCGTTCATTTTCAGATCTGCAATCAATACAGCCGTTTCCATAAATGTGTATCTGGTGATTGCTGAAAAAATAGGGATCAAACTATCAAAAAGTCGCTACGGTAATCTGCAACCTGCAGTAGAAGTTCGAACAGTCACTTACATCCGTGATGATCCGTGTCCATCCGTGGTTCAAAAATATTTAAGCAGAGACTGACCTACACATTCAGCAAATACACTTCTGATTGGAAATACAATGTCACGGCTATTACTACTGTTGAGTTGCCTGGTCACTTTGTTTGCATTAACCGCTTGCTCTCAACAATCACCAGCTCAGGATATCACGATTGGTTTCTGGAATGTTCAGAACCTGCTCGATCAGCATGACGATCCACTCCTCCCTTACGATGAAAAATTTTCGCCCAGTTCAGTTCAGGAACGACTCGGCAAAGATGCAGAAGTCATTCGCAGCCTCGATGCAGATATCATTGGACTTGCAGAAGTCGAAAATGCTTCGATTCTGAAGCGACTGGTCACTGGTTATCTTTCCAAGAACGGATACGACTATTACGCGCTGCTCGAAGGAGACGATCCCCGCGGAATCGATTGTGCGATTATCAGCCGGTTTCCATTTCTGGTTCGTAGTGTCGACATTCCGGACCTGCCTCGCGATTTACTCGTCGCAAGATTTGCCTCGAAGGGAACTCCTTTTTATGTCGTTGTCTGTCATTGGAAGAGCCGTAGAGATGGCAGTCATGAAGATGTTCGTATGACTTGTGCAAAGGCCTCCGCCACTTGTGTGAAAGAGATTATCACAAAATACGAAGGTCGGTCGGTTCCTGTCGTCCTGGTCGGTGATTTTAACGATACACCACAGAATCAGTCCCTGAAATATCTCGAAAAACAGGGCCTGACAAATACAATGCTCAGCATTCCTGAAAATGCTCGCTGGACAATCGGATATTTCAACCGCGATGAAAACAATATGGACCTGGACTGTTTCGATCAGGTGCTTATCAATTCCTCTGCCAAACAGGGCGATATCCTCCGTTGGAAAAGTACGAAAGTGCACCGGCCGAAGTTCATGATCAATGACCGCCGGGCCTTCAACGGCGTGAAAATCCCACTTCCCATCGACGACTACAATGAACGCATCGGCTACTCCGATCACTTCCCCGTTGTCGCCACTTTTGAACTTGTTCAACCATAGTCGATTGAGGTCATACATCAGAGTCATGAGACTTGAATTGATGTGTCCGCTGCATGATACGCTTCAGCAGTAGCGTTGCTGCTAATGGCAGAAAAAGCGAGGCAATGATAATGGATCCAAAATATTCGTTCTGGCCAAACCATGCACCAATCGCCGCATAGACAATGCAGATGAGTAGATTGCTGACTGACATCAAGCTGTAAAAGAGGCTTCGTCGCAGTTTTCCGCAACCTGCGATCAATACGGAAGCTTCCGCGAGAATTGGAAGTGGACGCGTCACGAGGATTACCAGGCCTCCCCAGCGACTGATAAATACATTCACAACATCTCTGTCGACTTGTGATGTCAAGCGTTTTAGAACCCAAGGGCCAACACAACGGGAAAACTCGTAACCTATCGCACAGCCAACATTCAGCCCGAGTGTCGCCCAGAGAACTGTCGAAAGAAATCCAATCTGCGAACCGGCATAGGTTAACACACCACTCGAAGGAACGGGCAAAAAGATATCGACTGCGAGCAAAGCAAACAGAACGAGACCTGCATAGCCGGATTCGGTGGTCGCTTTCAGTCCTGCCAGCAAACTCGACTCAAAAGCATCTCCCAACAGTACAAATGGGAGGATGGGAATCAGAAGCATCACAATCACAAAGAAAATGATTTTCCTGAGACTGCGTCGTGCAGATTGATGATTAGAGTTTTCAGATTCTGTCACTTTGGAATGATCAATTAATCCTGCAACACGGTCCGTTGGTACTTCTGAAAGTCCACATATTCATATTGAGGATCCTGAAGCACGGCCTGCCAGTCACGAATGCGTTCCCGGTCAGTCTGGCTGAGATCCCATTGAATATTATGCTCGGCTGTTAATTTGGTACCGACTTCGTCATTCAACGACAGTTGAACTCGAACAGGAATCAAATTTCGCTGACGCAATTCTTCATTCACAACCAACCGAGGACCAGGGATGAGAGATTGACCATGCAGAACATAGTTGAGTTGAGCGGCCCAGTCGGCATACTGGCGAAAAGCTTCAGCCGTATCGACATTGGGAGCAACCACCGTTTCGATGTGATAAGCCATGACCGGCGATTCAAATCGAATCGTGCTGCCTTCCAATTCGGGAACGAGCATAAAATCAGGGTCGAGTTGAAATTGGATTTTTGCGATTTCCCGATCCGCCTGGGTCGATTGCGACTTTGACAAATCTTCCAGATACTCCTGAGCCTTCGCACGAGCGACCTTCTGAAAATTACGCAATTCACTGAAATCGACAGTGCATCCGAGCTTGTGCGGATCGCTGATAATCGTATATCGACGCTCAGTGGGATCGTAAATAACAAGTTCGCCGACCTGGTCGATCCAGTCGTAAGCTTTTCCGGCATGCCAGATTGTTAAACTTCTGGCAATGACTTCGGGTTTAGTTTCAGGCGTAGCCTCAGATTGATGGAAAATCCGTGTGTAAATCCGGTAATCCTGAGCAAATAGAGGATGACTCCACGAACAGATCGCCAACAGCATCAGCAGGCAACAGAAATTATTTTTGTGCATGAGCCCGTCATTTCGCATAATGCAAATTGGGAAATATCCCATATTTTTGCAGAAACATTCCAGTTCCGTTGAAGATTACCTTACTCTGCCATCGGCCTCAACATGAAGTTGCAATCGGTGTTCAAATAACCTTTTTACAAGTCTTAGGCTACAGACTTGCCGAACGCCCCTGACAGGTTCACAATAAAGCATCAATGTATAATGATCTGACACCAAATGAGAGGAAAATCATGATTAGAATCTTACTAACTTTCACGCTCGTCTTCGCAACTTTTACAGCACCATCATTTGCGGCTGAGAAAAAAGCCGACGAAAAATGGATTTCCCTTTTCAATGGGAAAGATCTTTCCGACTGGACAATCAAAATCAAAGGCTATCCACTCGGCGAAAACTTTGGGAACACGTTTCGGGTTGAAGATGGACTGATGAAAGTTCGCTACGATCAGTATGACAAATTCGATCGCAAATTCGGGCATATTTTCTATAACAAACCGTTCTCGCATTATGTGCTGCGTGTTGAATACCGCTTTGTTGGTGATCAGGCACCGGAAGGCGAAGGCTGGGCACTCCGAAACAGTGGGGCGATGCTGCATGGAGAAGCTCCGGAAACAATGGGGGTTGAT
>DOCI01000326.1:91202-94767 GCA_003503535.1 Planctomycetaceae bacterium
TTGATCAGGACTTTCCCGTTTCCATTGAGGTTCAATTTCTGGGTGGTAACGGCAAAGACAAACGTACAACAGCAAACCTCTGCACTCCAGGCACGAATGTTGTGATGGATGGCAAACTCTTTAAACCTCACTGCACCTCTTCAACATCACCGACTTTTCACGGAGATCAATGGGTGACCGTCGAAGTCGAAGTTCGAGGCAATGAAGTGATGAAGCACATCATCAATGGTGAAACCGTTCTCGAATACACTCAACCTCAACTGGATGAACGGGATACCCACGCGAAAGAACTTGCAGAAAAAGCGGGAGACATCATGCTTTCCGGCGGGACAATTTCTCTGCAATCAGAAAGTCATCCCATCGATTTTCGAAAAGTTGAACTGAAAGTCCTTGAAGAATAGAACTCTCACTGAAAATTCAGATGACCTTGTATCCCATCTCGATCAGTGATTTTCGCACACGGTCGACATGGTCACCCTGAATTTCAATATTGCCCTCTTTGAGTGTTCCACCTGCTCCACAAAGTGTTTTCAGCTTTGTGAGCAGGGATTGAACAACATCGTCTTCATTGGCGTGTCCAGAGACGACGGTCACCATTTTGCCTCGTTTACGTTTCTCTGTGAAGACTTTCAGTTTCTGAGAACCAGGCGAAGTGACAGCTTTGGCTTCTGGAGGACAGACGCATTCCGACTCCAGTTCCTCGCATTTCTCACAGCGTGGCGGACGATCAAATTCAGTTCCTGCAAAAAGTCCCATGACGATACTCAATTCATTCAGAATCTGAATTTTCCAGTTCGGTTTCTATCTTCTGAATTTCGTCCCGAATACTGGCAGCTTGCTCATATTCTTCACGCTCGACAGACCGGGTCAAATCTCTACGCAACTGAATCAACCGCAGTTGATTCCCACTGTCTAGGGGTGCCCGCTTCGGCGATTTGCCATGATGAACGGTATCGTTGTGAATATTTTCAAGCAGAGGCAGGAGTCTTGCCCGGAAAGTTTCATAATCGTGAGGGCAACCGAATCGCCCTTTTTCCCGAAACTCGCGGTAGGAAATCCCACAATTGGGACAAATGAGTTGTTCGTCCTCAGCGGCTCTTTCATCCAGGTCTGAGTCCGGCAGCAGCGATTCGACAAAGGCTTCTTCCGGGGATTTCGCCTGCGGCTTTTCCATGTAGTCGTGGAAATGCATTTCACAAAAATGCAGTTCCTTCACATCTCCATTTTTCAATACCGTAACATGATATACGGCTGGTTTGGAGCAGACGGAACATTGTTTCATAAGTCACTCAAATTCAATTCGTTCTTAATATTGCGGTAGAATTACATTGTCACGTATTGGCATTTTTCTTGTCAAGCAGTAACCGCAGATAACTTCTGCGTTCGACCTGCGGGCCTAATGACAACGATTTCGCCAACTCAAGAATTTGCCCGCGAACTTCGTCGACCTGAGATTCCTCGGCTTGTGACTCAATTTCCGCATAATCCCCCAGTTCGCGAACATGATCCAGAACAATTTCGAATTCTCGTTCCGCTTCATTCAAGATGAAGATATTTCTCGATTTGCAAACACGATGAACTGGCTGAAAACTCAATTGCTTCAGGACTTCTTCAAAGCCCGCAAGTGTTTCCGGGCCATCTGCCAGCGGAACTTCAATTTCCTGACGTGTCTTCGTCTCCTGATCGACGAGTGGTCCCTTATAGGTCACCATATTCCTGGAACCGACACGTCGGATCCGGAACGCTTCATCTGTTTCTGAAAAATCTCGTAGCGGATGCGCAAAGTACAAATCTTCCTGCTCGATTGTTTTTTTATAGCGTGCTCCCCGTTCGAGAATAATTTTCCGCAGTGCCTCGAAATTCTCGATCGGATATTTTACTTCGACTTCATAGTGCATCAGTAATCTGGCTCTCACTCTGCGATTCTCGTTGAATCTTTTTCAGGTATTCCCACGTATAAAGCCCTGTGGTATGACCATCACTCCAAAGGATTTTCACAGCATAATTCCCAATCAGTTCCATTTTTTCTGGCTGGATATCTTCTGGGGCATCGTCCACAAAATAGGTCCGCACGCCCGTCATTTCATTCACGCAAACCGCACAGGGGCACAAACCTCTGAGTACGCGAAATGGAATGGCAAAGGGCGTCTCATGCCCCTGCCAGGTCATTTCGAGCACCTGAGTAGAAATCTGTGCTTTGATAGATTCTGGAGGCAAAACAGACATGGAAGAGACTAAACTTTTGATACGATTATTATTGATATGAAACAGGGACGATTGATATGGCTCACAAAATGATCGTTGGCGGTCTTGCTTAATCCTTACCGCGATGGATCACTTTATCCCAGTATTTCACAAAGTTGAATTTCGGACTGTTTTCAAAGTCGTGACACTTGTTACAGACTTGTTTTTCAGCGGTCACAAGATTCACCTTAATGCCCTCACGAGCAGCGATAATTTCAGGCGTACTTTGTCGAGTTTCAGTAAAAATGGCTTCCATTTCTGTATGATGACTGCCTGGGCCGTGACAATTTTCACAGCCTTGACCGGTTAGGTGAGGCGTATCTTCCATATTGACAAAGCCGCCTTCGAAACGAAAGACTTCCTGGGGATTCCAGCCAACAGCATGACAAGCCAAACATTCTGGATCATTAATGCGTGAAATCCATTCCGTTTCCGAATAGTTCTCTTCTCCCTTGATTAACGTCTCGGTCGCATGAGAGTGCTTCGTCGACTTCCACTTCGCATAGGCTTTGGTGTGGCAGGTCCCGCACTTTTCAGAGCCAACAAATGTGTATCCCGAAGGATGGGGCACCGCAGGCTCTGATTCAACGATGTTCTGCTCGCGAAGCAAATCCTGATAGAAGGCCATATGCTCTTCCATGGCTTGTGTTCTTTGGAACCGATCCTTATTGAGATCGACCAATTCAAAGCGGAATTTTTTTTCCTCGTCCGGGAAATATCCCAGCACACCTGCATATTTTCCTTTGCGTCCTGCTTCCATGACAACGGTTTTACCAACGGTTTCCGTTAATCCATTGGGATCTTCCGGTCCACCGCCAGACAAACAGAGATCGAAATCAGGAATGCTTTTTAAAATTGATTCCGTTTCCGATTTTGAAGCCTGTGATAATAAGAACAAAATGTCACACCCCTGCTCTTTTAAGGTTGCGACAATCGGCTTGAGACTGGCAACTGGGTCGTCGATGCGTAACAGGTCATTCGCAGAATTATCTCCTTCCGGGAAGATTTTCGAGGCGAACTTCGAACCAAGCACTCCCGTGACTCCAATTTTCACACCATTGAGTTCGATCACACGAAAACGAGCAGGGCTGCCGATATCAGGAGTGTCATAGAAGATCACATTCGCAGAAACGTAAGGCAAATCGCCTGCATTCGACATCGTGGAAAAGAGATAGTCGACCTGCAATTTCAAATCTGCTGGTCCAAGGGTCAACGCCTCATAGCCCATGTCTTCCAGAGCCGTGTGCATGACACCGAATTTGATTTGATCCTGTCTTCGACTCCGCTTGACGAAATCTCCCAGATCGAGCCCAGCAACTTC
>DOCI01000326.1:94883-95259 GCA_003503535.1 Planctomycetaceae bacterium
GTGACGGAATAAATCTGCTCGACGCGAGATGCCGCCCGATTGAGTTTCCGAGCAGCCACAAGGTTCCATATAGCCTTTCTGCTCACCAGTCAGCACCAGGGCAAATTGGGGAGCCTTCCAGCCTGCAACGATTTCTTTCGACTGACTGCCATTCGTGGAATGAACATCCTTCTCTCCCTCAATGCCATTGGAAGTTTGGGCAGGCGGAGAATCTTCCGACCCCATCATCCAACAGCCAGCAGCAATAACCGGTATGAGCAATAGAGGCAGACATTTGAATTTCTGCCGGGATGCCTGTTTTTCCAGCATCAGATCACATTCCTTTGTCGATTAATGAAGTCCTCGGATTCCCATGATCTCACCAAATATATTGGCG
>DOCI01000326.1:95385-106098 GCA_003503535.1 Planctomycetaceae bacterium
ACGGCAGATCATTCCATTCTTCTCATTGAAGAGGAATGGAATGGAAATGCTCTTCAGAATGCATCTTATGGTATTCCCGCAAACGAGGCAAATCGAGTTTTGGAATCACTTCGATCAGAAAACCTCAAATCAATGATTTAATAACTTAAAATATGAATTTTGAAGTTCATCTTCCCAATAAGGGGATTATTTGTTGTCACTTCAAGGCGAGCGGGATTGTCTCGATCAAAATTGAGTGGAGGAGAATCAGGCTTAACTGAGATTTTCATTTTGTATCGTTCACGATTTTCAGCTTTGAAATTTTCATCTTTTATCATTTCAAACGTGAAGAAATCAGGTTCTGCTTTTACATCAAGCACTTCAACCGGCCCATTTTCGTTATCCCGCAGGAACATAGAAAGGTTAACCGTTTTCCCTTCTTCCTTTTCCATGCGTCCCATCACCAGCAACATTTCCGTCGCTTTCCATCCCGCAGGCCCAACGATCTGTATCGGACCGGAATAGAAGCCATTGATGCTGAAGAAACCGCTCTGCTCTTCTCCTTTGGCCATCCCTTTCAGTGTGACCGAGGCTTCAAACTCGCCTATTGATGAGTTTGGTTGAACTTCGCCTTGAATCAAATACCCAGCTTTGACATCGTCTTCCTTAAGTTGCTCGGGCGTCATCGGAATAACTTTTACACTGACCAGAGGATTACTCGTTTCTGAATCCTTAAACACAAAATCATCGAGGACTCGCGAAGTAATTTTTCCACTGAAACTGGTCGGCTTATCACGATTCAATTCCCCCAGATTCCAGATCCCAGCCGGTGTGATCTCAAAAGTTTTATCGACTCGCCCGGCTACAGTCAGAGCAATTTCTTTTGCGGTGTTATCGTTCGTTTTGATGTAGGCGGCCTGACTGAAATTGGGATCCTCGGCTTTCCCGATCCACTCCAGTGTGATCGTTGTCGATTCTCCCGGCGGCACATC
Source organism: Planctomycetaceae bacterium (assembly GCA_003503535.1). GTDB lineage: Bacteria > Planctomycetota > Planctomycetia > Planctomycetales > Planctomycetaceae > Rubinisphaera. Next base: position 96,357 of record DOCI01000326.1, read on the forward strand.
CCGTTCTTCAAAATCCGCCATCGTACACTTACATGTCGAGCGATCCTTCACCAGTGTAAGCGTCCCTTCGCCATCATTGCGAATCACAAAATCATGCCTGAGAGTTTCGCCCACTTCCATATTGCCAAACTCATAGAGAGGTTCTTCGAGAACGACTTTGGGTTGTGGTCCGGTCAGATCAATCTGAATTTCTTTTTTCGGCTCGGCAACTTCAATTTTTTCTTCACAGCCACTCGAAACCAAAAGCAGCAGTCCCATTATACTGACGATGACCGAAGAGCCCGTGTGAAATGTTTGTATCATTTTCAACCTGTTAAACATGCAAATTCTCGACCGCAACATGAGAAGTTAGAATGACTTGGATTTCCATTACCGGTACTACCCAAGTCTAATGGGTTCTTACCCCGCAACCAACCGATTTCAATAAGTCATCAATCCGGAACTTCTCCCGCACTATTATTTACGTCAATTTGCTCAAGATGTTGGAACCGATCCTGCCGTTTCCATAATTTCCTGCAGCAATTTCAATTGAATCTCATCAAGATATCTGTCCGTATGACCGAATTGATGATTGATCTGATCCAACCTCAACGCTTCTGCAGCAGCAATTTTCGCAGATTCAACTCGATTTGCCATCAAGAAATAATCTGCCAGCTGAACCTGCAACTCTGGTTTGGTGGGGTATCGGCTTACCGCTTGTTTTTGAGATTCGATTGCCGCATCAAGCGATTGTCTTGAGCCAGCCCGCTGGTAGTATTCATATTGACAGGCCGCCAGTTCTGCAAAATACTGATATGTCGCAGGATCACGGGAAATCGCCTGTTCGAGCATCTGACAAGCCTCCTGTAATTTTTCAGGATCATCTGACTGCCGTGACTCTTGCCGTAACTGACTGGACAGTTGAAACCAGGGATTCGGATTCCAGCCATCAATGACGATCCACTCCTGAATCGTTCGCCTGTAAGACGAGGACGATTGAGTCTGTGGCAATTTCGACATCGCGACCGATTCCGCCAGACGAGGTCGGATGACACTGGGAATGCTCATCCCGAGCATTGCTAAACCGGTTCCCAGCATCAATAATCCAGACAACCGTGGGTTCACATGCAAAGTTGGACGAATTGGCCTCGTTGAAAAGGCAAAGATTAATATCAACTGCAGGATAATAGGCATTGAAAATCCGCCAGCTCCATGCAGATGAATCACCATTGAGAGAGCTGCCCAGATCAGGACGGTGTCCGGGATTTTCCAGTTCTTCACCAGCCAATTCATTAATAGTGCTGACAAAATCATCGCCAGAATCCAGAAACCTGTTTCTTCAAAGTAACGAACCGTTTCCGGAGGAGCCAATAATCCCGAGATCGCGACCGACAATAAGGAGACGATGATCACGCTTTGTGTAGAAGAATTCAGTTCTAAAGATTGCAGCTGGTTTCCGGGAGCATTTTTTCTCAGCAGCGAGATAATTCCAAAGACAATTAAGCCGACCATTCCGATCAGTGAAATGAGTCCGCCATTGCTCCAGGCATCGAACCACAAATTATGAGGATCTAGAATTTCCTCGCTGGACTGGGGCAGTTTGAATTCCAGATAATGCTGTCGAAAATTCCCCGGTCCTGCACCAAAGACAAAATGATTCTGCAGCATTTCCCAGGAGGATTTCCAATAATCGAGGCGGTAAGTTAACGACTTACTCGATTCCATCACCACTTTGAGATCGAGACTTCCTGTCCAGAAGGCGATCCCAACGATGATCAGTATCAAAGCAATACCTGCACCCAGGTATTTGACGAGCACGATTCCTGTGTATTTGACTCGTCCAATATGAAAAACAAGTAAGCCTGCCAGACAGATGAAACTTCCTACCCAGGCTGTCCGGCTTTTTGTCAGGATCAGGCAGTAAGCCAGAAAGACCCAGACCATAATCGAGATTACGAACTGTATTCGGTTGGAAGAATCGACTGCCCGATACATAACGACACCCATCGCCAGCACGAGTGCCAAGACCAGAAACCCACCAAAGGTATTTGCCAAAGCAAAAAAGCCGAAGGGTTCTCGACTGTCTCTCAATCGCTGCACGAACATCTGCTGAGCGTGCGGTTCCCGTGGAACTCCCATTCGAGACAGTTCACGTTCGGCCGCGGACTTCTTCTCAAGGGCGCGTTGCCTCGCGAATTCTGAATTGTTTGAAGATTCCAGATTCTGGACAGCTCTCTGATAATTTTCGATCAGAGGCAAGACTTCCGCTTCAGCTGACGCATAAAAGTAGAAATGTTGATAGATGCCCAGAAAACTCATCAACAAGGCCGTGCCGAGCACAATCACAACCGGCAACTTGATGGAGAACAAAGGAATCAGCCGTCGCATTAACAGAACGGTAATCGCAGTCGCCAGCCATGCCCAAACAAAAAACAACCCGGTTCGTAATTCCCCACCGGTAATCCACATCGAAAAAAATGAGAGCACAGGACCAGCGCACAATAAGCTGAGAAAGAGATCAATTCCGTCAAATACCAGAGGTTGATCTGAAAATTTATAAATTCCCCAACCAGCAATAGCCAGAATGCCAAACCAACAACTGTGAATCAGCACCAGATCCCCCTGGCCAACTGACTCCGCGGGCAGAAACAATTGGCACCAGATCAGTGCATTGACCAAACACCAAAAGATCGGCAGCTCATAAGACTGGTTCGGAATTTGTGGAAACTTTTGATCATCGGAACCAGGAACGGCTTTTGACTTCTGCAAACCTTCCCGATGCGGTTTTGATGGGGTAGGTTTCATCTCAATTCTGATCCTGCAAATCGACCGTGCTCTCACTCTGTGAGGCTATCTGTAATTCAGTCCGATGCTCCTTCTGTCGAGCACGCGCTGCTCTACGACCTGCAGTCTCCAGAATTGAGATGATCATGAGGATGCAAACTGTCATTGCAATAACCATCCAGGCAGATCCCCAACCGGGGAGTCGATAGAGCAGTAATGCGGCTATTCCCGTCGTTAAAGTACACAAATAGATGGTTAATACGGCATTCTTACGCGAAAGTCCCAAGTCGACCAAGCGATGTGAAAAATGATTTTTGTCTGGTGCAATTGGACTGAGTCCACGTTTTACTCGAATCACCATGACTGAGATAAAATCGTAAAGTGGAACGGCCAGTACACATAATGGCGCCAACATCACATGCGTATCAGAGCTGGCTTCATCGTAAAACGTGCCTAATACGGTTAAGCATCCCAGCATCAACCCGAGAAATGTACTCCCGGCATCCCCCATGAAGATTTTCGCGGGTGTCCAGTTCCAGACGAGAAACCCGGCACAGGAGCCCACAATGACGAGCAACATTCCCGCAACCAGCCAGCGGGGTTCTGAAGTTTGCGACAACATAATGATCGCAAACATGAGCGCAGCGATCAAACTGATGCCTGCCGTCAAGCCGTCCATATTATCGAGAAAATTCAACGAATTGATCAGTAAAACAAGCCAGAAGATTGTCACTATCCAGCCGACTGGAGTGTAGAAGACGAAAACAGTGGCATGCACATCAGCACAAATCACTGCAATTGCCACCATGAATTGAATCATCAGCCGAAACTTCCAGGAGACCGGATGGACATCGTCAACAAGACCAACAATGCTCAAAACCAGTCCGGCTGTCAAAATTCCCCACATCTGCGGAGCGCGGTACAAGGCACCCGGTAAATGCAGTTTCAAATCGCCGGGAATGAGTGATTGGGGTAAATAACCATGAGAGATAGCCCAGATCACCAGATGAGCGCATGCCAATGGAATAATCACTCCACAGACAATCCCGACACCACCTCCGAGGGGAGTCGGCGTGACATGGACTTTCCGCTCAGCGGGTTGATCGACCAGCCCCAGATTGGGAGCCCATTTGATCATCTGCCGGGTAACAATCAGCGAGACCAAAAAGGCTGGAATCACACATCCCAAAGTGAACCACAATACTCCCAACAGAATCCCCAAGTCTAAATAATACGCAGTCGTAGAAAAACTGATTTCCTATCGGCTGAGCCGATAGTTTATTGGCCGTGAGTTTCTTAACAATGAAGAGCCTGCTCGACGAAGCTTCCAGAGCATATTCAAAAATTAACAGCAGCGTTCAGCTGGAGCAAACAGAGCATTTTAGGTGATTTGATGTCCAAGCGACTGCAGAAACCATTTGAAAATGGTCTGATTACGATTTGGGATTCTTTTTGTTTCCGCGAGGCTTCCTGGGAGGAAGTTTCCCCAGCGAAGGAGGATTCTTCGAGACTGAACCCGTATCGTCGGGAACTTCGAGTTCTTCAGCCAGTCGATTCAACTCATATTCAAGTCGCTTCTGCACTTCAGCGTACTCAGGCTGACCGTAGACGCTTTGCATCTCATTGGGATCTTTTTCAAGATCGTACAATTCCCACTCATCGAGATTGTAAAAGTGAATCAGCTTGTAACGATCAGTACGTACCCCTCGATGTCGTCTCACCATGTGAGCCGTTTTCTGATTCTCCTCAAACTCATAATATTGATAATAATGAGCTTGCCGCCAGTCTTCGGGAGTCTCGCCTTCCATTATCGGTAGCAGACTCGCCCCCTGCATCTGTTTGGGTTGATCCAGCCCGGCAATATCGACAAATGTTTCCGCAAAATCGACATTGGAAACGAGTTCTTTGCTCACACTCCCCGGCTGGATATGTCCCGGCCAGCGAGCCAGGAGTGGTTGGCGATAAGATTCCTCATACATGAATCGCTTATCAAACCAGCCATGATCGCCCAGATAAAAACCTTGATCAGAGGAGTAAATCACAATTGTATTTTTCGCCAGTCCAGACTCATCCAGGTAGTCGAGAACACGGCCGACATTGTCATCGACTGAGGCGATACAACGCAGATAATCTTTGATGTACCGCTGATATTTCCAGCGTACCAACTCTTTTCCCTGGAGATTTGCCTCCTCAAACTTCTTATTTTTAGGCTCGTACGCTTCATTCCAGACCTTCAACTGTTCCTGATTCAGGTAAGGAGGAGGGACAAGTTTCAGATCGCGAGCAGTCATCGTTTTTTCGATGGACATATCCTGTGAATGAGCAGCGGTGCCACGACCGGAATAGTCATCGAACAGATTGTCTGGTTCAGGAATTTCAACATCGTCATACATATGCAGATAATCGGGCCCGGGACACCATTCCCGATGTGGGGCCTTGTGTTGAAACATCAGCATGAAGGGTTGATTGGTATTCCGGCCCTCTTTCAGCCATTCCATGGCCAAATCGGTAATAATATCTGTCGTGTATCCCGTGTAATTCTTCCGCTCACGATTTCCATCGCCATGATTATCACGCAACATGACGGGATTGTAATAGGGACCTTGTCCGACCAGGACTTCTGAATAATTGAAGCCGGTCGGATGCATATGCTCACCTAAATGCCACTTGCCAATAATTGCAGTCTGATAACCTGCCATCTGCAACATTTTGGAAAAAGTCAGTTGCGTGCCGTCGAATTTATTGCCGTTGCGAAGAAATCCATTTTTATGGCTGTATTTACCCGTCAAAATGACTGCCCGGGAGGGTCCACAAATCGAATTGGTGCAAAAACAATTGTCAAACCTCATTCCCTCGTTGGCAATCCGATCCAAATTGGGAGTGGAGTTAATTTTAGAGCCATAACAACTCATTGCGTGAGAAGCATGATCATCTGTGAACATGAAGACGATATTGGGCCTCTCTGTACCAACAACTGGAGACCCACCTCCGTAAACCCTTGACACGGTACTGAACAATAAAAAGGCACAGAGTGCAAATTTGACACGCATTTGAGACTCCTTTGTCATTCCGATAATTCGGAATTTCGGCTGATTGACCAAAATCTCTCAAGTTCAGAGGTATTGAAATTGGAACCCATGATGATGGCAGCAGGAGTCGGGAATCTCAAGCCTTGAGACGAAAATCACTTGGATTTCACGACTTCTTATTTTCCTTCCCATATTTTACCTGAACCTGAATGCAGCCTGATGGCTCTACATTGTGACCTTGCCTTGAACAATTATTCTGCTGAATAAAAATTTTGGCGCATAACGTGCTCATCGTTCAGTTCATAACAATTCAACCGAAATCTTGCAGAACAACCATTCTGCAGATGGTACCACCCATCAGCAATACACCCTTAAATTGCTAATCCCCTGAAACAGACCAAATAAGGAACCCGAATCATGATCTCGTCGATGGAATTCTCGCTGAAGCCTGACTCTGTTACGACTTTGTCTGATCGCGAAATTCATAAAATGCAACGCAACGAGTTGATCCAGCTGATCGAAGCGGCTCGCATTCCATTCATTGACGAATCCCGTTTAAGTGCTCAGGACACGGACACACTGCAACGACTGGCATTTCTTTCGCGTCAGACTTCTTCAAATCCAGAGTAAAGTTAATCAATTCCAGTCGTTTTTGAACGACTGATAAACATATTGGCTACAAAAAAACCTCAGCAAATTTCAGATTGCTGAGGTTTTTTTATTGGCTTCAACACTTTGTCATAACTTACGGCCAAATGACATCAGTGTAATATCATCATTCTGAGGACGTCCGGCAGCATGTCTTTTCACATCTGCCAGTACTTCTTTACCCAAGTCGGTCGCATTGGGAGTTGCCTGCTTCACAAAGTTTCGCAAATGCTCCATGCCGTAAAGTTCATTCTCATAATTCATCGCCTCACTGACACCATCCGTATAAATTGTCAGAATATCGCCTGGTTTGATGCTGTAGGAAACCACTTCATAAGGATAATCTTCGAGCACCCCAATTGGAATTCCAACGGAATCTTCAGAAAACTCGACAACTTCTTTATCTGCCTGCAGAATCATCGGCGACATGTGGCCGGCATTCACACAGGTCATCGTATTATCCTTGAGGTTCAAAACGATGAGGACAAAAGTGACAAACCGTCCTTCTACCGCTTTAGCACACATGTGATTGTTGATTTCACACACTGCTTCACGAGCATCTTTGACGAATGTCATCGTGCTGCGAACCACGCTCGAAAGTCGAGACATCACCAGGGCAGCCGGCACACCTTTGCCCGCCACATCGCCAAATGCCAGGCAGAGGTTATCGTCATCGAGTTTAATAATATCGTAGTAATCGCCACCAACTTCCTGTGCTGATTCGTAGGAGGCAAAAATCTCATACTCAGGAATCACAGGAAAATCTTCGGGCAACAATGCGTGCTGGACACTTCTGGCGATTTGCATTTCGCTGTCCTGCTTCTGCTTCTCTGCAAAAGAGACCATCAGTTTCGCAGATTCGTAACTCAAAGCGGCCTGGCCAGCTACTGCCAGCAACAAATCCAGATCTTCCTGTCGAAACTGACTGATCGGATTCTGAGTGTCGATATTGATAACTCCCAGGGGCTCGCCCGATAAACCGAGGAGCGGGACACACATCATCGAGCGGATCGTCAGACTGGAAATTGACTCACTGGCTTCGAAACGAGCATCTGTTGCCGCATCGGCTGAGAGAATCCCCTTACGTTCTTCCAGAACGGAATTGAGAATGGTTTTGCTCAATTTGACAGAATCGTCACCCGTGTTATGACGATGCTTGATCGCCCGGGGAACCATTTTTCCGGTTTCTTCATTCTTGATCAGGATACATCCCCGATCGGCATGAGGAAAAATACTGAAAAGAGTATCCAGAATTTTAGGGAGTAACTTCTCGATTTCCGTCGTGCCTGCCAAAGCTCGGCTGATTTCGATGATCGCTTTCAGCTTCACTTCTGGACGAACATCAAGCAAGCCGAAACCAGAGGCATTATCAACCACCCCCATGATGGTTCCGGTTTCCGATTCCGTATCAACATCGACACCGAAATCACCATGATCATCGTATGTCTCGGCTTCGGGTTCCGTTTTTGAGTGAGCCTCGTCTTCAAAGCGAAGCAAAATTGGCCCCAGCTTCAAACGATCTCCATGAGTGAGGACTTCCGTTTTTTCGATCCGCTTCCCGTTCAGAAACGTACCGTTACCACTTCCCATGTCCTCAAGTTGAAAAGCATTTCCCGAATAAGACACCTTGGCATGGCGACGGGAAACCATATTTGAGTCCAGTTGCAGATCGCATTCTGGCAATCGGCCAATGACAACATCGTTTTCAGGCAGCAGATGTGGGACCGCCTGACCCCCCTGAAGAATTACCAGCTTAGGCATAACGACACTCTGTTTAATCTTTGAGGCTGTCTTACAGACGCTCTCACACGGAAATGAATAGATAACATGAAACCAATGATCACTGAAGTTTAACCAGTGAACACCGACTATCCAATTCATAGTTCAATAAATTTTGAACGAACGTCCGCTGAATTAAATCATTGTGCACAACTATTTGATAGTTATAAGCAAGCATTGTTATGAAGGAGTGCTGTGCCGATTCACTTCATTTTGGCAACGATTCGGGTGGCACACCCATCACTTCGTTATGGGAGTGCCACTCTGTAATCAATGATTATTCGTTTAAAGTCTTTGCCAATGGTCCAAAATCGCATACGGTCAAGTAGTTTCCCTGCCACACGCGGTTGATCTTGACCTCTGGCATTGACTCGCTGTTACAGGAAAATCAATGTCGTGAGCAGAAAGATCGGTACCAGAACAGCAACACTGTAAAACATATAGCCGAAGAAACTGGGCATGCGGATATTGTTCTTTTCGGCAATCGCTTTGACCATGAAGTTTGGACCATTGCCGATATAAGTCATCGCGCCCATGAAGACCGCTCCCAGACTGATCGCAACCAGGAAGATTTCAGAGACCCCCGCGACGGTATTGCCGATCGGTTCCATCGTTTTCGCTGTCTCGAAGAAGACGACATAAGTCGGAGCGTTGTCTAAAAAGCTCGACAGCGTTCCCGTTCCCCAGAAAAATTTCATCGGGGAATCAAATCCCAGTGTTTTTCCATACACATTTAAAATCTGCACGGGAGGCTGCATGCAGATAAAGATTCCTGAAAACAACGCAGCCACTTCGACAATAGCATCATAATTGAAGCTGTTTTTACGGCGAACCTCACTGGTCGTCGTCAATAATGAAGCGGCAGTAAAGAGCAGCATCAGCATTTCGCGAAAATACATCGGGGCCTTGAAAGATGTTCCCGGAAATGGCTTGGAAGGATCAAGCGTGGCGACACAAATCACAACCCCAACCAGCCAGAGGAGGTTCAACGATCCAAATACTTGCAATGCAGGTGCATCGGATGATTCGATTACGAATGACTCTGCCGACTCTTTTCTCACAAAAATTGTGTCCCAGAAGAAATAAACAACCAGGATAGCCAGGTTGGCAAACAGCCACATCGGCCAGAGTTTAAGCGTCCAGAAGAAATCGACTCCTCGCAGGTATCCAAGAAACAAAGGGGGATCGCCGATCGGCAGCAGACATCCACCCGTATTGCATACTGCGAAAATAAAGAAAATGACTGTATGAGCAACGTATTGCCGGTTGGCATTGGCTGACAGTAATGGACGAATCAAGAGCATTGCGGCTCCGGTTGTTCCTACAAAGCTGGCCAGCAAGGCTCCCAGGCCAATCAATCCCGTATTCACATAAGGCTTACCGACAATCCGCGCCTCAATCGCGATGCCACCGGTGATCACATACAAGCTGAAAAGCAAAGTGATAAACGGAATGTATTCTGCCATGAGCGCATTTTTCAACACGGTCAACGCTGCCGGCATTCCACGATCAGAATGCCCATG
>DOCI01000031.1:0-319 GCA_003503535.1 Planctomycetaceae bacterium
ATTAGGCGAGTACAACGCAGAACTAAATTCGCCATAATACTAGAATTCCATTCCAGCAAATGGAGGAATCTAGAAATAAAATGTTTCTGACTGCGACCTCTTGATCGCCTTTTCTCTTCGGTGGGTTCTTGGCAGAACGGACGCACATTCGAATTACAAGGTACCTTTGCCAAAGCACTGAATCGTCAGGTGACTGGTTCAATGAATGAACTTGTGATGACAGCGATAACTGCGTTGGAGTCGGAAGAGATCGCTCCACATGATTTGAGTTTCGGTTTGAATGATCTTTTGTTGTCGGCAATCGCCACAAAGGAGGATC
>DOCI01000031.1:470-884 GCA_003503535.1 Planctomycetaceae bacterium
GAAGCCTTCAGGAGATTGGCGGATCACAAGAGGAATGACTGATCTCCTGACAATCAGAAACTCGCATCGATTCAAAATAGTTGCGAAAAGCATCGGAATCTGGCTCATCCTGATCTCTGCCGAGATCATTCATGGACTTCTTCGAGCGATTGCTATAGTGCCGTTAGTTGGTGAGTTTCGCTCCAATCACCTTGGTGTCTTTACTGGCTCGGGGATTATCCTCGTAATCGCCTACCTGACGATTCGATGGATCGGAGCAAGACAACCAAGGGAGTTGTTGCTAGTTGGTTTGATATGGTTGTTGTTGACCGTAGCGTTTGAGGTCTTGTTCGGTCGTTTCGTGATGAGCCTGAGTTGGGAGCAGATTACTTCTGGTTACAATGTGCTGAGTGGTGAATTGATGCCATTGGGCTT
>DOCI01000031.1:1065-7100 GCA_003503535.1 Planctomycetaceae bacterium
GTTGGTGTTGTTCTTCAGCCCGATGATTGCGGCGAAATTGCGAGTAGCAAGAAAGTGAAGCCTCATTGATGAACATTACAATTCGACCTGAACTCGCCGAAGATCAGTAATCGATCTGGAAAGTCAATCAAGCAGCATTCGAAGGCGATGCCGAGACAACGGCAAGTCGGTAATCGTTGCCAACTTTAATGAGAATGTCAGGTGACAGGCAACTGTTGGCAACAAGTTCTTCAGAGTCTGCAAATGGGATCATGTCGTCTTAACGTGAATGTTAGTTTTTCTTCTTTTCGCTGCTGCATTCAATACGGTAATCAATTCTCGTCACTACCATCTTCAAAAAGCATCATACAACGGTTTGTGAGAAGTAATCACTCACTGTCAATCAAACCACTCAGAGCAGACTCTATCATTTCCATTTTTGCCAATCCGCTTCGTAATGACCCGGGGATATTTGATTCTCCCCAATAGGCACCTGCAAGTTGACCGCAGATAGCACCTGTCGTATCAGAGTCATCTCCTAGGTTGACTGCTTTAAATACAGCTTGTTCGAAATTATCTGCATCATAGAAAGCCCACAAAGCTGCTTCCAGACTTTTAATAACCCAACCTGATCCTTGAATCGTCGGTGGTTGTTTCTCACGAAAGCTGCCTGCTGAAATTTCTTTAACCAGTGGATGCAACGGTTTGATCTGCTCAAGTTCACTCAAAGGTTTCCAGTCAGATGATAAGACCGTTTCTCGATCTTCACCATTGATCAAACCTGCAAGAATGATTGCCAGATATCTGCATGCCGATGTGCATTGCTCACTGGCATGGGTAGGGATACTCGATTCCTCAGCCAGCTTAGACAATTCATCCAGTCGGTAGGGAAATAGGTCACGATAACCAATCGGCACTGGAGCCAATCTCATGATGGAACCATTCCCACTGGCACTTTCAGATGTATCTCCTGAACTGAATGCATCTTTACATTTGAGAAATTCACTCAAACTGCCTTGAGTCGTGATACCAATATCGAAGCATGTATCATTAACTGAGTACTGTCCCGTCTTCCACCATTGAACATACCGTTCGGCTTGATCGTTTAAATCCCACCCAATTGACGAAATACTGTCAGCAAGTGCCAATGCCATACTGGTATCATCGGTCCATTCACCTGCATTTAATCCATGTGGACCACCATTACGATACTCCATGACAGGTAAAAAAGTGCCGGGAGATTTGAATTCGATAGCTGCTCCCAGAGCATCACCAATAGCCAGTCCGATTAAAGTACCACGACATCGGTCAATATTTGCATGTCCCATTTTATTTCGCTTTCAAGATGATCTTCTGTCAGGCAGGCGGTTGTAGTGCGTCGGCGAGTTGTCGGATTTGATAATGGGTCATTGCTTGTCTTCCAACACTTGTCTCAGATCAAGAGGATAATCGGTGAGGATTGCATCCAATCCCACGTCATTGCAGTACTGCCAGTTGTCAGGGATATTTCCGGCAACCTTCGCACCAGCTATGAAGGACCGTTTCCCAGCATTACGCACGGCTTCCATCTGCTCTTTCGATGGCAGGTAGCGAAAGTAAACCCATTCAGCATCGGTGTCGGCAAGGGCTTTGGAAAATTCATCAGCATTATTGGCGACGGCAGCACACTCGGCATATTTCGATGCCTGCTTGAGTTGCTCCCTGACATTTGGATCTGAGATTGTACGACCGATAAATAAAAGTCGGTTCAGTACATTGTGCGTCTGTGCCAGTTGAACCACTTCCCGCTCGACACCTCCCGTTTTAAGATCAACGGCGATCAATACTTCATGCTGCCTGTACTCGGTTACGAGCTTCAAGACTTCCTCGATTGTTGGTACTTTCTCACTGACAAACTTTGGATCAAACCAACTGCCTGCATCCAATTCACGGATTTGTGACAGTGTAAGGTCAGATACATTTCCAGTTCCGTTGGTGGTTCGGTCTACTGTACTGTCATGGATACACACCAAGTGACCGTCTTTGGTTTGTTCTACGTCAAACTCAAAGCCAAGTCGTAGTTCGAGGCACGCTCGGAAGTTCGCCAATGTGTTTTCAGGTGCGTGACGAAGCAGGCCACGGTGGGCGACGATGAGCGGTTGAGTTTGTTCGGCAGCATCGACATTGGCATAGGCAGCGGCGAGGGCGAATAACAGTAGAAGCAGTGGACGAGTAAAAGTCATGGTTGTTTTGCTTTCTTTGTCAGTCGATCACACTTCGCCAACATTGAATTGAGTGGGGCTGGATCAGCAAGTCGCTGATCGTTCCTGACTTCAATGGTTGTCTTCCCGCTGTTGTTTGTAACTTATAAGATGCGGTGATCATTTCACACCTGAATTGGGTTGTTTACTTTTATTGCGGCAAGCATCAGAGCAATAGCGGACTTGTTCCCAGCAACCTTCCCACTTCTTTCTCCATGAGAACGGACGATTACAAACTGGACAGATTTTTGATGGGAGGTGGGGCTTTTTATGAGGCACAAGAATCACCTGAGGTATATGTTTATTTCACTCGGATCAGGTATTCGAAGTGACTCATAGATTGATACTATTTTCAGCGATACTTTTCTTTGAGCCAATTCAACTGCGAAGAAGTCAGGTTGAGTAAATTCTCAGCAGCGACTTTGAAGTCCTTATTTCCCTCTACCCAATCGTCTGGCTCGTACAATATGAACTGAATGGCGGTCATCATCACCATTCTTTGCAGTTCCTCGGGTCGAGCGTTCTTGAACTTAGCTGACCCGAACGGTGACGGATGACTGTCTCGCAACAAGGTATCAATATCTCCTTGCAAGTCCATGATTTCCAGTAACTTCTGGCAAACCAACCGCTGTGCCTTAATAGCGTCGTTGACTTCATCTTCTGAATAATCCACGGCTGAATTTCCTTTCGTAGCTCATTGAGAAAACTTCTCACACTCTTCCAACATTACTTTGTGTGGCTCAGAAACGGCAAGTCGGTAATGGCAGACGGTAAACAATATAACGTCCTACACCGGTCATGTGACCTACTTGTGAGGCGTAGGATCATCGTGGTTGAATGTCCCATCCTTTCGTAGTATTCCCTGTGTCTTCCAGACGAACTCACAGCCTTTCGGAGAATACTTGTCACCCCGCAGGAGCCCTCGATCAAAGTCGATATTCTTGTACGCATCGCTCGATGACATGTGAGCCAACGTAGCAAAAAGTTCTGTCAGAGTCTGTTGCGGCAACTCTGGATCTATGTCAATTTGAATCGAGTTCATGTAGGTATGCTTCCCAGCATCCTCCTCAAAGACGGCCAAGATGGGGCAATCTCCGAACAAATACTCCTTCTCCGATATGAAGGGACCTCCGGCTGTGTAGAAAACCAGTTTCCAGAATGGCATGGCATTCGTCCTCAAACCGTCCGGGTGTAGGTGGTCATGGCATTCCTCGATATGTAACCGTCAATCATATCATCTTGACCGGTTTGAAGACATGCTCTTCCTGTTCCTGTTGATGACCGCAGGCCGAGCAACAATACACGACCTTGCAATGGTCGAATTCGACTTTCGAGTCGCCATACAGAAACTTTCGGCTGACTTCCCGAATTGCACGCCGCTGACGGCACTTTTTGCATCGAGTGCCCGACAGGGACTTCGGCCCGTCAATTGCCCGGTTGAAAAGCACGAGAAGCACAATTCCGGCAGCGATAAGGAGTAACGCCCCACAAACGACAGCGATCAGCAATGCGTATGTCGTGTAACGGACATACGGAAAAAAGATGCTGGCGAAAAATACGGTAAGCAGGCCAACTGCTACCGACACCAGATTCACCCTGTCTCTGTTAATCACGGGAAGTGGCTCGCTCTATGGGGCAGTGAGAACTCACACGCCTTCAACATCATCTTCAACGGTTCAGGGTCGGCAAGTCGGTGATCATTGCCTACCTCAATAAGCTTTGCGTTACTCCTACCAGCCAGTTCCTCAGAATCCTCAAAGGGAATAACCTCATCCGCACGGCTGTGGAGGATGATTGTCTGTGGCTTGAGTGTCGTGACTGTTCCCCAGTTTTTCCATGCTGGGCAAAGCAATACCAGCGGCATACCTTTCGATTCGATGTTCATGGCGACCGCACCACCACGGGAACTGCCAACGATAACATCGGGATGATGCTGGTCGTATTTAGCTTGAGCGGTGCGAATTGCGAGGTCGAAGTCGTCATCATTTAATGCGGGATTAATGACTTCGTGACCAGCATCTTTGAGGAAAGTGGGTTTGACCCCACCGGGGACGGAATGCCAGCCGTGAAGGAAGAGGATTTTCATGTTTTTGTGATACCAGTCATGAACTAATTAATCCTATTCTCCATCCTTTTTAGGCGGGGTAGTAACTTTATGAATCCCATGCTTTCGAAACAGGCTTGCGAAGTAATCGCCAATGACGGACTCACCCCCATCATCATTCAGTTCGGCCCCTCCGAATCGATACACTTCATATCCAAGTAGCCGTAGTTGGCGGTCAGCGGACACCATCTCTGAATACTTCTTCGGCGAAGGAGTTCCGGCTTCCGAGTAATGCTGTTGCCCATCTACTTCGATTACGATTCGTTCAAATGATGAGAGGAGCAACAAGAAGTCCATCCGCTGTCTTGGCAAACGGCGGTGCCTCTTAAGCTGTGTGAGTGTGTAGGGGTCATAGTGTAAGTAAACTTGTGGCACCAGTGCAGGAAGGTTTTCGGCGTACAAGGGACGGAAAGTCTTAAAATAAGTTTTGAACAGCAGTTTTTCAGGTGGCGATGAAAGGCTATTGTAGAGACGAGAATACAGATCACGCTCGGTATCGTCGGAAACCTTCAGGGAATTGCTTTCCGCCCACCATGCAACAAGCTGATTCCAGAGCAATCCGTTCTTTGTGAGTGGCCGGTCATACACAAGGCAGTATTCGTCATTCTTGACAATCAGAAGATCGTTGTTGATCGCATCGGACAGAACAATTTCAGGCTTAGGTCCATTCGATGCAAAGATCAAGTTCTTGGCAGACCCTTGAACACCCGAAGCGTTTGCTGCAACCCGAAAGACTGGGTAACCCGACATTTGATCGCAAGCTACGAGTGCGAGTCCATCGGATTTCAGGTGAACATTTATCTGTTCCACATATTCATGCTGATCTGAGTCTGTCCGTATCAACGGATGCACGGCCCATTCCAGAACATCCAAGAGTTTACGATTTGACATGTCCTTCAGGCTGAGGTATTCGAGAATTTGAGGAAAGGAATAGTCATCATTCAAAACCATGTGTTGGTAAACTTCGTCCTGTGCAGTCAGGCAGCGAGGGTCGATGTCGCTGGCATGCATTGTGCTTAGCGACCAAAGTTTCTCCATAAACTCAATGATTCCCATCTTTCCTTGAATCGGAGGTAGTGACTCGATACACGAGAAAAGATGTTGCCTTGTGATAGGCGAGATTTTACACGACTGCCCAGAATCGAACTCCTCGATTTTTCTTTGAAGAGAGTCGGTTGGATACGTCTCCTGAACTGCCTTTGACAAATCCAGAAGTTTGTCCTTTGGCCATCCGGCAAGTCGCTTTACGACATATGACCGCTTGCTTGCGTATGCCTCGCTCTCTTCTCCATCATCCATTCCGAAAGACAAGGCCACCTTAGGGATATTGTATGCTTTCACGGATTCTGAAAGCGTACAGGCAATCGCTTCAGCTAGAGATTCCAAGCCAACCATTCTCGAAATATCCTTTGTTGCAACTCGAAAGAAAATACTTCCATCGCCAAAGACAAGCACTTGGAGCTACGCCTTCTTGCCGAACTGCTCAAGAAACATGTCCATCTCCTTGTCGTTCATCCCCGCTAAGACCCGAAAAACATCCGGTCTCTCAACGACTCGCTTTCGAATCGGTTCTGGTACTTTATTAGCAAGCAACAGGAGTTCTTCCTCATCGGCTTCTAGTTCTGCCGCTAGTTTGTGAATGAGTTTTTCAGAAGGGGCATGACCTTCCTCAAGTTTGTGGTTCTCAATCTTAGAAATATAGGTGAAGCCGA
>DOCI01000031.1:7229-29740 GCA_003503535.1 Planctomycetaceae bacterium
CTTCGTTGAAAGATCACGAAGTGTAAGGTGCTTCGCCTGTCGAAGTTCTCGTATTCTTTGACCAAATTTCATGTCGTTCGCCGAGTTGATTGTTTGTACACAGTACACTATCGTTATTGCACTCAATAGTCAACAAATTGGGCGTCTGTAAGATATGCCCTAAAAGTATAAAATTGGAATTTATGGAACCATATGGCAAACAATAATACAGACACCGAGAAACGCCTCTGGGCGGCTGCGGATGAGTTTCGGGCGAACTCAGACCTGAAGTCTTCGGAATACTCCGTCCCCGTGCTGGGGTTGATCTTTCTGCGGTATGCGGACTTTCGGTTTACGACCGCTGAGAAAGCACTGGAAGGGAAAGGCTCAGGTCGTCGGCAGATTGGTAAGGAAGACTATCAGGCTCAAGGGGTGATGTATCTTCCACCGACTGCTCGATTCTCATACCTGCTCGCCCTGCCAGAAGGCGAAAACATTGGCAAGCATATCAATGATGCCATGAAAGCGGTGGAGGCTGAGAATGACGAACTGAAAGGGGTTCTCCCCAAGACATTCAACAAGATCGACAATTCCATTCTGGTCTCGCTGCTCAAGAACTTCTCGCAGATTGAGATGGATGGCGAAGGGGATAAGTTCGGGAAAATCTACGAATACTTCCTCGGCAACTTTGCCCGAGCCGAAGGTCAGAAAGGGGGCGAGTTCTTCACGCCGACTTCACTGGTCAAACTGATTGTCGAAATCATCGAGCCGTATCATGGCCGCATCTTCGATCCCGCTTCGGGGTCAGGTGGTATGTTCGCTCAGAGTGCCGACTTCATCAAAGCTCATCACAAAAAACCAGCCGATGAAATCTCCTGTTATGGTCAGGAGCGTGTTGGAGAGACACGGCAACTCTGCATGATGAACATGGCCGTCCATGCTCTCTCGGGAGATATCCGACTCGGCAACAGCTACTACGAAGACCTGCACGACAGCCTCGGCAAGTTCGACTTCGTGATGGCCAATCCTCCCTTCAATGTCGATAAGGTGGACAAGGATCGCATCAAAGACGATCCCCGCTTCCCCTTCGGAATGCCTCGCAACGATAACGCCAACTATCTCTGGATTCAGACGTTCTACAGTTCACTCAACAAGACGGGACGAGCCGGGTTCGTTATGGCGAACTCCGCAGCCGATGCCCGTCAGTCTGAGATGGACATTCGCAAAAAACTGCTCGAAGCTCATGCGGTCGATGTGATGGTTGCCATCGGCCCGAACTTCTTCTACACCGTCACGCTCCCCTGTACGTTGTGGTTTCTGGACAAAGGCAAAGCGAAGACAGATCGTAGGGACACCGTTCTCTTCATCGACGCTCGGCACACCTTCAAACAGGTGGATCGGGCACATCGCAAGTTCAGCCCGAAGCAGATCGAATATCTGGCAAATATCGTCCGGCTATATCGTGGTGAAAAACCAGAGTTCCTAGCTGATGAAGATGATGAAGTTCCCGGCGATGAACCTGACCTGAAAGCCAGCTTCCCCGATCTGAAATACACCGACATCGCCGGTCTCTGCAAAGTTGCCACGCTCAGTGAAATTGAAGAACAGGGCTGGTCACTCAACCCCGGTCGTTATGTCGGCGTGGCTGACCGTGAAGAAGATGATTTCATCTTTGCCGAACGACTCGAAGAATTGAACGAAGAGTTGGAAGTGCTGAACAGCGAAGCTCGTGAGTTGGAAGATCGCATTGCGAATAATGTCGCCAAGTTGCTGGAGGAGGCGACGTGAAAATTTCTAATGTATGGACTGAATCGCAACTTGGTGAACAACTGACGTTTCAACGTGGATATGATATTACGAAGAAACAGCAAGAAGAAGGCCCGTTTCCTGTTGTTTCTTCATCAGGGGTGAAGAGTCATCACAAGGATTCTAAAGTACATGGGCCGGGAGTTGTCATTGGTCGAAAGGGCACGCTCGGTACTGCATTCTACATAGAGAAAGCTTTTTGGCCGCACGACACAACTCTTTGGGTAAAGGATTTCCATGGTAACAATGAGAAATTTGCTTATTACTTCGTACAGGGATTGGGGTTTGAAAATTATGATTGTGGTGCATCAAATCCGACCTTAAATAGAAATCATATTCACAAAGTACCTGTATTATTTCCCCCACTCCCAACCCAACGCAAAATCGCCGCCATTCTCTCGGCTTATGACGACCTGATCGAGAACAACACCCGCCGCATTGCCATTCTGGAAGAGATGGCTCAGGCGATCTACCGGGAATGGTTCGTCCACTTCCGCTTCCCCGGCCACGAAAACGTCAAACTGGTCGATTCGGCATTGGGGAAGATTCCCGAGGGGTGGGAGGTCAAGACTCTTGGCTCAGTTGCCTCAGTGAACTCACTTAGTATTAAAAAGGGCAATGAGCCAGAACACATCAATTACATCGATATCAAGTCCGTCTCGACGGGACGAATCGATGAAACTCGTTCGCTTACTTACAGCGATGCACCCGGCAGAGCCAGACGAATAGTTCGCCATGGTGATACAATCTGGTCTACTGTTCGACCAAATCTAAAGGCTTACAGTGTCATTATTGATCCACCAGAACACTCAATCGCATCGACAGGATTTGCAGTCCTCTCGCCCAAAACAATACCTTTTTCATTCTTGTATTTTACAACTACGACAGAAGAGTTTGCCTCATATTTGGTGAATCATGCCACAGGCTCAGCATACCCAGCGGTGAATGCAAAAGACTTCGAGAACGCAGAGCTAATCATTCCAACAGAATCAATGATTGACAAGTTTCATGATTCGGCTGGCGAAATGCTCATACTGGCCCATCAACTGTTACGGAAAAATATCAATCTTCGAAAATCCCGTGACCTACTACTTCCCAAGCTGATTTCCGGCAAGATCGATGTGGAAGACCTCGATATCGACACAGGTAAATTGGCCGAAAATATGGAGGAAGCGACTGTATGACAATTCACTTTGGCAACCCCGATAAACCAGACACCATTCAGGATGCTATAGGGCGATACAACAATTCAGAATTTCGTTCGATCACTCGTTCCACAATCCCAATGCTTTCTCTATTGGCACACGAACCGAAAGTATTTCAGAACTTGGTTGGGGAAACAAAGCTTCCTATCCACTATCATACATATCTCGAATATACCGTCTCACCAAAACTTGGGCGAGGAAAAGCTTCTCATACCGATGTGATGTTAATAGATGGTAACGCTTCACTTGCTATAGAAGCGAAATGGATTGAGGGAATGTATCCAAAAGTTCAGGATTGGATTTCTCAAGGCAGCAATGAACAGAACAGAAAAGATGTACTGAAGGGGTGGGTAGACTGCCTTGGAAATCACTTGGGGCAGGAGTTAAACCCCGATGACTTTCATGGAGTTATCTATCAAATGATTCATCGTGCGGCATCAGCAGTTGTCGCTGGAAAGAAACCCTCAGTAGCATACTTCTGCTTCAAAATGAAATCGTTCACTAGAGGTGCAAAGATTGAACAGATTGAACAACGTCTCACCGAACTGTGGATATTGTTGGGACAACCAGAAAATTTCCCTTTCTTTGTAGCAGAAATAGAGATCAAGGAAGAGGACGCTTACAAAAACTTGCAGGAAGAAGCAAAGACGAAGAGTAAGGAAGAGATTTCAGAATTAGTAATCGCTGCACTTCAAGATAATGAGTCACTGTTTACTTTTTTACCAAAGCCGGTTGTCCGAATTGGAAGTCACACATGAGTACCGACTACTCCGAAGACACCCTCGTCGAACAACCAACCATCGCTCTGTTCTCAGAGCTTGGCTATGAGACCGCCAATTGCTGGCATGAGAAAGTCGGCACGAGTCAATCGACCTATGGACGGGAAACGACTCAGGATGTGGTGTTGGTTCACAAGCTCCGCTCGGCTCTGGTCAAACTGAATCCTGAACTCAATGACGAGGCGATCTCGCTGGCCATCGAAGAACTGGTCAAACCTCGCAGTGCGATGTCTCTGGTGCAGGCCAATCGGGAAGTCTACAGGCTGCTCAAAGAGGGTGTGGAAGTCACCTTCCAGAATGATGATGGTGAAGAGACTGATGAGAAGGTTCGCATCATCGACTGGAAGCATCCCGAGAAGAACGACTTCTTTCTCGCCTCTCAGTTCTGGGTTTCCGGCGATATCTACAAACGCAGGACCGATCTGGTCGGCTTCGTGAATGGACTCCCGCTGGTGTTCATCGAACTTAAGAAAAGTCATGGTAAAATCGAACATGCCTACAAGCACAACCTCAAAGATTACAAGAACACGATCCCGCAACTCTTCTGGTTTTCTGGCCTGATTATCCTGTCCAATGGCTCACAGGCCAAAGTGGGGAGCGTGACGGCTGGCTGGGAACACTTCGCCGACTGGAAACGCATCAATGATGAAGGGGAACAGGGGATTGTTTCACTGGAGACATTGATTCGGGGAACTTGCCAGAAATCTCATCTGCTCGACCTGATTGAAAACTTCACGCTGTTTGAGGAAGCCCGTGGTGGACTGGCGAAGATCGTCGGCAAGAACCATCAGTATCTTGGTGTGAACAATGCAGTGGGAGCATTGGACGAGATCAAAGAAAATCAAGGACGGCTCGGTGTCTTCTGGCATACACAAGGGAGTGGCAAAAGTTATTCGATGGCCTTCTTCTCTCAGAAGGTATTGCGGACGATTCCCGGCAACTGGACTTTTCTGGTGATTACCGACCGGAACGATCTCGACTCGCAAATCTACAAGAACTTCGCCAGCACCAGTATTGTGAATGAAGACTGTCAGGCCGAGAGCGGGGCACATCTCAAACAACTGCTCAGTGAAGATCATCGTTTCATTTTCACACTCATCCAGAAGTTCGGCACGAAAAAAGGGGAGGACTACCCGAAGCTGTCCGACCGCAGCGATATCATTGTGATGACCGATGAAGCTCATCGGAGTCAGTACGACACACTCGCCCTGAACATGAGAAACGCTCTGCCCAATGCGGCCTTCATCGGTTTCACTGGGACACCGCTGATGGCTGGTGAAGAGAAGACTAAAGAGGTCTTCGGAGATTATGTCAGTATCTACAACTTCCAGCAGTCGATTGAAGATGGGGCGACTGTCCCTCTGTTCTACGAGAACCGGATTCCTGAACTGCAACTGGCCAATGATAACTTCAATGACGATCTGGACGCACTGATTGAGGCGGCTGTACTCGATGAGGAGCAGGAGAAAAAACTGGAGCGGGAATTTGCCCGTGAATATCACCTCATCACACGAGATGACCGTTTGGAGAAAGTGGCCGAGGATATTGTGGCTCACTTCATGGGTCGCAAGAGTTATGGGAAGGGCATGGTCATCTGCATCGATAAGGTGACAGCCGTGAAGATGTATGATCGAGTCCAGAAATACTGGAAAGCCTATCTGGGAGGCTTGCAGGCTCAGTTGTCGGTCGCCGAGGACTACCAGAAGCCGGAACTGCAACGACAGATCGCCTTCATGGAACAGACCGACATGGCGGTGATTGTTTCTGGCCAGCAGAACGAAGTCGAGATGTTTCAGGAAAAAGGTCTCGACATTGAGAAGCATCGGCTGCGAATGGTCAAGGAGGATATGGAGACCAAGTTCAAGGATGCCGACGATCCCTTCCGGCTCGTGTTTGTCTGTGCGATGTGGCTGACTGGGTTTGACTCGCCTTCGGTATCCACGATTTATCTCGACAAGCCGATGAAGAACCACACACTCATGCAGACCATCGCCCGAGCGAATCGAGTGTTCGAGGATAAACACAATGGTCTGATTGTGGACTATGTAGGTGTGTTCCGTAACCTCCAGAAAGCACTGGCAATTTATGGTTCGTCTTCTGGTGGGAATGTCAAAGAGGGTGAGTGTCCGATCCAGAAGAAAGAGGCACTGGTCGAAGAACTGAGAATGGCAATCGCTGAAGCGATGGACTTCTGTGATGAGCGTGACGTGGATGTGAATGCCATTCTCAAAGCGGAAGGCTTCCAGAAGGTGGCCTATCTCGATGATGCGGCTGGCAATCTGGTAGATAAGCAGGTCGAAGAAGCCGTTGATGATGCGGTGGAACAGGTGATCGTCAATGATGATCTCAAGAAGGAGTACATCACACTCGCCAATCGTGTGATTCGACTCTACAAGGCCATTTTGCCTGATCCACTGGCCAATGAGTTTGCCCCGATCAAATCATGTCTCTCCGTGCTGGCTGACAAGATTCGTAACTTCGTTGAAGATGCGACCATTGAAGACATCATGGATCAGGTGGACGAACTGCTGGATGAGTCCATCGCCACCAAGGGCTATGTCATCCATGCCACCGAAGAGACATCGCTGATTGACCTGAGCCAGATCGATTTCGAGGCATTGAAGGCTCACTTCCACAAGGGAAGAAAACGAACTCAGGTTGAACAGTTGCGACAAGCTGTCGGAGACAAACTCCAACACATGGTTGCACTCAATAAGACCCGCACAGATTTCTTGGAGAAGTTCAAGAAGCTGATTGAGGAATACAACAAGGGCATGGACTTGGAAGGCTTCTTTGCCAAACTGACCGACTTCGTGAAGGAACTGAGCAAGGAAGACAAACGAGCGGTCTCGGAACAACTGACCGAAGAAGAACTCGCCCTGTTTGACATTCTCACCAAACCTGAGATCGACATGACCAAGGACGAGAAGGAAAGTGTTAAGAAGGTTGCCAGAATGCTCCTGCAAACCTTAAAAGAAGCCAAGCTGGTTCTGGACTGGCGAAAAAAGCAGCGATCCCGTGCAGATGTCTACACGACCGTAAAAACGGTTCTGGATGATCTCCCCCGTGCCTACACGACCGAACTCTACGGCCAGAAATGCGATACCGTCTACCAGCACATCTACGACAGCTATCAGGGTGAGGGCAAGAGTATTTATGAGAGCAGGAGCATTTGAAACATGAGTAAGACTTTCCAGATTGATTTACGAGAACAAATCGCTGATATGCGAAGGAAGTTCAACAATCGAGTTACAGGAGTTGAAGTAAACGTCCCCGGATTCACATTCTGTCTCGATCCGACCGATCCAGAAAAGAAGGCTGCACGAGAGATCGTCATCTTCCTCAAAGACAAACGTGTGCTGAACTCAAAGGAGTGCTGCGACAACTGCATCGACAACTCCCTCAACTCGTTGTTGAAAATCCGAGAGTTCCTTGTCGAACGACAATTGCAACTCGGCGTACTTGAGTTCGGAGCATCGGGACCACTGTATATACTGACCGAATTCACCCTAGAAGCAATTCGGCAGTTCCTTACTTATCATGAAGAACTTGAGCGTGAATCAATTGGTAAAGAAAGCGAAAGTTCTATTCCAGATTTTCGACGGCCAAGGGGCATTCGAGAATCTTACTTTGAAGCACTGAACCGCTTGCGATCTCATCTCCATCAGTGTGTCCACCAAATACGAATTATTGCGGACATCGAATTACCAGAAGTTCCCGACAACCTGAAGGATGGCTGGCAAGCGGACATTTACGTTGAGGAGTAACTGACATGTGGTTTGTTTCTCAGAGCAGATCAATTCGATTTGGGAAATCGTATACTCTCAGTTCGACAATTGATTTACATGGTCAGAACATCCATCATGGGGAAAACAGGCTGATCGAATGTATTAACTCGATCTGGTCACGTCAAACCGGGAACCGCTAATAGAACTGCTAACCGAAAAATTGAAACCAATGATCCAACAAGAACTCGTCCATCGAGGATTCCTTGCACAAAATCGTGGCTACGACGCCAGACTCGTCTGCTGGGTGGAGCTAGTTCGATGAGTATCAAGACCATCAAGGTAGGAATTGAGTCAGATGCCATTGAGCAGTTGTCGAAGGTGTCCGCTGACAAAGCACTTGAAGAATTGATTTGGAATGCGATAGATGCCGAAGCAACTTTGATTGAGATTATCTTGTACCGCAATGAATTAGAAGGTATTGATCGTGTTGTCGTCAGCGACAACGGACATGGGATCTCTACCGACGATGCCGAGAAGATCTTCGGAAGCATTGGGGGATCGCTGAAGCGACTGAAACGAAGAAGTCCCAAGCTGGACCGACCGTACCACGGGCAAGAGGGAAAGGGGCGTTACAAAGCATTTTCTCTTGGACGACGGATCAAATGGCAAAGTCGTACTTTAACGAATGGTAGCGTTTCAGCGTTCTCCGTATCACTTGACGGAGCGAAGTTGAAATCCGCAACGCTTGACTCACCCTCAGCGTGCGATGGAGAACCCGGCTGCGATGTTCTGATTGAAGATTTACATGACGCTGCTTCGGGACTTGATAATGAAGCACGCCTTGCCAACATCGCTCACCGACTTGCTCCATACCTCATTGCCAACCCCGGAATTCGAATCGTCTACGACGGCGAGACGCTCGATGTTTCAAATGTGGTTAGTCGGAACGAACTGCTAAAGGTTCAAGACAAAGGTTCAGATGAAGAAGAGCCATTAGGGTTTGATCTACGTGTTCTTGAATGGAACAAATCACGAAAGGGTTCGCTCTTCTGGTGCGACGAGCACGGTGTGTCACTGGACGAAACGAAGCTTGAAATGAAAGGGATTCGCTTTCCATTCAGTGCTTACATCCTTTCCGATTCTGTACGAACACTCAACGATGAGGGCGGGCTTGCTCTTGGCGATCTCAATCATCAGGTTCGAAGGTTCAAAGAGCTTGCACATGGAAAACTACGTGACTATTTCCGTCAGCGACAAGCAGAGGAAGCCCAGCATGTTGCCGAGCGTATTCGGAAAGAAGGAATTTACCCTTACTCGCAGGCTCCACAGAATCCCATCGAAAAAGCTGAGCAGCAAGTCTTCGATGTTTGTGCCGCAACCATTCACGAGTTTCTGCCTCAGTTCGATTCCGTGGACAAGAGTTCTCGTAAATTCACCTATCGTTTGGTCAGGGAGGCTCTCGAAAGCAATCCATCGAATCTCAGCCATATCCTGCGAGAAGTTCTGAAGCTCAACGATGAGCAACAAGGTGACTTGGCACACTTGCTTGGGAAGACCAGCCTCGGTGCGATCATTTCATCGGCAAGAACTGTTTCCGACAGGCTGTCGTTCATCAATGGGCTGGAACAACTCATCCATGACAAGTCGATTCGAAAGCATCTCAAAGAACGAACACAGCTTCACCGGATTCTGGTTGAAGAGCTTTGGCTCTTCGGCGATCAGTACATCCTTGGTGGTGATGATGTCAGTCTCAAGACGGTTCTTGGGGAGCACCGAAAGGTTCTCGGATTAGAACCATTGGATGCCCAGACGAAGAAGGCGATTAAGAATCTGGACGATGTTCCCGACCTACTGCTGTGGAGGCAGTTTCTTAGGCGAGGTGTCGATGACTATGAACATCTAGTCATTGAACTAAAGAGACCGACCGTTAATATATCTCAGACTGAAATTGGACAGGTCAAACGATACGCCAGCAAAGTCGTTGAAAACCGGTATTTCGACAAAGTAAAGACTCGGTGGAAGTTCGTGGTAATCAGTGACGGGATCGCAGCGGACGCCAAAGCCGATGTGAATCAACACAACCGAGAACCGGGGCACGTGACAAATGCCGATGACTACGACATCTGGGCATTAACTTGGGCACAGGTCATTCAGTCCGCCAAGGTGCGACTGGCTTGGATTCAGGAACGTCTCGAATTAACTGTGAGCGATAACTCTGAGGGAATTCAATATTTGAGAGATCGTTTCAGCCATCTTCTCCCTGATGAGGCGAATGTAGACACTCCTGAGAAGGATGCGTAGATGTACAGCAGGGAGTAGGAACTAGCTGTTATATCCTCGCCAGTCGTAACTCAAAAGTAGCCTTCACTATGCTGTGATCCGTCGCACCAGTTTTTTATGACAATCGACATTCAAGTAGTCGTTGACGATACTGATTTCGGTGAACGCCCTGACTCGCTTTTTCGAGTTAACGCAGAACTGCTCCGAAACTAAAATGTGATCATGCGATTCCCTGCCATTCTTGTAAACGTGGGTTTAATCCCCCTACCGTTCGCTGCAATAGCCGCAACAATCCAACTCCCAACCTTTTCCCCAACAGAGTTAAAATGCCCAACAACCCCAAACTTGACCGGGATGAACTCATTCGAAGCGTCAGAGATTTACTTGGAGAAAAAGTCAAAGAAGAAATTCAGCTTGATGGATCGCTATCCTTAATTGGTGGTGATCCATCTGAGGTAATTGTCCGATTGAGTGGGAACAAGATAACGGTATCGGAATTCCGAGTTCGATGGGATGGACCTCATACTCCTACTGTTCATCCACGACTGGTAACCGCCATTAACTGGAAGAGCCTTCCTGATTTTGACATCACGTGTCTCATTGGAATGGCAATTGAATCTACCCGTAGGCATCGAATTGAGAAATATCGAACATGTTTGAGGTGTGGAGAAACTAATCCTCCTGAGTGGATGCACGGCGATGACATCTGCCAATCGTGTGCTGAGCGACATTTAGGAGTTGTTCATTGAATCAGCATTCCTACCCATTTCAGCTTTTGACGCTATGAGTGGGCAGAGAATGCAGTTATCTGTCAGAAGTTCGTGGACCGTTCGTTTTTACGAGACATTCGAAAAAGTGGAATAGGGTTTACTGTAGAGACAGATCTCACCGCTTCCCGACCTTCGATCTCACTGGTGGATAACACATGATACCCCAATCCTCGTCAGCACCATGATCAATCCACACCGAGAGAAACGCTCGAAGTAGATGGTCCATCATTTGCGAACATCGGCGAGTTGCCGTTCGGTTTAGCGAACTGTTGAAGGTGGCGGCACCGTGGACGAGTTGGCAGCGAAGCAAGTAAATGCGTTCGATTAGCCGATCTAGGACCATCGTCCAACTTCCTTGCAAGTACCACGTTCTGGCATCGTACTTTGTCTTCTTGGACTTGCTGGCTCGTTCGTCAGTTGGCTCCTGCCAGAAGTAACGGCTCAGAAACTCGTCGTCGAAGATCGACATGACCAACGGTTTGTTCTCCATCAATGCATCGACGATATAATTGCTTTCGTCAATCTTCAACATTCGATCTAGGAAGTGCTGCCAGCACACGGTATCTGAAACGGGCACTCGTGCCTCTTCCTCCCACTGACCGTAAAGGGAATTGAAAGCTACCCACTGGCTCAGGATCGCCAAATCTAGGTCATGATTCTCGACAATCTGCTCGGTTCGTTGCAGCCAGCTACAGGATCGATGAAACCGAATGTTCGTAGGATGCTCTGCTTCAATTTCATTGAGCCGTTCTTTATGCGGCTTCCACTTTCGACGCAAGTCTCGGACTGTTGGTACTGTCATGGCAAGGCTCCACTGGATGAAGCCCACCTTGGCTCGAAATAACCGCTCTGTTCCTATCGTTTTATACTACCAAGAGATTGTGCTGAATGGAAAAGTAATCGGTCTGTTTGAAGTCGCCTATTATATCTTTACCCATTTGCTTGCTTTTGATGCTGTTTTGCTTGTTGACTGCCACTCCGAGATGGAATTGTGGAGTCGTATTCTTGAATATTTCATCCAGCTTTTTTCTTTTTCTTATACCATTCCCATATCAATTCCCATATCAATCTAACCACAACAATTAATAGCCCATAAGCAAGTACAATCATAATCCCAATAAGGTAAGCTATATACACTAGTAGTTGAACCATATGTCACACATATTTCCTCAGGTAAAATAGATCTTACCACATTATCCTCTTGTAAAATAAACGAGCAACTATTGTTAAACATGACTGAATGGAGATGAAAATGCCCAAGAATCCTAAACTCTACTCTAATGAACCCATACAACGCCTCTGAGTCGAGTTGGCATGACTAACACAAGCAGGGCTTACGCACCGATTTTATGACGCAAACCCTTGAGAAATAGTGGTTTATCAAATAGTCCGTCAAATTAACTCGCTCAGAATTATGGAAACATGGTTCTCAATAAATGTGACTATTTGAAATAGCATCAAATTCCAGCTAATTTACGTCAAAAATCATTGACAAATCGGTGCGTAAGCCCTGCTAACACAAGGGACCTTAAATATATACACTCTTTGTGATTTGCAAAAGTTAAAGACTCGGAAAAAAAAAGAGGAACTGTTAAGAGTTCTCACACAAAAAGGGAAATGTGGCTTTGACTTCATCTTCAATGAAGATTGAGCTTATGATGGCTCACCGTCTGATGTGCCTTGTGGCCAGTCGTCACCCGATTCTGCATAAGGGACGCCGCCGATATGCGACTGTATCAAAACGTTTTCTGGACACGACACGATCTCTGATAGTCGAGGATATGTAATCGAAGGGCCACGTGTCGCCGCTTGCTCAATCAACTGTAGGACTTGAGCCACGACTTCGGACGGCAGCGACTTGAACACTCTACGCACCCGTTGTATCCGGAGATTGTGCGGGAGGCAGATGAGTATAAACAGCCCGAGGAGTCCGACCACGATACTGAGAAACCAGACAATATTGGTCACTTCTTTTTCTCTCGATTCACTTTCGCCTTCGATTTCTCGGCCTGCTGCATTTTCTTTTGCAGGTTGGGCATTTTCGTGGCAGGTTTTCTTGGGCCTTGTCGCTCGTTCTTGCTCATGGTGTTGGTCCTTTCCAATTCGATTCTACCGATGCAAGTGTGGTGGTGGTAGAACGATAAATGCTTTGATCTGTGGCGATGCGGTGTGGACTGCCTGTTTGGTGGTGATGTTGCGAGCACAGTTTGGACTTTAACCATTGTTAAAATGAAAAATTTGCTTGTAACTTACAGGTCGGCTAAGCTGGAGGATTGCACTAAGTGTGGCAACTGCCAATCTGGTCATCTATTGGGGGATCTCATGAAACATTCTCATTTCAAATTCATCTTTGTCGGAGCATTAGCAATACTCACGTCGATTAGTGCAATTGCTACAGCCGACGATACAAAGGATAAAGCGTACGAGAATGATCGCAAACTGCTCGAAGGGACATGGAGGATCGTCTCCCTTGAAGTCAGTGGCAAGAAATCAGAAGACGAGGATATCAAGAAGCTTAAAGTGGTCGACGGTTCTGATGGGAAATGGAGCGTTCGTTCCGAAGGCAAGGAGATCATCAAGGGAACCAACACGATCGATCCCACACAGAAACCAAAGTCTATCGAAATCACCCTGACCGAAGGACAAGATAACGGTAAATCGTTCTTGGGAATCTATGAACTCAGAAAAAATACTCGAAAGCTGTGCGTTGCTCCAGACGGGAAGGATCGTCCCACCGAGTTCACATCCACACCCAGCAATGAATATATTCTGATCATGTTCGAGAGAGAAAAGATTAAGTAGAAATTCAAATAAATTGAGACAACGCTCGGTCCTGAACGTGGTCAATTTGTAAGAACTGGCTCACTGGCTGGCATCACTTCGAGAATCGAACTAATTGTGGCATCTGAGACTCCATTTCGAATTGCCCTTGTTATTGTGATTGTCCTCACAATGGCTGTGACGCTTTACCATCGCATGCAAGCAGCTTCATCAGGCGAGCAAATCGATAAAAAAGACGAAGGCTACCTGTTTGCCGCTGTCCTCCAACTTTCTGCGTTCGGACTTTGGATTGTCACCTTCGCCTACCTCCTCATGCCATCGTCTGTTCAATGGGCATCAATCCCAATGCCCATCAGTATTCGATGGTTCGGGGTCGCCACGGGCATCTTTAGCTCTCTGCTGATGTGCTGGACGCTGAATAGTCTCGGCAAGAACCTGACCGATACGGTGGTCACAAGAGTCGATGCAACACTGGTTACGCAAGGACCGTATCGTTGGGTTCGACATCCCTATTATGTGACCACTGCACTGCTCATGACATCGGTAGTTCTGCTAACGGCGAACTGGTTGATCGGCTTGGGATGTTTTGCAGTATTGAGTTTGTTGGCAGTTCGGACACCTAAAGAAGAACAAAGGCTCATCGACAAATTTGGTCAGAAGTACTGTGACTACATGGAAAAAACTGGAAGATTCTTCCCCCGATTCACAGATCGCAAGTGATGAGCGACAGCAAAAAAGATTCGAATGGGAGAAATCGTTGCTCTAAGACGCACCTGAACCTCTCAAGAATGTATCTGGAAGACCAGATTAAGATTCTGGTTCCTTCTCATCCATTCGTGTATGCCAAAAAGCCCACAGCACTAACACTCCCTGCAACAGAAGTCGCAGCAGGTGAATCGTTGGTGACGCTGGAACAATCTCTTGATTCTGGTAGAGATAGAGGTTCGCAGGAAACACGGCAATCAGCAAACCCATAATTCCCCAAGCAGCCAGACGTGAAAATCGTTGAATCAGCAGCAAAACACCCAGCACAATCTCAAAAGCACCACTGAGTAGAACCAGTTCCTTGTGTAGCGGGAGATAGGGCGGCATGATTTTCAGGAAGAATGCAGTATTCGCAAAGTGCATCGTTCCTGCAAAGATCATCAGGCTCGCCAGCAAATATTTTGAGGTCGTTTTAATCCGATTCATAGTTGTACCTGCCTGAAAGCAGAAATGAACATTTCTGAATCCTGTGCTCCAGACAATGTGATCGTATCGTTGATGATAAAGAATGGAACGCTATCAACGCTATGACGCTTCGACATTTCTCTGGCGATTACAATGACATCCATCCCTTCATCAGATTCCAGCATGCCTTCCGCAGCCTGCTGGTCCAAACCTGCTTCTGCAACCACGTTGATGAGCGTTTGGCGATTGCCAATATCCTGACCTTCGGTGAAGTAGGCTCGGAATAGTGCTTCGACAATTGCATTCTGACAGTCATGTTCATTAGCAAGCCAAATGAGCCGATGAGCATCAACTGTATTGGGTGTTCGTTCCATGTTGTCGAAGGCGAAGTGAATTCCTTCGGATTCACCAACAGTACTGACATTGGCATCCAGTTCCCTTGATCGCTTCCAACTTCCAAACTTTCTGGTGCGATATTCCTCACGACTGATACCTTCTCTTGGCATCGTTGGGTTCAGTTGGAAGGGATGCCATCGCACGCTGACTTGCTCATCGGCAGCAGCAATCGCTTTTTCCAGCCTTCGTTTGCCGATGTAGCACCACGGGCAGATCACATCAGAGATCACGTCAACAGTCATTTTCATTTGGTATCCCCAAGAATCTTCCTGATGGTCAGGTTGATTCGTTCGCCGACAACTTGTTTCGTCTTCGGCACTTCATGTTGCCAGAATTGCTGCATGGTTCCCGCCATGATAATTAGAGACCCATGATTTGCCAGAAAGGTCTTCGTCTCTCTCGTCTCATTATGCCTGATCCGAAACTTCCTAGTGGCTCCCAAGGAAAGCGAACCAATCACATTTCCCATCTCGGGTTCATCGTCTGCGTGCCAGCCCATACTGTCCGCCCCTGAGCGATAACGATTCAACAGGCAGTAATTGTACTCTCCCTGAACTGCTTCGATTTTGTTCTTGATTTCAAGCAATGTTGCAGTCCACGGCAGAGCAGCATAGTCCATACTGGAATATCGATAACTGACACCAGTATCGCCGTATGAGGCGATCAATCGTGGCTGCATGTGTCCAAAGATGCCAAGCTTTTGTTCCCACTGGCAGTTATCTCGCAACTCAGTGAAGTACCGATCTGCCAAGTCTTTGGTTAGAAAGGCTTCGTCGATGAGAAGTGTTCCTCCATCTTCAAGTTCGATTGTGTTCATTAGAATTCCAAGAAGAAGCTCTTTAGATTGAATGTTCTTTTCTTGATTCCCATTCGTTATCTTTAAGTAAACGAATTACATGAATAATCTTTTGCAAAGAATTCCACATTGAGTGACACCAAAAGCAAAGCCATGTTGTCGTTTATTGCATGTCTTCTTTTCATGACAATTTACCTTTGGTCAGCAATGCCTGCACGTGTAATTGTTAAACGATATTGCAAGAAAGGGGGAGTATTGCATTCTATAGAAAATAGCCTGTTTCTGCCTGCACACACCTTGGCTGACCATTGGCATGTTTACCATAAATATCAGACACGACAGTTTTTTTACTGGTGGGATAAGAATTTACGCTACGATGTTAAGAAGCATCCCAGAGGGTTTGGGCAATAACATGACAGTCAGATTTTTAAATTAAAAAAATACGGTTTATTGAGACCCTCCATTCACAAATTTCACAGCACAAAAACTGGAAGCGTTTCTGAATTGTCATTCCGAGTGTGAGATTATTCGTATCTGGAGCACCGATGATCTTCGACAAGATCGAGATGAAAGGTGGGTGAATGCTTTGGTCAAGGTGAAGAGTAGTTGAATCATTCACAGCTATTCCAACGGCTCCAAAATTGCAGGCGGAATATAGTATTTCACATACTTACGACCGTCTGAATACTTTTGCCCCTCAGGACTTTCGACCAACACCGTTGCACGCTTGGTGATCCGATTCACGATACCATGAAAAATTTCTCCTTCAAATTCGAACCGAACTTTTTTACCCGCCATGATGCCGTGTTTAACCTTAGCTGTCTCGGCAGGAGTGATTAACTGATGCTTGTGAAAAGTATGTCCAAAGAACTGTTTTGCAAGTGAATGGAATCGTTTTCTTGAACAACTCGATTCGTTGAAGGCAAGAAATTCAACGAGATGAATAATTTCGTGTTCCATGATTCGTTGAAGAGCCTCGACTCGATCATGGCATACGATCCCATTGGCGATGATGTCTCGATGGTTTGGACCATCAAAAGATTCAAAAAGGATTGGTGCAGATATTGTGATTTCGAATTTCTGATTTCGGGTATATCTGTCTCGCCACTGTCGAGTTGACCCGCCAGAACTGGTCATTCTTTTTGAAAGTCGAAAATTTAACGAGGAATCTCCAAGAGAAGCTCTGATTGCTCCATCGAAGAATCGGCGATCATATTCATCAAAAATCAGTTCCAGATCAGAAGGATGAATCTTTGTGAAATTCGGTGCATTCACATAATTTGAACTGTCGATTAAGTGTCGATGAATTTCTTGCACTTCAGCTTTGGAATGGATGATGTCGTAATTTTTCGATTGAATAATTTCAATGAGAGTAGGGGACATTTTCAAACCTTATTCAGTATTCTTCCAATTTGACCAATTTAGATTTCCATTACATATTCTCATAATTATCCCGCCAATCCCTTTTCCCACCTTCTTCAGACTTTTTGCAAACCCGATCCCACCACTCATCGCAAAACATTCCACCTTTTTCATAAGCGATTCGCATGACTTCAACAATCTTGTCGGAAAATTCGTCGCCATAAATTCGCATACAAATCTTCCCAGCGGAATCCAACAAGCATTTCCCACCACCCTCAGATTCATTTTTAAACGGTCCTGTGGGAAGCGTAGCTCTATCAATCGGTCTTTTAAATCCTGCTTTTTCGAGTGCGGCGATTGTCTTTTCACGATGCCAACCTGTTATTCCGTTTTGCTCCCTGATGATTCCTTGTTTACTTAATTCTGGTTTCATTTGCATGTATTGATCTCGAAAACCGATTTGTTGAAGCATCTTGCCCATTTCAAAGGTTTCAACGCCGAACACTTCACCAAGTTGCTTTTGTGTGAGGAAGGGAAAGTCATGCATCACGCACCTCCTTCCCAAGAGCAGCGGCAATTTTCCTGATGTCATCGTCTGTGAATAATCTCCTGCCTGATACTCGGTTCGGTTCCAATTTCTGATTTTTGCTATTAAGCAAATACGTGATTTGGTGCTGCCGAACACCGAGTATTTGAGCGACCTGACCTAATGAATAAAATTCCTGCATAAGTTACCTCCAGAAGTATTTATGCAGCAGAGAAATATTTTTCTTCGGAAAATGAGAAATTTATTTCAGGCAAGCAAATGTAATAATTGAGGATTCCTTTTTCCTCACAATTGATCAACACTTCAAAAAGAAAAACCCACCCGGACAAATTATCCGGGTGGGTCGTGGCGGGCATCTCGCCGTGGTTAATGGTGCCTACTAAGTAATCCTTTTCGACGACCACCATAATTCATACGACAAACGTCGTATGTCTTACTGCGATAAGAATCGCAGTTCGTGGGAATTCCCCACATTCAGACTCCTACTCAAATTGAGTAGTAATCTTTGCCAGTAGCATTTCAATTCACACACTTCGAACAAAGTGGTCCTGCTCCCCAGAATTCTGAGGAGCAGGCAGCACGAGTTAATCAAGTGGATAACATTGTGTCAGCTTCATTAAATTACTTTCAATTCACACACTTCACAGGGAAGTGGACCCGCTCCTCAAAAAGCAGGGGAGCAGGCGAACACGCAGTCAACCTAAGCGGAGAACTTTGTGTCAGCTTCACTAGGAAATGGACCTGCTCTTGGGGAGCAGGCATCACGCTGTTAACCAAGTGCTCACTCGTGTGTCAGTAATAAAATTTCAATTCACACACTTCACAAAGAAATGGACTACTGCTTATTAATTTTGTTCAACGGTCTTTTCAATGATCAGTCTTCCCGATGTTGACCGACTTATTTCAAGATATGGATCACATGTTCCATCAATTTTAGCAATGATCAAAGGACTTCCTTCATGCAATAATTTGGACGAAATCTCCTCCCAATCAGACTGGTTCAAAAATTTATCAAACTTACTTGGCACCATTCTGTTCAATTCCTCGTCGGTCACTTCATGCGGCAGAGAAACTAGAAGTCTTTGGGAACATTCGATCTCTCTTCGAGCGTAGAATTCCAAAACAACAGTCCGCTGCGGATTTTCATCATCACAGATCACTTCTGATGATTGATGTGTAACAAGCTCCTCAAGAAAACAAGCCATTTCAAGACAGGATGTTCGAAAGTTGTCGTCTTGTCGGGCTTTATTTTTCAAGTCTTCAATATCGATCTGTTCAGACAACTCTCTCATAACTAGAATGTCTGCCAAGAACTTTTGTTCTTCGTCCATTGTGATGTCCTTTGGTTAATTATTATTGATTGCGATAGATACTGCGAATACCAGTGCAATTCGCTACACTACTCTGTACTCACGGATTATGGGAATCTCTACTCCCTATCGGAGTCTGATTTAATATTTTCATACACGAAAAACAGGCATACAGAATTGCTACATTACAAGTAGTTAATCTGAATATAATTTCCTGTCATTAGTTTTCTTTGCCCTTTGAAATAGATCCATTCACCCTTAATCGTGGCAAGCCCTTCGTACTGCTGGATTTCGTACTTACGTCTATTCTTTGCCCCATACCAATGCCACCATTCAATTCGAACCATGCGCTCAATTACTTCTTTAGTTGGTTTAGTGCTCATGGCTATTATGGCTAATTTATTATCAGGAAAACGATCAACCACTGAATCAATGTCGTAATATTCAACCTCTTTTGCATATCTACCAATGTGATGCCATTCACCATGAAATCCATATTTTCTGAGAAGTATTCCGCAACCGTATATTGTCGCCTTAATCCCGTGTTCCTTCCGCAATTTAGATTGCAAGATCCGCCTTGATTGCATCAATGGGAATCTACCCTCACTTTCTGCGATCAAGGCACGATCAGATTTTATTAATACTCCATACCTTTTCATTTTGCATCTCCTTGGACGATCCACTGAGCGTTGTACAATTCTGGCTTTTGCCAATGAATTACTCACTGCTTGTGCTAATACCTTATCATTTCGATGGGCGGAATTTGTGCGAATCTAGTACAGGCATTAGGCTGATGCATACTCACTCGATAAGAAGAACAGCAATTAACTCATGACTATTCCACCTAACGGATACAGAATTAATTCCATAGTCCCTAAGCTTCTTGTTTAATTCATTAATCCGTCTTCGGACTGTTGCAGAATTTGTATCTTCTCTATCCCATACATCATCGCACAATTCGC
Organism: Planctomycetaceae bacterium; assembly: GCA_003503535.1. Taxonomy (GTDB): domain Bacteria; phylum Planctomycetota; class Planctomycetia; order Planctomycetales; family Planctomycetaceae; genus Rubinisphaera. The sequence goes on from DOCI01000031.1 coordinate 27,101, forward strand.
TTAAACTTACTTTTGAGCCGGGATTTCTGGCTAACCGACTTAAAAGCCTAAATGAAACAGTGTTGCCAAGCTGGCATGAGCCTTCCCCTTCGAAGTCTACCGTAAATCGGACATCGTCAATCATGATCCTTTCATCAACTATGAAATTCACAGTCTCATTCAAAGCACTTAATTGTCTAACAACTTCTTTTGGTACGAATACTGGTTCTCTGTAAGAATTAAGACCATTTGAGATCAACTCATCAAACACGGGGCGCCCCCAAAGAGCGACTATCTCTTCTTCTGTCCAAAAATCGTGTATCGCTCCTTTCATTCCCCTTGCTCTCACAAACTCCAGATGGTCATTTTCTACCAGAACACAATCCCCACCAACCCGCTTACAATTCACATAAGCATCGATATCTGAAGGAAGATTCAGTGCATCCTTCGTACCATCTTGAACTTCAAGCACTGATAGCCCTTCGAGTTCAATTACCATCTGGTTGACACCATGAACAATATTTATAGACATATTTCTAGCTCCTAATAAACGTGAAGAATGTAACCCGGATATTTACATCGGGTATAAAGCAATAGAAAATCGCAGCACTTATGACGTAACGAAATCGCTTACTTCAGCTTTTAATTGGAAGGGTATCCGCAACAAAAATGTCTGGCAAATATCGGTCCGTTTTCGTGCTTGGCGGTATTGGTCTTGGTAAATCTGCAGCCTCAGAGTCTCTAAATCAGCCCCCTCAACACGTCTCTCAACCGTCGTTCAGCTTCTTTGTTGTATTCCTCGTATAGGTCGATGCCCACATACCTGCGGCCATTATTCAATGCAGCCACACCTGTTGAAGCAGCACCAGAGAAGCAGTCCAGCACGATCCCATTGCGAGGTGCTGAACAACGGATGCAAGGCTCAATAAGTTCAGGTGGAAATGTTGCTTTGTGCGAGCCTGCATAATGCCCAACGTTGACCCTCCAAACATTACGAATATTCTTCCCGTCTGGATGCGGGTAGACTAACTTAGAACCAATTGAGTTCGAGCCAATCTCCGGGTGGTCGTATGTTGAATAATCGGACCTTTTCTTCACACGTGGATTTGTTACATAAGGCACACGAACAGAGTCGATGTCATAGTAATTCTTTGAAGATTTCGTCATCATCAGAATCTTTTCCGTGCACGACGACGGTCGGCACCTAGCCCCGTCAGGATGTCTGTTCGGCTTGTCCCAGATATTTTCCTGACGATAGTTCCACCCATCAGCTACAAGTGCCATTGCCAATCTATCGGGGAGTTGCATCAAATTACCTTTAAGAACACCTGCACTTTTAAGTGATCGAGAATACTGGTCGCCAATGACAATCCAGCACGTTCCGTCATCTCTGATGACTCGTTTTACTTCACGAAACACTCTGACAAGATTTTGAATATACTCCGCCAGCGTTTCTTCTTTGCCAATCTCTTGGAGATTACCGTAACGACGCAGATTGAAGTATGGAGGACTAGTCACGCAGCAATCCACTGAACCATCATCAAACTGAGACAGTACATCGAGGGAATCTCCAGTGAATAATGAGAACGGAGTATTATGAGGAAGCGGCTCACCTCCTTTTCTTCCGCATGGAACTACAAACTCCAGACGCCCTCCTGAAAGTGGAATGTGATTCCAGTCGCACAGGTGTCCGTTGAGATAAGGTTGGGCTTCAGGCGGAATGCCCATCATTTGACGGCATCCCTCGTAACATTCCTTGACGCTAATGTCATAGCAAGGGAGTACTGCTTCGTACATCCAATAGGTCACTGATAAAACATTCGGCGTTTTCATAATCATTTCTTTTTCCTTTAATATTTCCAAGTTCTTATAGTGGCTTCTGCGACTTGGAATTTCGCAAAAAAGCCCATGTTTAGACTGAAACTGTGTGCTGCACTCTTGGATTATCACCTCTGTATATGGGATCGAATATGGACTACTTTGGGAGAACCTGCTCCTAATGCGGCTTTAATCGATACCCTGCTGATGAAGACTCAATTATTCGGCCTACACCAGACGCATGCGGTAAAAGAATAGCTGTGATCTTCTTATCGAGCCGTCCAAAGAATTTGACATGCTCGAATCGAGACTTTATTTGACGCTGAGTTCGAAATTCCCCATTTGCCTCGTGCAAACACTTGAGGACGGCTGCGAGTTCAATGTCGATTTCGTAGAGAGTGTTATTGAATACGAAGGCACCTTGTTCAACATCGACCTGCATATCCACGAAGTTAGAAGGATGATTTGCGGGATCTGTCAGCCATCGATTCAAAGAAATGAATTCGGATATCGGAAGCGGTCCATTATCTTCATTCAGATGACCAGCTTCGATTAGACGGGCAATACCTTCCTCTCCCCATATTCTTTTGAATTCTTCAGGATCAAGTGAATTCTGTAACCCTTTCGATCCACCCTCTTTCAAAAATTCGAGACGATCATCTGCTGCCAGAACGTAATCCTCACCGACCCGCTTACAATTAACATAAGCATCGATAACTGAAGGAAGATTAAGCACCTCCTTTAAAATTTCTTTAGCCTCGTTAACTGAAACTCCTTCGAGGTCATAATTAATTTGATTTGATCCATAAACAATTTGAACAGACATATTTCTAGCTCCTAATA
>DOCI01000031.1:29913-30900 GCA_003503535.1 Planctomycetaceae bacterium
TATTTCTAGCTCCTAATAAACGTAAAGAGAGAATCCCGGTTTAATCAGTCGGGTAAACAAGCAGTAGTTGAAGTTCGCAGCCGCTAAGAAACGGCTTCATTTTTTGAAGGGAAGGGCAGATTTGACGGATCAACCTCACCTTTCTCAGCCAATAATCGATATTTGCCAACCTTTAGGTTATCTTTGTCGAGATCACAGCCGATGAATCGCCTACCCGTTCGATGACATGCAATTGCAGTGGTGAATGAACCAGCAAATGGATCACAAATCAAATCGCCCTGAGAAGTCATATCGTTGAGAATATGTTCCGCCTCAGATACCGACTGTTGGAATGGATGCCATTCTTTTTCTCGGTCTCCAGAAGGAATCACATCGAGAATACCCTTTTCCAATTGCTTCCGATTTTTTCCGAATATCAAGATCGGGCGATATCCACTTCCTCCCCGAATCGGTCCACAGTTTGATCTTTTATTTCCTTTAAAAAAGACGACTCGCTGCCAGATATAGTCAAGCTCTCCTGTAAGTCGTTCGAGAACTTCAGGAAGGAATTCAATGCCGGTGTAAGCGACCAGCAATCCACCATCGACTAACTTCTTTTCAGCGAATTCAGCAAGGTCAGACCAGAGATGCAGTGCATCACCTTCGTAAAGTGGATCGGTCAAGATCGCATTGATCGATTCATCCTCAACCTCCATCTCACGAAAATCACAGGCGAGCATCTCGATGTCATCAGTCAAATTATCTGATGGCAATTCCATCTTCTTAACCGCTTCACGATTCACGTCACGTTGGATTTGTTCGACATTGATTTTGCGAAAACTTCCTTCTGGTAAATCTCCGTAAACTGCCGATGCATCCTTCCGTAACTTTTTTGCCTCACGTGAATCACGTGCGATAGTCCTCGGATAAGTTTTACCGTTGCGAGTTCGGTATTCATCGAAATGTCGGATTTCCTTCTCTCGTTCCAATTTGGAACGATGTGATCCG
>DOCI01000031.1:31031-41785 GCA_003503535.1 Planctomycetaceae bacterium
ACGATGTGATCCGACTGTCTTGGGATCAACCCCACAAATATTTCCAATCCAAGTGTCATTACGTGATGGATCATATTTGAGTTCGTTTTGAACGATTTCATGCTTCTGCTTTCGACTGAGATTACGACGCTGAAGATTCAATCTAAGGGCTTCTTCACGTTTTTCTTCAGTCTCTGTAAGGTGAAGTAATACGGCATCAGGAACCTTGATTTTCACCCCCTCGGATCGAAGCTCTTCCACTGCCAGTTGTCGATGGTGTCCGTCAATGATTTCACCTTCGAAAGTGGTCACAATTGGGACAACAACCTGACCTGAGTCACGTATGCTTTCTTTAAGATTCAAGTAGTCCTTTTCAATCATCCATCCCAGCACCTGATAAGAGGCGGGGTCGGTAGGTGGGTACGGTTTTGTGTTCTTCATTTCATTTCCTTAAAATTTCCAAGTGTTAATAAAGGCTTCGGCGACTTGGAAATTCGCAAAAAAGCCCATCCAGAAAATTCTGTCGCAGTCATCCACCGTGCTTAATAGTCGGTTGGCAGAAGGCGCAACGCTGCGATGTAATTGCCTTCACTCTTGATGGTTAAGTATCATTCTTTATTTGAAGTGAACACATCCTTTCTTTATTAAACAGAGACAAGTAAATCCCTAATTCTTATGAACGATAGAAATATATCTATAACATCTATTGTTGTAACGCACTTTTGTAATTAATTTTCAGCTAACCAAAAATATATTTTTGTAAAGCAGTCTTCGAATATTTTTGAAAAGTAAATTCTGTGTATACAGCTCTATATTCTCAGCCAACAATTTGCTCCGAGAATCTCCGAACTTCGACATTCTCAAGATGTGCGGGGTCGATCACAATCTCGTCTTCATGGCGACAGTTGTCAAAATCCAGAAGTCGTTTTTCACATTGATAAATTAGTTTCTTGATTAAATGAATTTTCCACTCGTTTCTCCTTTGGGGCATGTATCTGGTTCTGTTCATCGCTTAGACCGGGCAACGTCCAATCTTGTTTGAACAAAAATGAAAATTTCCCTACCCACTTACTACCTTTCCTGTACCGCTTGTTTTCAATCTGCTTGGAATGACAAAAATGTCATCGCTCTCGACGTTTTCTCTCGTTAGACAGGGCAGGTGACGATCCTGTTTAAAAAAATCAAAAAATATTTGAAATGAGATGCGTGGCATGAAAACAAGCGTTTTTATGCCACCCCTCGATGTGATAGGGATGCATGTCACAGGTATAGGCGGGGGCAACCCATCCAAACCGGACACAAAATGTTTTTGGATCACATCAGCTCCTCAATCAGCTTGATCAGCATCGATTGAGGTGGGAGCGGTAGCTCGTCTGGGCGGAATGGTTGACCATAAGCTGGCAGGTCAGCCCCTTTTTCTTCACCGAGGAGCTTTGGTTGCACATATGAATGGAAGCTGAATACTCGATCTTCGATCCGATACCGATGTTCGTACAACGTCCGTGATGAGTAGATACCTGTCCCGGAGCATTTCCAGCACTCCTCATCCTTGTAGTACATACCGCTGCCATCGCACGACCAGCACATACGCTCCTCAACTCTTGCGATCTTGCCATCAACCAAGAGGTGTTGGTTAGATTTGATCCACTGATCCTTGAGTGCGTAGAAATCCTCATAGAAACAAACCTTCTGAAGACGATTCGCAAACCTCAAGGCTTCGGCAAGCGCCAGTTCGCTTGAACCGTACTTCTTGAGCCACCTGTTTTTCAGATTCACAAGACTCGTGCGAGTCGAAATATCTCGAAGCTGGGAAGGGCGATAAAGATTAAAGCATTGCTTTCCTCGGACAACGACTTCAACTGGGTTTCCAATGACGTTAAACCCGAGTTTCCGCCAATAGGACTTCGTTCCCAACTTATGCAAGTATCCGACTTCATCGAAGCTCTTGATCTCCGTCTGTTGATCATAAAACTCCTCAATGCGTGATCGATCAAGTTTTGGAAACTTGGCACACTGTTCATTGACAGTTTTTTCACGCTTTTCACGTTCTTGTTGCTCAGCCTTTATGGCGAGTTGCTGCTCCTTTCGGAGCTTCTGCTGTTCACGTCGCTCGAATTCCTCAGTGTAAATATCTTTGGGAACATGGTAAGCGACAATTTTGGTTCCTTTTCTTCTTCGACCAATCGAGACCACTACAGTGTCTATACGATAATCAAGCCCAGCCTCCCTTGTCCGCTTTAAGATTCTTCGAGTTAGGGGACCGTCACCCGGTAACAGTTTGACTAAATCTTCACTCATCGATTGCCTCCTTCATAGGACCACGAAATTGATTGGTCCTAAGACTGGGCAACCCTCGATTCTGTTCTTGAAAATTCAGTAATTCGAATTTTCTAATTCTTTAAATAATTACTCAACGGGGCACTCTGGATCAGAAGTCCATGCCATTAAAGGAGATACAGCGGCAGGAAATTATTTCAGAAAATTTCAAACAAAACGGTAAACTGCCCGACGTAACGACAAACTTCAATTTTTTAATGGATTTCGGGACAATGAGGATCTGTCCACTGTATGGCTATCCGCAATAAGAAAGGATGAGCAATGCCACGACCAGCAAATTCACTTGAGGAAACTGTGAACGAGTCACCGCAACTTCCAAATGTGATTAAGCGTCGAGACGAAATCAAAGCAAGGATCGAAAGAATGAATGACAAGGAAGATTGTGAGGCGGCCCTGAAGGTATTGCCAACAGTTCCTGATGAAGAACTTGAGACTTCAGTGAGGCAGTCGAGACATTACTTGCTCCGCAGTCTCCTATTGAGAGGATGATGGCGAAGTGGCATAAACAAATAAAACAATAAAAAAAGGTCCTGTTTCGGCAGGACCTTTTCTTGCTTTATCGTTTCTTCCCTTTGTATAGAACTGAGAAATTCTTCGGGTCTCCTTTAAAGTCTTTCTTGTTAACGAATGTTTCTTCTATGAAGACCAGCTTTACTTCGGTTCGTCCTTTTCCGCATTTCACTCGTCTTATATGACCAGCCCGCCTATGCGGTTTCATTTTGTTGTTGGATGATGAAATGACATCCTCACGTTTGAAAGGATACGACCGCTTGGGTTCAAGGTCAAAAACAACTTCATGATCAAAATCAATCAGATGCGTCATTCGTCGCCTAGCATCTGAAATGATTTTTTTCTTATCCTTATGATTGCGATACCGTCGTTCAATTCTTTTTAGCTCTTTCGGATTGGCAGGACCAACGTCTCTGCATCCCTTTGTGGCGAGTAAGTGGCAAAAAGACATTGCGATTCTCAACAAGTGATAGTCACCAAGAATACTGGGGTCTTCTTCCACCATTTCTTCGGTGCAAGTCGGCAAACCACCTCTCGCATCTCTAATGTAATCAGCATGTATTCCCTTACATACGGCAAGACCAATGTACAAGATTCCAGCCTGTTGATCGTGAAAACAGATCATTCCTTTGGGACAATCGTATCCAGAAATATCCTTAGATAATTGCTGCCTGAAAGCATCGGGCCATTCAATCATCAAGACTGGAAAAGGTTGACGATACTCCTCTTGGGCAACAAAATGTTCGTTATCTGTGACACAGATCATCTGCTCATAAGTAGGCTGGTAAAGCATCTTACCATTCGCCAGTGCTTTAGAGGTGGCTAAGAGACGCATCGCATATTCTGGATTTTGCTCACAAAACAAATGATATTGATCATTCCAATCTGAATCTATTGATACTTGTATTTTATGTTTATGATGATCCAATCGTGCCTTGACCCACTCTTCTTTGCCCATTTCTTGAAGATCTTTAATTAAATTTGACGGAACAAAATCTGACATGCTGAGCATAATTGCCCTCCACTAAAGTGATACCTGACGGCTGTCACAACGACAGCCAGATATCCATTAGCCGTGGCAGGTGCTGATTTTGTTTATTTTTGAAAAAAGTTTTTTTGGATCAATTTTCAGTAAACAAAAATAGGCGTTGCCATGCCACTGTTGGCAATTTCTTAGCCATATCTTCCTTTCGGGTGAGGAAAATATTTTCCGTCAACACACAAATTAGGGGTGGAGACAAACTCAAACAGGACAAAGCAGGGTGAACAAAGAAGGGTATACCACTACCTTATCCCTACCTCATCACCACTACCACAAAACCTCTTCAAACCCTAATTTCCATGCAATCCATCCACAATTTTCAGGGTGAAGCAACACTCGTTAATAATCTCCCCATCACTTCAACCTTTTCAACAAATTCTGTTCGTGGAACAACTCGAAAGTGGTGCCGCTGCACCACTGAGAAATCACTTTTTGGGCAACTTTAATTTTTTGATCCACTGTGTCAGCACCTGATTCTCTACAAATTCTTTTGAAACGAGTGTGCTGACCAAAAATAAACTGGTTTTTTAGAAGTTGAAGTTCTTCATTTTTTGTCATGGCTTTTCCAATTGGTTTATTCGAACATTTCAAAAAAGTGGTTTTTCAGGGAATTACATCCAGACGTATTTTCCACGTTGTCTTCTAATAAAAGACGTTTAGAACAGTCATGTTGTTCGGATGTTTTCACGTTTATGGAGGCGATCTACCACTAATCATTTCAGAAAAAGTGGTTTTTGATTGAAAAGGATTTTTTACCCATTCATAACCATATAGATATTGTACTGTTGTGTTTCTTTTTTTGTTTAGGTATCTCCATCTGCCATTCCCAGTAACATTTCCTACCTTCTTTGTACGATACTTTTGAGGATAATTCCCACCTTTCTTCCACCTCCAGCATTTCCCTGCCTTATGTTCTCGATCATAAATATTAACAATCCCTGTTGAATTAAAGTGTTCTCGTGTAACTCTAAAAAAGTCCTGATTCCAAGAAGGTGCGGAATAAGTGCATGAATCGAACCTATTCCAGTTTTCTTTAAAAAATGAGGTAGCAAGACCATCATTGTCATCTGGAGTTTGTTGCCAGAGATTGAGCAATTGGAAGAAATGAACAACAAATTCCATTGGGACATGGAATTTATTCTCCCCACAAGTCTGTGTCAGAAAATCCAAAACTCGCTTATCTTGCAGCGATCCTTTAATCCCTTTTGGGAAATGCTTATTTACCCATCGAATCAAACCGTGATTAAGATTGCATTCTGTTGAAGAACGTAATTTCTTTGGATCAAATGAAGCTGAAATAAATTTGAGAACATTACTGACTCGTCTGCTCCGTTCTGATTCACCATCTTCCCAAGCTCCAGAATAGAGACCATTCTGATTTAAGTAGGAAATTCCTTCTTTGACTGAAGGTTCACGGCGATACTCTTTATAAAACGAGCGGAAGAAGGGAAGAAGTACCTTTCGGGTCCGTTCAAATGCGTCAGGCTCTTCGGGATGCCAGTCTTCCACCTTATAAGAAAAGGTAGAGATTAGGTTCTCAGGCTCTGGCTGAAAAACTGGTTTTTTAATTTGTGGCTTAACTATTGTCGCCTCTAAATTTAATTCCTGCTTTGAAAATTCAAGGTGAGCATATTCACCGAGTAGTTCTTCTTGTTCGGACCATTGCTGTTCAATTCCAGCTTTGATTACTTTTGTTTTTCTGATCACCTCAGGAGAAAGCTGCCCTTCAATTCTATTTACATTTCCTTGTAGTTGCAGTGAATTGATTGGTTTACAATTCTCGAATTCTGCAAGCCTTTCCCAAGACCACCAATCTGAGCGACATGGCAATTGAGCCAGTGAACCTGATTTATCAGAGGTCACAGACCCTTTTACTTCAACATCAAGAATTATTTCATTTGTAAGGAATAAGTTTCGCAGCATTGTTTGAAAACTGGTTATTAATTTGTTGATCTCTTCAATAGTATAATAATTAACCTTTAGATAGACATGATGACCCCGTTCAGAAGGAACATGGAGCCCAGTAGGAAAATGTTGTGTTATTAAATTTATGGCTCTAGATTGTTCCTCTTTTCGTACCTTTTGCCACTTTTTATGCCAATCAATATCAACCATTAATAATGAGCGACCATGCTGATTGCTGCTGTAATAATGCTTGGTTCCACCAAGATGCTGATCAATTCTCCAAGGTGACATCGTCTTGCAGAAAAAATCTCGTTTGGGGTCAAACGGACCATACTTGTACCGATTACTGCCTCGTGGATAATTCAACTTGGGGCGTTTCTCACCAGTTTCCCGCAGGCGACGGTATTCACTGAAGAGTCTTTTGGTCTCCTTAGTAATAAGGTGACAAATTCCATTTTCACCTTTAATTCCGCAATCAGACGTGTTGATCCAAGGCTTAAACGCTTTGAAAGTTGCTTTGGCGAGTGGTGAGATCATTTAGATTCCTCCTCGCAGATCCCATTCAGCAATGTGAGGATCAGACCAGATATTAAATTTCCAGTGATCCATGCGACAGCATCGCCATCATTATTAAGTATTCGGTAATTTACACCGTCCTCCGATTCTGAGACGAAGGGGCCATTTAATATATCTTTAATTTTTTCCATATCTGTAGATATTCCTGACATTTTCATTCTTATGCGAAATAATAGAGTATTCGCAGAAAAATATTTAAATAGCGATCAGAATAATTTCTGATACATGTGAGAGACCGTCTAGGACGGTACCAGTTATGAAAGTTTTGTCAGGTTGGTTCTATTGTAACAAAATAAAGATAACGGTCAAAATAAATTTACGGAATCTAATTTACAAATAATGCATTTCAAAGATGTCGAGTTCAACTACTTTCAGACTCGACAATTGGAGAGCTTCTTCACCGCTCAAAATGCTGATGTCGCCATGATACAATTTGGTGTCTGATCTAGCTCAACCTCTCAAGGATGCGCCGAGTATTTTGGGGTGAAGTGTGCCAAGCGTAAGAACAATCTGACGCTTGATCTCGAAGCCGAAAGCAAAGAAAAGCTGCTGCATAAACTCTCCTGTTATGCAGCAAAGTACGATGTGACTCGTATCGTGGTTGATTTCAGTTAGTCTTTTATCAAGAAAAAAAGCCCCACTGTCAAAAGCAGTGGGGCTTTTTTTGTAAATGACTGTCTGCACTTGGGGTGATTGCTAGAAGACTATTCCTTCGTGTTGTTCTGCGCATGAGTGACAGACAATGCCGTCAAATACATCCTCTATTATCCACTCGGGAGTATTGGACTCCTGACAGTATTTGCAGGTTCTATATTTCGACTTGCGGTTTTTGCATTTTCTCTGAATCAATCGTCGTACTTCTTTGAGAATCTGTTCCATCGTTTTATCGTGACAATCAACGGTGGCTGTGTTGATGGGCCTTACAACGGGAGTGTGTGGTCCATTCCATCGAACACTGAACTCAGAGACTTTGATTTCCAGTAAGCCCTGATCGACGATGACCTCACCCGGATCGCCCCCAACAAGGGCTGACCGATACTCATTGAGATCATCTTGATCTCCAACCATTTGCTGATTGACAGGCTCGGGCATGAGCCGTCGTATTTCTTCATCGAGATTACCAAGGTGATTATTCTCAAGTTCTTTTACAATTTCATTCAGGTCAAGACGGCTGTGTCTGGATACACTCGCCAACCTTTCCAGTCGCACTGACTACAGGCCCAATCGGGATTAGTCTCTATTATGCAACAGCCACCGAGTACGACTCGTCCTTCATCAATCTTTGATCGCATTTCATCGTCCATCATGGGAAACCCATACAGGATGCTACCGACAGGTTTGGATCGACACTGAGGGCATCTTGCAGGTTTTCTTTTGAAGTGCGTTTTTACTGAAGCAGGATCAGATTCGGATGTCATGGAACGATCTTTCAGCCTGAGTGTTTAGACACTTCTTCTAGCAAGTAATGGTATCAGGCTACTGGTTTCATGCATTTCAGGATCGTTTTTGGCCCAGTTGTTTGATGAGCTTCAGCTTGAAGCATCACCTCTAAATCAGAAAAATTCTAGGCAAAAGTGATACCACAAAAAATATGCATAAAAGTGATACCAATAAAAAAACCTTGAAGCGTCGTAAAGTGTTACGCTTCAAGGCTTTAGTAGTGGTCCTGACAGAACTCGAATCTGTGACCTCTTGCATGTCAAGCAAGCGCTCTAACCAACTGAGCTACAGGACCGGAGGGAATCGCGGTGCGATTGAGTGAAAAGTTACTTGGAATTGGTGGACTCGTCAAGAATGGAGACAAAAAACGTAACGTTCTGGTTCAATTTCCTTTTGATTTGTCATTGCAATCAATTTAATTACTCCTGTTTCCCTTAATAATTGGTGCTATTGATTATTTATATTCAGAGATGGCCGTCTCAAAGTTTTTCGTGTCAGTCTCATTCAGAGGATAATCAGTTTGACTGAAACGCGTCCAGGCATTACGAATGCAGGCGTTTTCACTTCGCCAGCCGCTGCAGTAAATGTAAACTTAACCTAAACAATCGATTGATCGTTGATGTCAGCCTTGATTTCAAGGGGGCAATGTCCGATAACCACTGCTGATCTGTTTTGCAGAGTTGGGTAGTTGAGATTGCCCATTTGCGTTGAAATTAATGTTGCCGTGGAATTTTCTGATGACACAGACCTGCTCTCGAATTGAAGCTGTTTTTCGTGAACGTGGCCCGAAAGGGCAGTTGGCGTTCATGCCGTTTATTGCAGCCGGGGATCCCGATTTGCCCAGAACGGCTGATTTGCTCAAAGCTCTGGCAGGAGCTGGTGCGGACTTGATTGAGCTCGGTTTTCCCTACAGCGATCCAATTGCCGATGGCCCGGTCATCCAAGCCTCCTATACGCGGGCCCTGGCTCAGAAAACGACCGTGGATGGCATATTCGAGATGGTCGGCTCTCTGAAAGAGGAATCGATGCCGCCGCTGGTGGCGATGGTTTCCTATGCCATCATTTTTCGGCATGGAACGGATCGCTTCATTGAGCAAGCTTCTCAGGCTGGCTTCAGTGGATTTATTGTGCCCGATTTACCTTCTGAAGAGGCGAGTGAACTGGCTCCTCAGATGCAGGCAGCCGGCTTGGATTTGATTCAACTGCTGGCCCCGACAACGACTGCTCAACGAACAGAATCCATCGTGGCTCATTCCAGTGGATTCATTTACTGCATCGCTGTTTCCGGAACGACCGGAGAACGTGATCAGGTGGCGGGTGAATTGATTGAGCAACTCAAGAGTCTGAAACAGAAGACGAAGACTCCGCTGGCGGTTGGGTTTGGGATCGGCAAGCCGGAGCATCTTGATCCTCTGCGTGGTGTCGCTGATGGGGCGATTGTCGGCTCGGCGATCGTGAAGCATCTTCAGCTGTTGTCTGATGGTGGGAAGAGCTTTGAAGAGACTCTTCAGGAGATTGAAGCCTTCGCCCGCAGCATGGCTGAGGCGGCTCATCGGGAGTAGATTTTATCAACAATGGAAGTTGCGATCCCAGTCAGTATAAGGAATAAGGCACTTTCTCAAATCCAACATTGCGAGGCAGGAGCATCTCTCAGAATTAGCATAATCGATGTGATTGTTATCCTCAGAAAGTTGCGGTGCTGGCGATTTTGACGTTCGTGGAGGTGACTTCATGCGAATTGCTGAGTGATTGCTGATTCATTCTTGCAATGTGAACCCACAGACTTTTAGATGTTAGCTTGCGAATACTGATTCTGAGGTTGCCTGAAGGAGGCCTCAGGGTGAACAATGGTCAAGAAAGATTACATAATTCCGTGAGCGATTCTCTCAAAATTGGACTGATTGGCGCAGGTCAAAACACCTGCCAAAAGCATATTCCCGGCTTACAGGCGATTCCCGGGGTGACGTTGCAAGCTGTGTGCAATTCGCGCGAGGAATCGACTCGCGATGTTGCGAACCAGTTTGGAATCCCGGAGCAGTTTTCCGACTGGAAAGACGTTGTGAATTCATCTGACGTCGATGCGATTGTGATCGGAACATGGCCAAACCTTCACTGCGAAATCACCTGTGCTGCTCTCGAAGCGGGCAAGCATGTTCTGACAGAAGCCCGCATGGCGCGGAATCTTGATGAAGCAAAACAGATGCTTGACGCCTCTCGTCAACATGCGGAATTGACATCAATGGTGGTTCCCAGTCCATTCGGATTGAAGTTCGGTCCGTATATGGATTCACTGATCGAACGTCGCTTTCTGGGAGATTTGCGGGAAGTGGTTGTGATTGGTGCAGACGATACGCACTGGGATTTCTCCCAGCATTTGCATCCGCGACAAGATCGGGAATTGAGCGGTAATAATGTTCTGCATCTCGGCATTCTGCATGAAACTCTCAGTCGCTGGGCGCCTGCGACAACACGCGTGATGGCTCAGGGAAAAATCTTTGAGACCGAACGTTCGCTGGAAAACTCTCCAGAGATGGCGAAAGTCACCGTACCCGACAGCCTGCATGTGATGACGCAACTCGAAGGGGGAGCCCGCGGTATTTATCACTTGAGTGGAATCTCTCTATTCGGACCGGGGCACCACATTCACCTGTACGGTACGGAAGGAACAATCAAATTACGGTTTGATTTGAAGTCGGGTCTGAAGGAGACGCTATTGTGTGGTCGGATTGGTGAAGATTCGATGACGCCCCTGGAACTGCCGGCAGAAAAGCTGGGAAAGTGGCAGGTCGAAGCCGACTTCATCGCGGCGATTCGTGGAGAAAAGCCGGTCACTCTCAATAGTTTTGAAACGGCCATGGACTACATGAAATTCACCGAAGCGGTGCACCAGAGTTACACTCAAGGTGTTGCGGTCGAATTAGCATCGCTGTAGCAAATAAATACGGGTAGGACAGGCTTCCAGCCT
>DOCI01000031.1:41865-42885 GCA_003503535.1 Planctomycetaceae bacterium
ACAGGCTTCCAGCCTGTCTTTTTCATTTAAACTCATTGTGACTGGACTGCTTTTAGATAATAGACAGACAGGATGCCTGTCCGACATTGTGCTTCAGTCATACATTGTGTTTAAAACTTTTTCTGGCCTGACCACGATATCGCGGAACTGACTGCGGGAATACATCTGGTCAATCCTGCCCCGGTAATGGTTCGTGGGCCTCGCTCATGATCTTCTCCATTTTGGAGACGATCTCAGGCTCTGCCCTGGCTAGATTATTCTTTTCATAAGGGTCTGAATCCAGATCATAAAGCTCGGTCTGCTGACCAGCTTTGCGGAATGCTTTCCAATCTCCCATGCGGACGGCTTGAGTATCAATTTTCTGCTCGGTTCCTTTGCAGAATTCCCAGTACAGAGATTCGTGCTGCTGTTGAGATTTTTGATCGCCCTTGAGTGTCGGCAGAAAGGAAATGCCATCGACTTGAGTGGGAACGGGTTGTTGCAGTAATTCAGCCATAGTCGGAAGCACATCCTGAAAGCTGCTCAGGTGAGCTGTCGTTTCTCCAGCTGTAATGACGCCCGGCCAGCGGGCAAGCATCGGAGCACGGATACCCCCTTCGTGCATGTCCCGTTTATGTCCACGCAGATTTCCAGTCGAGTTCCAGAATGTGGGATCGTGTCCTCCTTCTTTATGAGCACCGTTATCGCTGCTGAAGATCACGAGAGTGTTGTCGTCGATATGCAATTCTTTGAGTAAATCAAGTAGGGAACCGACTTCGTTATCGAGGTTTTCCATCATCGCTGCAAAGCCGGCGATTGGATTCTGGACATCGGGGCAAGGTTCGCCGCCAGCCCCATACTTGCCGATTTTATTATCGAATTGAGGAAAGACTTTGCGCCATTTCTCATGCAGTTCTTCCGGAGCATGCATCGCCGCATGAGGCACGGCTGTCGGAATATAGCAGAAGAAAGGTGTATTGTTTTTCGCGTTTTTTGAGATGAATGTCCGGGCTCGATCCATAATCAAGTCGTGAATAAAAG
>DOCI01000032.1:0-861 GCA_003503535.1 Planctomycetaceae bacterium
GATGCATTTTTGATGCTCACTGCAGAAGTATCAGTAACTTCACCCAACCAGGCAAAGGGGACCTCATTAAACAGCGTTTCAATTTGGTCGACATTTTCCGGCGTCACTTCGATCAGGAAGCGGCTGTTGCTTTCTGCGAAGAGCAGGGCGATGTCTTCAAGATCACTTGTGCAAGGCATGTTTTCGAGGGACAGGTCGAGGCCGAGTTCTCCTGCGAATGCCATCTCGGCTGCAGTAACCGCCAGGCCACCTTCGCTTAAGTCGTGACAGCTGCGGATCAGTTGCTGATTGTGGGCTGCGTAAATCGCCGCGAAGATTTTTCGGGCTTCCTCAAAATCGACAATCGGAACTTCGCCACCACTCAGATTCTCTACCAGATTGAAATGACTCCCTCCCAGTTCGTTGCGAGTTGTGCCGACAATCGCCACACGATTTCCGGCTGCTTTCAAATCCATTGTCACGCAATTTTCAATCTCATCGATCTGGCCGAGTGCGGAAATGAGCAGGGAGTAAGGAATGGAAACGACCTGAGTTTCGCCATCCTTCTCATAGGTGAACTCGTTGTGCAGGGAATCTTTCCCGCTGACAAATGGCGTGCCGAATTCGAGAGCGGCCTGCTGGCATCCCAGAGCCGAGCGAACGAGAGCACCGAGAGTTTCGGGGCGATCGGTATTGCCCCAGCAGAAGTTATCTAGAACGGCGATTTTCTGCGGATCGGCTCCGACGGCGACGCAATTTCGGATCGCTTCATCGACTGCGGAAATCGCCATCCAGTAGGGATCGATCTCGCCGTAGTGTGGATTCATTCCGTTGGAAATGACGAGCCCTTTCGAAGAATCGAAATCGGGCTGAACGACGGCG
>DOCI01000032.1:1112-3255 GCA_003503535.1 Planctomycetaceae bacterium
GTGCTTCACACCAACGAGAGGTTTGACGACCGATCCCCCCTGAACTTCGTGATCGTACTGGCGGATGATCCACTCTTTACTGCAGACGTTGGGAGCCCCCAATGTCTTGAGCAGAGCTTGGTTGAGGTCGATGCCTTCCGGCACTGAAACCGGTGTAGACTCTTTCGGCGTATAAGTTGCATCGCGAATAATGGGCGGGCGACCATCGTGCAGGAACGCCATCGCCACATTTCCGACCAATTGATCCTGATATTTGAGGACGAGCTGTTTCGTGTCCGTGAACAATCCCAGAATGACGGCTTCGACTCCTTCGCTGACACAAACCTGCTCGAACTCTTCCCATTTTTCTTTCGGAACGGACAGCACCATGCGTTCCTGAGCCTCTGAAATCCAGATTTCCATATAGGAAAGTCCGGAATATTTGAGTGGAGCCCGGTCGAGCCAGACTTCGGCTCCGGTCTCTTCGCCCATCTCGCCGATGGCACTGCTGAAGCCGCCAGCTCCGCAATCGGTGATGGCAGAAAAGAGATTACGGTCACGAGCTTTGAGGACGACATCAGCCACCATTTTTTCGGTAATCGCATTCCCAATCTGCACGGCTCCACCCGATGTCTCTTCGCTTTTGTCGGTCAACACTGCTGAGGAGAATGTCGCTCCATGGATGCCGTCCAGTCCGGTTCGGCCACCGATTGCGACAATATATTCACCAGGCGAAACGACTTTCTCCGATTTTCCTTTTGGAATAACCGCAACATTTCCGCAGAAGACGAGCGGGTTGCCGATGTAGCGGTCATCGAAGTAAACCGCTCCGTTGACAGTCGGAATACCCATACGATTTCCGTAATCGCGAACACCGGAAATCACGCCCCGGGCAATTGTTTTCGGATGCAAAACACCGGGAGGCAGTTCGCTGTGCGGTGTTTCGGGAGGTGCAAAGCAGAAAACATCGGTGTTCGCGACCGGACGTCCGCCTAATCCAGTGCCGAGACAATCGCGAATCACGCCGCCGATACCGGTGTTGGCTCCGCCATAAGGTTCGAGGGCAGATGGTCGATTGTGAGTTTCGACTTTGAAGCAGGCATCATATTTATCGTTGAAGGTGACGATCCCGGCATTGTCTTTGAAGACACTGACACACCAGTCGTTTTCACCGAGCTGTTTCCGAATCTGCACGGTGGCGGCGAAGATGGTCTCTTTGAGCATGTTCTCAAACTGCCGGGTTTGCCCTCCTTCGGTATAGCGAATGCGGCCAGCCAGGGTTTTGTGAGAACAGTGTTCGCTCCAGGTTTGAGCGACGGTTTCGAGTTCGATATCGGTCGGATCGCGATTCAGTTTGGCAAAATAATCCTGAATGGTGTGCATTTCGACCAGCGATAACGAGAGCAGATTCTCCCGGCTGATGGTCATCAGTGCTTCATCGCTCAGCCCGGCCAGTTTGACGGTTTTCAATTCAAAGGGGACATCGTGTCCGATCGCAATGGTTTTCAACTGAAGGGGGCCACGGACAACGCGTTCGATGGCATCGTTGGCGAGTGTTTTGGCAATTGTGCGTTGAATTTCGCTGTTCTCGGCTGAGGCTTCGAACCAGTAACGGCGGCAGGTGGCGACATCAGTCACGGGCAAGCCCCGCTCCTGCAATTCGCGGCGGGTGCTGTAGGCGACATTGTCGGTCATACCCGGCTTGAAGAGGACATTGACTTGTGTCTGTTCAGAATCTGAACTGTCGCTAGAGCCTTCGAGATCGAGCCGTTTGATGGTCGCCTGTTCGGTAACGGGGTCTGTGAGGAGGCGTTGAATGGAATCAACTTGTGCCAGCTCCAGTTCGCCTTCCACCAGAAACACCCGGGCAGAAGCAACTTGTGTAATCGTGGAACAGCCCAGTCCGCCACTTTCACTCACAACACGACTGGCTTCACGATCAACATACGGTTGTTGAGCGATAATTTCGATTTCCCAAAGCATGGCAGCACTTGTTTTCTGAACGAACAACGGAACGGATTTTCCCTGAGCGTATCATAATAGGATTGCCGAAAATTTGAATCGACCGGCATTGATGGCTGAAGGAATATCAGTTTCAGCATATTCATTGATCAGCAAACAATGTTGCAGTGGTTCTCTGGCCACTAGCCACTCGACACTGGCC
>DOCI01000032.1:3421-3634 GCA_003503535.1 Planctomycetaceae bacterium
CTTGCGCTTCGTGCTTGTAAATTGATCGCCATTATTGTTGCTCTGGCAACGAATTCGACTTCATCACCGCTTCCATCTGCTCGTGAATGTGCTGCATGATGATGGGGATGTAAATGATGCCGGTGTAATGGTTGGCGGGCATGAGGATGTGGTGGGTGGGGGTCAGGTTGGCGGCTTTGGCGAATGAAATGGCGTTTTCCAGCGGGATGACCT
>DOCI01000032.1:3778-4133 GCA_003503535.1 Planctomycetaceae bacterium
GTTTTCCAGCGGGATGACCTGATCGTACTTGCCGGAATAGAGCCAGACTTTTTCTGCCTGGACGCCCGAGGCGAAGCGGTTGGGTTCAATTTGATGGATGACGGGCTGGAGGATTTTGGGATCGATATTCGCTTTTTCCAGTTCCTTGCGCATCTTCGCGGCATCTTTCTGGCCGTTGGCGATGATGCTCATGAAATCGCCGCCGGCGAGCATCAGAAAGACCGCATCGTACTGGCAATCGACTCCGGCAACGGTCGCGTTGACCAGTCCGCCCAACGAAGTTCCCTGCAGGGCGATGCAATTGGGATCGACAATCGGAATACTTTTCACGGCATCGTAGGCGCGACGGACATCC
>DOCI01000032.1:4258-6003 GCA_003503535.1 Planctomycetaceae bacterium
ATCGCCTGCCGAATCAGCACGAGTAATTCCTCAGGTGTCGGTTTTGTTCCCCAGCTGCGTTTTCCATAACTTGGTAAATGCAGCAGAAATGTGTGGTAAGCCCGTCGATTGAGTGTGCGGGCAAATAAGCGTCCGACGGGCATACTGCGACCCGATTCGTGGACGACGACAATCGCCGGGCGGTTTAATAACTGTCCAGCTTCATCGCGGGCGGCATACCATTCCAGGCAGGCTCGATCATTTTCAGGATGCTGGCTGGAAATTGGAGAGGGAAACCGGACCAGAAAATCTGCAGAAGATTCCTCGGCTGCTTCGAGATCTACGGAAAAGGGCTGAGGTGTCCAGGATAAATTCTCCAGTCCAGACTTCTGATCCTCGTTTTCAGCCTTGGAATAGTCGGTTTCGGTATCCTGAGCCTGAAACTGGCTGCCCAGTTGTATGACCGCAGACGATTCCGCCAGCAGTTCATTGGTGAAAATGCCTGCAAGCAGAAGTGAAAAGAGAGCCCATGTGGGAGAATTCATGATTAATAGTGCCTTTTTACGGTTCTGGGCTGATCGATTTCCCGAAATGGTAGATTCTCGCGTACAATCAGCATACTCTGATAATATCTAACATTGAAACTTCAATCCCCAATTGGTCCCACCTATGGCTGGTAAAAAACTGACTGTCGTGATTTCACAGTCGCAAAGTAAGAACCCGAAAAATAAAGATCTGGAAGAAACGCTGGCTGCCCGTCTGTTAATGGACGGCACGGTCGAAGTGGCTGTGGTGCCGCATCTTTACGATTTGCATGCCGAACATACAGGTTTGCTCTTTCTGAAATCGGTGCCGGGCGATCTGGTCGTTCTCTCCTGGTTATACCCTCGTCCAACCCGTTGGGTTTTGCATCGTCAGGGAGTTCGTGGTCAGGAAGGGATGACGTTGCTTGAAGAAGAGGTCGATGACGATGAGATGGAGGATGAAGCTGAAGAGTCTCCCGGTCGCGGAATCGGCATGGGGGAATTGCCGAAGCGAAAGCTGTATTGCATCGATTTGCGTGTCAGTTCTTCAGTCGATGACTACTTCAATGAGATCCAGCGGATCGCCAAAGAAAAGTCGGTGGAGACGGTCGATTTGATGGGTTGGATTCAGGGGAGCCCGAAGCCGGAGCAGTTGCAGCGCTATCTGCGAACTCCGGAAACGTCAGTTGCTCAGACGAACGGGAATGGTCATGCACCGGCCGTTGAAGAGGCGGAGCCGGTGAAGCGACGTTGGTATCCGGTCATCGATTACGAACGTTGTACGAACTGCCTGGAGTGTATCGATTTTTGCCTGTTCGGCGTGTATGGCGTGACCGACAGCGATTTGATTCTCGTTGAAACGCAGGACAACTGCAAAAAAGGTTGCCCGGCCTGCAGTCGAGTTTGTCCCGAGAATGCGATTATCTTTCCCGGCCACAAAACCCCTGCCATTGCTGGAGCTCCCGGCGAAGTTGCTGGGTTTAAGATCGATCTGTCCAAGTTATTCGGAGCGGAAAACAGTATCGACATCGCAGTTCGGGAACGTGATCGGGAACTGGTGGCTGATGGTCGTGATGCTGTGGGAGATGAGGTCGGTTTGAGGAAACGTCAAGCCGATAAAGGTTCTAAACCGAAAGATGAGTTGGATGACTTGATGGATAGTCTGGATGAGTTGTCGCTGTAGAAAGCGGATTGCGGAAAGCCGTCGGGGTTAGTAGAAACCAGGCGAGCCGTCGCAGTCAT
>DOCI01000032.1:6141-8087 GCA_003503535.1 Planctomycetaceae bacterium
TCGCAGTCATGCGACGGGTGGGTACGAGTCATTTTTAATCGTTGAATAATCCTAGTTAACGCACAAGGATCATGACAACACCCGTGCCATGACTGGCACGGCTCGCCTCTGCTTAGAATTTAACATGACAGACATAGTCGGAGTCAATCTGGCCACTCAAAATTCCTCAGACTCTCGTCTGCAGGAAGCGTATCTCACGTGTCGTCAACTCCTGTTGAATGAGCGTGTTGAACAGGGGCATTGGGAAGGTGAGTTATCGACCTCGGCTCTTTCGACCGCAACGGCGGTGATGGCATTGATACAGGTGCAGCGAGCGGAATGTTGCGGCGTTGAATTGAATGCTTTGCCAGAGCTGATTTCGAAAGGCATACGCTGGTTACTTTCGGAACGCAATAACGATGGTGGTTGGGGAGATACGCCGAAAAGTTTGAGCAATATTTCGACGACGATGCTCGTTCGAGCTGTGCTTGAGATTACGAAGAATACGGATTCGCTCAACTCCATGATTGATGAGTCGTATCTAAAAAACACTGATGAATATATTGAGCGAATTGGTGGAGTAGCCGCTGTTCGAGAGCGATATGGGAAGGACCGGACATTTTCCGTTCCAATCCTCATGCAGGCGGCTTTGGGGGGATTGGTCGATTGGCAGGAAGTCAATCAGCTCCCTTTTGAAATGGCCTGTCTGCCGGCGAATTGGTACAAGTGGGCCAACCTGCCGGTTGTCAGTTATGCGTTGCCGGCTTTGATTGCGATTGGAGTATTGAAGCATCGAAAACGGCCAACCTGGTTTTTGCCGTGGCGTTTTGTTCGCAATTTCTCAGAAGCTTCTGCACTAAAAAAGTTGAGAAAAATTCAGCCGACGACAGGCGGATTTCTCGAAGCAACGCCCCTGACCAGCTTCGTCACGATGAGTCTGGTTGCAGCCGGACATCATGATTCGCCGGTTGTTAAAGAAGCGGTTCGATTTCTGCAGGCCTCTGTCCGCCCGGATGGTAGCTGGCCGATTGATACGAATCTGGCGACCTGGACGACGACACTCAGCTTAAACGCATTGAATGAGGATTTGCCTGGAGAAGCGGTTGAGCCAATTGTTAAGTGGCTGCTCGATCAGCAATATCAGGAAGTGCATCCTTATACAAATGCCGATCCCGGCGGCTGGGCCTGGACCGATTTATCGGGCGGCGTTCCTGATGCTGATGATACTCCGGGAGCGATACTTGCGATTTCGCATTTGAAGTCGAGAGTTGATTCGACCACTCAAAAACGGATTGATTCCGCAATCACAGCAGCAAATGTCTGGCTGCTCTCGCTGCAGAATCGTGATGGCGGCTGGCCGACATTTTGTCGTGGCTGGGGAAAGTTGCCGTTTGATCGAAGTTCTCCCGACATTACAGCACATGTGTTGCGAGCCTTGATGGAGACTCAACCGGAATCAAAAAGGCAAATCGCTCGTGGTTTTCGTTTTCTGGATCGTCAACAACGCCCGGATGGAGCGTGGCTGCCACTCTGGTTTGGGAATCAGTTTGCCAAAGAAGATGAAAATCCGGTGTATGGGACTAGCCGAGTTTTGTTGGCGTATGCAGTCGAGCATGAAGAAACGCAATTGACTGATCGTAAAGAGCGGATGCAGAAAGGCTGCGAGTTTCTGATTTCGATTCAAAATGAAAACGGAGGCTGGGGTGGAGCGAAGGACGTGATTTCATCCGTCGAAGAAACTGCTCTGGCTGTCGATGCCCTGATTGACTGCAAATCCGATCCCGAAGTTATTCAGCGCGGCGTGAGTTGGTTGATTCATCAGGTGGAGCAGGGAAAAATATCTGAGTCTTCTCCCATTGGCTTCTACTTTGCGAAATTGTGGTATTACGAGAAACTGTATCCGCTGGCTTTCGCGACCTCGGCTTTGAGACATGCTTCGAAAATCGAGAAAATAAGTAATTGATATG
>DOCI01000012.1 GCA_003503535.1 Planctomycetaceae bacterium
AGCAATCGGTGCGTAAGCCCTGCCACTGATAAAAACGAAGATGTTTTTGAGCTCACCGACTGTTCAATAATACAACGAGCTCCGAATAATGTATCGCGCATCCCAGATTCGCTTATCAAGCGAATACCAGAAACAGTGCTAGAATATATAGAATGGCATAAATCAAACGAGCAGTCATTGGCACAATATCGTCTGATGATCACGCAAAATAACGATGCTCGTTATTCGATAGCAAATTTCAATCAGCTTGACCTTTCCGATGGGCACCTGCCTAAAGATCAAGTTGAGGCAATGCAAAAACTGATAATCAATGAATTAACACTACTACCAAGAACAGGCATCACGGATCTCGTAGCTGAAGATATTTCAAAGCTGAATTATTGTGAGAAACTAACCATAGAAGCAGGAACCCTGACAGAAAAAGGATTGGCGAAAATATTGTCCATACCTGGACTACACGCTCTCAAAATAAATGGCCCCAATAGCTTGCATGCAAATGACTTCAAACATTTGGAACGTGCACCTGGCTTACTTTCCTTATCAATTGATTCATCTGGAATGAGATTCAAGAACTTTAACCATGCGGGAGGCGATCTCCTGAAGCATTTGAATTATGTAAAAAAGCTTAGATTCCTAAATCTTTCTGGCCCCCAAATAATTGACAAAGACTTAGATGTTCTGGAACGATTGCCATACCTGACAAAAATTTCTCTTATCCACACGGGTATAGAGGGATCAGGACTAAAGTCCCTCGCAAACCCAAAACAGTTGGCACATTTAACTCTTTGGGGGAAATCAATCGACGATAGCTTGTCAGAAGCCCTCCCAAAGATGAACAATCTATTCTCACTCAGCCTTAATTTCACCTCGGTAACATCTGATGTTTTTTTGAGCTTAGAAAGCCACCTCAACTTAAAGCAGCTTTTCATTATCAATGGTTTAGTTGATGGTAGTGTTGGCAAGAAAATTAAAGATATGAGAAACCTTGAGTTATTACGCCTAAACTACTGCCCAATTGCGGACGACTTTGAACTTCATCAGGAAAACGTGCCTTCACTGAAAGAAATCGATCTATCAAATACAAAAATCGGTAGTTCCACTCTAAAATCGCTAGCAAAAATACATTCTCTACGAATAATCAGGGCTTCAAAAACACAAATTGACGACGAAGCAATTGAATATTATGTATCTAACACTCAAGAAGGCAACAGCATTCAAGTAATTACGCTTGATGGAACTAAAGTTACTGCAAATGGTATTCGCAGATTAGCGACAATCCAAACGATCGATAAGATATACATCGATTATGAACTCAGCATTCCAGATGACCTGCAAAATATATTAGGAAATCGTCTCAAGTACAAATAGAGCTAACCGGTTCCCTTGAACCTGTATCAGAACTCGGCTGGGTGCTGCAAGCGAGTAGCCCCGGTTGATGCGAAGCAGCTACCGGGGTGACGAAGTCACAAGAGGTTTTATGATTCGATCAAGAGAATAGGTAACAGAGTCAATTTGAAAATTCTGTAAAATACTCTACATCAAGACTGTTCCCCGAAACAGTAAAACGTTTCCGCTGCACATCCTACCTCCCCAACTCCTCCCACAACTTCGCACTAGCCAGCGTCCCTCGATGAAAATTGGCCAGATGAAAATGCTCATTTGGGCTGTGCAGGTTGTCGCTGTTGAGGCCCCAGCCGAGGAGCAAAGTTTCGATGCCAAAAATCTCTTCGAACGAGGCCACCACAGGTATCGATCCCCCTTCCCGAATAAACACCGGCTCTTTCCCGAACGCATGAGCAATCGCCCGCGATGCCGCTTGAAAATGGTCGCCCGAGGTATTGAACACGAGCCCTTCGCAGCCGTGGAAATCTTTGAACTCCATCCGAATTCCCGGCGGACAAACCGATTCGAGCATCGATTTCAAAGCCGCCGTCAATTGTTTGGCGCTTTGATCCGGAACCAGTCGGCACGTAATTTTCGCCACCGCATAAGAGGGTACAATCGTCTTCGGCCCCTCTCCCTGATAGCCGCCGTAAATGCCATTGATGTCAAACGTCGGCCGCATCCAGCGCCGTTCGGTGGTTGTAAAGCCCTTTTCTCCATGCAAGTCCTCCAGTCCAAGATCGGCCTTAAATGCAGTTTCATCGAAAGGCAATCTCGCAAGCTGCTGCCGTTCCTCCGATGACAGATTGACCAAATCATTGTAGAAGCCGGGGATGAGAATGCGGCCGTTTTCATCCTGCACCTTGGACAGCATTTGCGTCAACGCATTGATCGGATTCGTCACCGCTCCGCCGAACACGCCACTGTGCAAATCGCGATTCGGCCCCGTCACTTTCACTTCGCAGGCCAGAATTCCCCGCAGTCCATAAGTAATCGCCGGCAGGTCGGGCGCGTACATGCTCGTATCACTCACCACAGCCACATCGCAGGCGTACTCCTCTTTCTTCGATTCCAGAAACAGATCCAGATTATTACTGCCGACTTCCTCTTCCCCCTCAATCACGAAAATCACATTCACCGGCAACTTGCCCACGGTTTTCATCCAGGCCTCGACAGCCAGAATATGCGTGATCGCCTGCCCCTTATCATCGGTGGCTCCGCGGGCGTAGATTTTTCCATCACGAATCTGCGGATCAAACGGCGGCGTCGTCCACAGGTCGAGAGGATCGGGCGGCTGGACATCGTAATGTCCATAAATGAGCACAGTCGGAGCCTCCGCCCCCGCCTCCCGCCATTCCCCAGTAACAATCGGATGCCCGGCTGTTTCGTGAATCTGGGCATTCAGACCAGCCCGTTCCAGCATCTGCTGCACAAACCCGGCCGCCTTCAGCATCTCCGGCTGCTTCTGAGAATCGGCACTCACACTCGGAATCCGCAAAAACTCCTGCAAAGTCTCCACATGCTCTGCTTGATGTGCGTTCAGATATTCTTCAACTTGAGAAAACATAGACGTGTCCAATTAAAAGTAGATCAGAGAAGCAAAAGCCTGGCTAAACTTTACCAAACCCGGTTGGCGGGGGCGCCCCGCTTCAGCGGAAGCCCCCGAAAATTCCACGAACCAGAAGAATCTCTGCAAGAGCAATACCGCCACCCATGTGATACGGGTTCAAATAAAAAATAGCGAGCTTACATACCAGCTAGGTGACAACTGGTATGTGCTGGTTATTCGAATGTCATCATTGAATTTTCAGCGAAACATCAACAAAACGAAAAAGGAAATCTTTTCAGCGATCGGCCCCAAAGAAAACCATAAAATTTATGAAAGCAGGAAAGAATCACGCAAAGGCGCAAAACCGCAAAACCGCAAAGAGCTTTTGTAGAGGTCTTTGAAATAACTTTGCGGCTTTGCGTCTTTGCGTGAAACAATTTTTTTTATCGAAAACCAAACCTTCCAGCAGGTAATTAAATGGTAATTTCGCGATATCTCATTTTAGAAAGCTCATGAACAGGGATTAAGTTAACAAAGCATTTGAGTCTGAGAAGATGAGCGGATTATGGGTGTTGCTCCGGGAATCGCTGTCATGCGAGCCGTTATGGAAACCGTTTTTACGAAAACTTCACAAAATTAAAATGAGTCAGTTGACACTCTGTTGGGGATTGGTAGTATGCCCGTCCGCGAAGCACAAATGCTCTTGGCGACATCGTTCAAGAGCATTCGTTCTTTTTAACCCTTGACGAAACGAAAGTTTCTTCGATAATTGACTATTGGCCCGAATTTATTCGGCCGATAACTTTATCTCGCAAAGGGTGGGATGATCGTCCTCTCTGGGCGATCTAAAACTTCTTCCACTATTGAGTGGAAGGATTATGTTCTTTGGCAATTTGGTTGGTGATTTGAGTTCAGCAAGTATGTGATGACCGCGGAGGTGTTGTCTGCATTGCACTTTGGTGCAATTGCAATTCACAACATCACCGCAAATCAAACTTGCCTGGGCTTTGGGTGGAAACTTCGGTTT
>DOCI01000156.1:0-197 GCA_003503535.1 Planctomycetaceae bacterium
TTCCCGAGCGGCCAAAGGGGTCAGACTGTAAATCTGATGGCTCAGCCTTCACAGGTTCGAATCCTGTCGTCCCCATTCTGTGAGGAAAGAGTGAGTTTCGCAGGCACGCTTGCCGAAACCCCCTCTGGATGTGTACGCTTTGCAGCGTGCATGCCTGCGGGTGTAGTTCAATGGTAGAACTCCAGCCTTCCAAGCTG
>DOCI01000156.1:390-1766 GCA_003503535.1 Planctomycetaceae bacterium
TCGATTCCCTTCACCCGCTTTTTGAGGAAATGACAACATTCAAGTGACGAGAACAGTTAGTTGGAACACAGTGAAAAGCGCTGCTGCTGTAGCTCAGTGGTAGAGCACTTCCTTGGTAAGGAAGAGGTCATGGGTTCAAGTCCCATCAGCAGCTTTGGCCTGCTTAAGGCTTGCTTTTGAGGAATGGCTGGTTGCTTGACCTCGAAAAGGTGATTGCGGTATATGAATTCACCGCCGTAATCGCTCGCGTCATTGTCATTCGGTGATTATCATTCAAAATCGTGGTATTAAGTGACGGATCCTGAGAGTCAGGGTTCGGACCGTCTTTTCGGAGCTAGGAATTAAGAGATGGCTAAGCAAGTCTTTGAGCGTACAAAACCTCACGTTAATGTGGGAACTATTGGTCACATCGATCACGGCAAGAGCACACTGACAGCTGCCCTGGTTCAGGTTCAGGCTGCCAAGGGGCTGGCGAAATCTCTCAGTTATGCGGAAATCACCAAGGGTGGTACCGTACGAGATGATTCGAAAACTGTGACAATCGCAGTGAGTCACGTGGAATACGAATCGGTCGGTCGCCACTATGCACATATCGATTGTCCGGGTCACGCCGACTATGTCAAGAACATGATTACCGGTGCTGCTCAGATGGACGGGGCGATTCTCGTTGTGTCTGCTGCGGATGGCCCGATGCCTCAGACTCGCGAGCATATCCTGCTGGCTCGTCAGGTGAACGTGCCTGCTCTGGTTGTCTTCCTTAATAAGTGTGACCTGGTCGACGATGAAGAGTTGCTTGAGTTGGTCGAAATGGAAGTTCGTGAACTTCTCAGTAAGTATGACTTCCCTGGCGATGACATTACGATCGTACGCGGAAATGCAAAAGCGGCGTTGGAAAACCCTTCTGATGAGGCTTCCGGTGCCTGTATTCAGAATCTGCTTGATGCACTGGATAACGATATTCCAGAGCCTTCACGTGAAGCTGATAAGCCATTCCTGATGGCCGTCGAAGACGTCTTCTCGATCAAAGGTCGCGGTACCGTGGCGACTGGTCGTATCGAACGTGGCGTGGTCAATGTTGGTGATAAGGTGCAGGTTATTGGTCTGAGGGACACTCAGGAAACCACTGTGACTGGGGTTGAGATGTTCAATAAGACACTCGATTCTGGAATGGCTGGCGATAACGTTGGCTTGCTTTTACGTGGTGTTGAAAAAGATGACATTGAACGTGGGCAGTGTCTGGCTAAGGCTGGCTCAATCACTCCTCACTTCCGCTTTGAGTGTGAAGTTTACGTTCTGAGTAAAGAGGAAGGTGGTCGTCATACGCCGTTCTTTAGTGGTTATCGCCCACAGTTCTACTTCCGCACGACGGACGTGAC
>DOCI01000156.1:1878-2388 GCA_003503535.1 Planctomycetaceae bacterium
TACTTCCGCACGACGGACGTGACTGGTGCAGCAAAATTGCTTGGCGGTGCAGAAATGTGTATGCCGGGTGATAATGTGGCTCTGGAAGTTGAGCTGCAGAAGCCAATCGCCATGGACGAAGGAAGCCGTTTCGCTATTCGCGAAGGTGGCCGAACTGTCGGTTCTGGTGTTGTTACTAAGATTCTCGAGTAGTCTTACTCGATGCCTTGGGTTTTTTGGTTGACGTCAGCTGTAGGGGTGATTCCTGATGATTGTCACTGAAGTGAATCAAAGGCGAAGCTGCGGCCGCAAGGCTGAATGAGAAATTTCACCAGCCTCGCTCTTGCATCAACAAGGGCGAGGCTTGGTTTTCTTGAGAGACGTTTTATTTTACTGATCTAACAAT
Source organism: Planctomycetaceae bacterium (assembly GCA_003503535.1). Taxonomy (GTDB): domain Bacteria; phylum Planctomycetota; class Planctomycetia; order Planctomycetales; family Planctomycetaceae; genus Rubinisphaera. The sequence goes on from DOCI01000156.1 coordinate 2,264, forward strand.
AGCGTTTGAGGGTGACTGATATGGCTCGTGAGTATGTCTGGTTGGAATGCACTGAGACAGGCATGCGTAATTATCGTGTGCCTAAGGAGATGCGTGGTACCGAGCGTCTGGAACTGATGAAGTAA
>DOCI01000156.1:2512-2841 GCA_003503535.1 Planctomycetaceae bacterium
TGGAACTGATGAAGTACTGCCCAAAACTTCGAAGGCATACGACTCACAAAGAATCTCGCAAGAAGTAATCGCACGAGTCAGTCGCCTGGGTAATTCATCTCGACTAGGCATACTGGGCTCGTTGTGCTATTTTCTTGATCCAATTCGGGGCCGGCAGGTTCGGGTTCGCAACTGCTGCCCGGGTTCTGGTGTTGTTTCAAGGGTTAAGTGTAAGCTTGAGGCAATGAGTTGGCGGGCGATACAAGAGTCTGCTCTGAGTCCCAGGGTTTGGGTGAGTGTAACTGGGGTACTGAATATATCAACGGGCGTAGCTCAATTGGCAGAGCAGC
>DOCI01000156.1:2955-5030 GCA_003503535.1 Planctomycetaceae bacterium
CCATGAATGGTTGAGTTGCGACACCAGTTAGTTTCAAGTTTATAAAGAACATATTGTTCGGCGGGACAGGAAGTATGTCGAAATCTAAGTCGTCGTCTGGTTTGCTTGCAGAAATGTTTTCAGCCAGTCTGTACAAGCGAGCTCAGGGCCAGCAGGTTCGTCAGGTTACCGGCCTGGCCATTGCTGCGGTCTTCATAGTTGCTGCCTGGACGATGAAAATCAACCTGCTCAGTGGCCTGGATCCGAACCTGCAACTGATTATCCCGACAGTTACCGGGGCTTTGGGGTGCTGGTTTGCGTATCGAATTGTTAATTACCCTCGTGCAGCTGATTTTTTGATTTCTGTGCAAGGGGAAATGGAGAAAGTTTCGTGGCCAACCTGGCCACAGTTATGGCGAGCGACCATTGTGGTGCTCGTTGTTATGGTCTTTCTGGCGGTCTCACTCTTTGCCTTCGATGTTATCTGGCAGTTTGTGTTTACCCAGGTGGGCTTTCTGAAGGTCTGATTGGGTAAAGTTCTCGACGTTTTTCAGGAAAATATCCTCGGCGCTTGGATTTCTTCAAATCTATAGGCGTCTGGCACTTGAAATTCAGCAGCGAGATTTCCATAATCCCCGTTTCTCTGCTCGGGGACGAATTACCGAAACCGCTTCGTTGTCGGTTGACTGGAATTCGTGAGCACTTAATTTTGGATAGGTTGTGAACCTCGTTCCATGGATGATCTGGATATCGACAATTCGAAAATTCCTTCAAGGGATGATGAAGCTGCCTCAGGCAAGCCGGATATGCTCTGGTATGTGCTGAAGGTGCAGTCGAATCGTGAGCGCACCATTCGTGATGCGTTGTTGCGTCGAATTAAGCGGGATCATCTCGATGAATATTTTGGCGAGATTATTATACCGACAGAGAGAATTGTAGAGACGAAGAGCGGAAAGAAGCGAGTCCGTGAGCAGCGTCTTTATCCTGGCTATATCATGATTCAGATGATTCTGAATGATGACTCCTGGTATCTGGTTCGGGATACCGGAGGGGTTGGTGACTTTACTGGCTCTGCCGGTAAGCCAATTCCAATGCGGGAGGAAGAAATTGTCCGCATGCTTGGGCAGGAAGAGACGAAGGAAGAAGAGCCAACGAAGGTTAAAATTAATCTGGGTGTTGGCGATACGGTCAAGATTGGCGAAGGGACCTTTGAGAGCTTCGAAGGCTCCATTGAAGCCATTGATGACGCCAGTGGAAAAATTAGTGTATTGATTGAAATCTTCGGCCGACCAACTCCTGTTGAGTTGGAGCATTGGCAGGTTGAGAAGATTTAGGCTCCGGTCCCGTCGGGCAAGGTGTTGTGTCGGGGGCTTCGAGAAGAAAATGACTCGTTAAGGGTCCGTCAGGTGTCTGGCGATAAGGTGAGATAATATGGCTAAGCAGCTTGTCAAAGTGATTAAGGTACAGGTCGTCGGTGGTCAGGCCACTCCGGCTCCGCCGGTTGGTACGGCTCTGGGGCCTCATGGTGTGAATATTGGTCAGTTCGTTCAGCAGTTTAACGAGAAGACCAAAGAGTTCGCCGGCGTGACAATTCCTGTTGTGATTTCGGTCTACAATGATCGCTCTTTTGAGTTTGTCACAAAGAGTCCACCGGCAGCAGTTCTGCTGAAGCAGGCTGCTCAAATAGCCAAGGGGTCAGGCAATCCTCTGGCAAATAAAGTTGGTCGCGTTACACAGTCGCAACTTGAGGATATCGCTAAGACAAAGCTGGATGACCTGAACGTCAAGGATGTGCAGCAGGCATCGCGAATGATTGCGGGTACTGCTCGCAGTATGGGTCTGGAAATTGTTGATTAGTCTGACCTTGGGTCTCGCTGAATATACAGAATTAAGAGTTGTTGGAATTAAGGTTATCGAGATGGCTAAACGTTCAAGACGCATGCAGGAATTGCGAGCCAAAGCGGAATCGCTTGGCACGGTCAATCTGGAAAAAGCAGTCGCGGAATTGAAGACTATGGAGTCTTCGCTGAAAACAGGTACGAAGCCTTGCAAGTTTGATCAAACGGTCGAAGTTGCGATTCGCCTCGGGATTGATT
>DOCI01000156.1:5194-8367 GCA_003503535.1 Planctomycetaceae bacterium
GCTGATCAGCTCGTTCGGGGTTCAATTGTTTTGCCGCACGGTATCGGCAAGGCTCAGCGGGTGATTGTTTTTGCCAAGGGTGATGCAGCGGCTGCCGCTAAGGCTGCCGGGGCAGACGAGGTTGGCGAAAAAGACCTTGCTGACAAAATCCTCAAAGAGAACTGGCTCGATTTTGATGTTGCGATTGCTTCTCCGGATATGATGGGGGTTGTTGGTCCACTCGGGCGGGTTCTCGGGCCTCGTGGCTTGATGCCATCTCCGCGAGCGGGCACTGTCACGCAGGATGTGGCTAATGCAGTGAAAGAATACAAAGCGGGTAAGGTTGAATTCCGAAATGATTCCAGCGGCAATGTTCATTGCGTGGTCGGGAAGATGTCGTTTTCGGAAGAGCAGTTGAAAGAGAATATAGAAGCGTTTCTTCAGCACGTTCAGTCGCTGAAGCCGAATGCTCAAAAAGGCGTTTATGTCCGTAATGTGGCTCTCTCAAGCACGATGGGTCCTGGGATTTCCGTTGCTGTTTAGTTGAGTGGATCCATTTTTTTCGGTTCGTATCGGGCGTTGTGTCGCTGTGGCCAAGTCCATTTGAAGTTGGTTTAAGGTGCTTCGATGAGCAAATTTGTCAAAGAGATGGTCATGCAGGATATCGAGTCTCGTCTGGACGGGACCCGCGATGTTCTGGTTGTGGACTCATCTCGAATGGATGCGATTTCTGATAACGGTTTTCGCCAGGCAATGCAGGAAAAGAATGTGCATTTGCTGACGGTCAAGAATTCATTGGCCCGTAAGGTGCTCGGTGAGGCGGGAGCCGCTCTGGGTGAAGTCCTGAAGGGGCCATCGACTCTGGTATGGGGCGGCGAAGATATTGTTGCTCTGTCCAAAGAGATCACTAAATGGGCCAAAAAAATCGAACCGTTGCAGGTGAAAGGGGCCAGTGTTGAAGGCCAGCCTCTGGACACGAAGGGTGTCGAGAGGCTTTCCAAGAGCCCGGGTCGAGCAGAATTGATTTCACAAATCGCTGGTCTGATACTCAGCCCTGGTAGCCAGTTGGCAGGAGCCCTGTTGGGGCCTGGCGGCAAGCTTGCAGGCTGCGTGAAGGCTGTCGAGGAAAAAGCCGAGGCTTAATCGCCCTGGTTTAAAGCGTAATTGCGGCGTACGCCTGCCGCGTAAATGATTAAGATTGCTGAGCAGGGTACGATCAGCGGATATACTGTCACTTATTTGATAAACGAGGGGGATGTCATGGCGACAGCCGAAGCAACAACAGAATTTTCAGAGGAAACTAAAGGCCTGGGCGATCAGATTGTCGGATTGACATTGCTGCAAGCCAAACAACTGGCTGATTATCTCAAAGAAGTCCACGGCATTGAGCCTGCCGGTGGCGGTGTGATGATGGCTGCTCCTTCTGGTGGTGGCGATGATGGCGGCGGAGCTGCTGCAGCTGAGAAAACCGAATTTGATGTCATTCTGACTGGCTTCGGCGATCAGAAAATCGGCGTCATCAAAGCTGTCCGTGCAATTACCGGACTCGGTTTGAAAGAAGCCAAAGACACTGTTGAAGGAGCTCCAAAGCCCCTCAAAGAAGGTGTCTCGAAAGAAGATGCTGAAAAAATCAAGGCTGATATTGAAGCTGCCGGCGGTACTGCAGAAATCAAGTAATTGCTTTCTGTTGCCGTTGCATCAAAGCTAATATACAGCATCTTTGATGCCTAAAGTGCCAATTCAGAATGGGGAAAGTGTTTTCTTTTCCCATTCTGTTGCATTTTTTTCAAATAAGGTTACCATTTGGCAGTCAAGAATTGCATCAGGTCTGCTAACCGGTCAATACGTGCGTCATTGCTTCAAGCTCGAGAATTCTATCACCCCATTGTCGCGTGGAAGTTCTACTTCTGTGCTGGCTTGCCTGTGCGCAGGCGAAGCCCCTGTGCTTGTGAGATATCAGGGGGGAATTGCTTGTGTTATCTTCAATCGCGGTGGTCTTGGGGAAAACCGTATTTGCGACAACTGGCGTGAATATTCCAGAGATGCCTTAAGGGCAAACCATTGTTTCGGCTCATGAACTTGCAGGCCACAGAATATTTGCCAAACGCCAAACAAGATTAATACTTGGCAACAATTTAAATTTGATTCAACCAGTTGATGGGAATTAGGGGAGAGAGTCTATGCCTGTACCTGTGCAACGCATTATCAGCTCAAGTGTTACAAGAAACACGGGCAAGTTGCAGTCCGACTTTGAAATGACCGGATTGACAAAGATTCAGACGGATTCCTACGCACGGTTTCTTCAGGCTGATGTGGATCCTGCCCGTCGTAAGCCAGTTGGACTTGAGGAAATATTGCGGGAAATATTCCCGATCGAAAGTTTTGACGGACAGTTCCGCCTCGAATATGTCAAGTACGAACTGGGTAAACCGCGTTATTCCCCAGTGGAGTGCCGTCAGTTGCGATTGACCTATGGTCGTCCTCTGAGAGTCTGGTTGCGACTGCAAAAAGAGCAGGCGATCGAAGAGGAAGTTTATCTTGGCGATCTGCCGATTATGCTGGGCGGTGGCGAGTTTATCGTCAACGGAGCCGAGCGTGTCGTTGTCAGTCAGTTGCACCGGTCTCCAGGTGTCGACTTTGTGATTAATGTCGAGCCGGGAGAGCGCAAGACTCACTCCTGCCGTATTATTCCCGAACGTGGCAGTTGGATTGAGTTGCTGATCAGTAAAAAGGAAACGCTGGGGGTTCGTATCGATCAAAGCGGAAAGTTCTCCGCAATGACCCTCCTGCGAGCCATGGATAAAGGGCATTCGACCGATGCGGAATTGGTTAAAATGTTTCATCCGACGGAAACGCTTAAGATCTCAAAAACGGCAGAGGCTTCTGAGTTTACCGGTCGGATTGCAGCTGAAGATGTGATTTACCCTTCAGGTCATGAAAAGTGTGGCGAGATTATTGTCGAGTGTGCACACAGGCTTCTTGAAGTGCAGGCTCTCGAACTGCTTGAGTCGGGCATTAAGCAGATTGAAGTTGTGAAGACGGAAGCAACTGACCCGCTGATCCTGAACAGTATTCTGGAAGATACGACAACAAGTCACGAAGAGGCATTGCTGCGAATTTATCAACGTCTACGACCTGGCAATCCGCCTCAGTTGGATAAGGCGATTGAACTGTTCAAAGAGAAATTCTTTGAC
>DOCI01000156.1:8528-9078 GCA_003503535.1 Planctomycetaceae bacterium
TGTTCAAAGAGAAATTCTTTGACTTGAATCGCTATCGTCTTGGCCGAGTTGGTCGATTCCGTATCAATCGGAAATTCCAGCAGGATATTTCTGATGACGAAATGACATTGCGTCCCGAAGACTTTGCCAACTCGATTCATTACCTGATGCGTTTGCGTGGCGATGACGATTCTGCTCATGTCGATGATATCGATAACCTCGGTAACCGCCGTCTGCGAACGATTGATGAACTGGCCAACGACGAAATCCGCAAAGGTTTCCTGAAGCTTCGACGTACTGTTCAGGAACGCATGAGTCTCAAAGATGTCGAGACAATGACGCCCCGGACATTGGTGAATCCTAAGAGCATTTCAGCGGCCATCGAGTTTTTCTTCGGTCGAAGTGAATTGTCTCAGGTTGTCGACCAGACCAATCCACTGGCAATGTTGACTCACGAACGTCGCCTGAGTGCATTGGGTCCAGGGGGATTGAATCGTAAGCGTGCCGGTTTCGAAGTTCGTGATGTTCACATTTCCCACTATGGTCGAATCTGTCCGATTGAAACGCCGGA
>DOCI01000156.1:9208-9539 GCA_003503535.1 Planctomycetaceae bacterium
TGTCCGATTGAAACGCCGGAAGGTACAAACATCGGCTTGATTTCAAGTCTTGGTGTTTATGCCAAAGTGGACGATTATGGGTTCCTGATCACGCCGTATCTTAAAGTCGTTAACGAAAAGGTGACCGACGAAATCGAGTGGTTGCGAGCCGATGAAGAAGCCAAGGTTTATGTGGCTCCAGCCGATACGCCATTAGAAAATGGTAAGATCGTCGATGAACGAATTCTGGCCCGGTATCGTCACGAGTTTGTCTGGACTGTGAAGCCTAACATCCAGTACTTCGATATTTCACCAAGTCAGATGACGGGTGTCTCCGCCGGTTTGATTCCGT
>DOCI01000339.1:0-467 GCA_003503535.1 Planctomycetaceae bacterium
GTGTGACATTTCTGGAATGGTTTCAAAATGAAATCCTCCAAAACTACTTTTATCAGGTAATGTTTCTCTGCCATATTCTGCTTGGACTCATTCTGCTGGTTCCAGTCGGTTTATTTGTTGGTTATCACTGGAGCAATACCAGGAATCGTAAAAACCGGCGAGCCGTTCGTGTCGGATATGCATTAACTGGTATCGTGCTGTTACTATTCGTGAGTGGTCTGCTACTTGTCCGTGTCTCAGGCGTCTTTGAGTTGAAGCATCCGCTGTCTCGCTTAGCGGTGTATTGGCTTCACGTTGGGACTCCACTGATGATATTGTGGCTCTACTGGATGCACCGACTGGTTGGTCCGAAACTTCGCTGGAATAATGGGGCGCGCTTCGGTATCGCAACACTGGCGCTGATTGCCGGGATGATCGCCCTGCATTTTCAGGACCCGCGTACCTGGCAGGTTGCCAAACCGGAAAGG
>DOCI01000339.1:628-6667 GCA_003503535.1 Planctomycetaceae bacterium
GCCGGAAAGTGGGACTCAGTATTTCGAACCCTCGTTAGCTCGAACATCTTCCGGGAATTTTATTCCTGCCAAGACATTGATGAATGATGAATACTGCAAAGAGTGCCATGCCGATGCCCACAAAGGCTGGGAAAAGAGCAGGCATCATTTCAGTTCATTTAATAATACTGCTTATCTGATCAGTATCCGAGAAACCCGCCGAGTCGCTTTTGAACGGGATCAATCAGTACAGGCTTCTCGCTGGTGCGCAGGATGTCACGATCCTGTCCCATTTTTCAGTGGCGCATTTGACGATCCCCAATTTGATGATGTGAATCATGCGACTTCGCAGGCAGGAATCACTTGTACCACCTGCCATGCGATTACAGAGATCCCCAGTGTTCGCGGTAATGCTGATTTTGTGATTGATGAACCCGTTCATTATCCGTTCGCATTCAGTGAGAACGAACTTTTACAGTGGGTCAATAAGCAACTCGTCAAAGCCAAGCCTGAGTTTCATAAGAAAACGTTCCTCAAGCCACTGCACCAATCGACGGAATTCTGTTCAACCTGTCATAAAGTCAGCCTGCCTATTGAATTGACCAAATATAAAGAATTTTTGCGGGGACAGAATCATTACGACTCATTCTTTCAAAGTGGAATTTCCGGGCACAATATCCGCAGCTTTTATTATCCTCCGATTGCGGATCAGAATTGCAATCGTTGCCACATGCCATTGAAAGCTTCAAATGATTTTGGAGCGGCTCTCTTTGATGAGAGCAATCTGTTGAAAATTCATGATCATCTGTTTGTGGGAGCAAATACCGGCCTCGCCTGGCTTAAGGATAATCCGGAAATCATTCGTGCTCATCAAGAGTTTATGAAAAAGGATGTCATTCGTCTGGATCTGTTTGGCATTCGTGAAGGAACTTCAGTCGATGCCAATTTGATTGCACCACTGCGTCCTGCTGTTCCTGAACTTGAGCCGGGAAACAGTTATCTGATCGAAATGGTTATTCGAACGCTACGGGAATTGGGGCACCATTTCACACAAGGCACGACGGACTCCAATGAAATCTGGATCGAAATCGTTGTGAAAAGTGGCGATCGAATTATCGGTCACAGTGGTGGGTTGGATGAAAAACGTCGTGTTGATCCGTGGTCGCATTTTGTGAATACATTTATGCTCGACCGGGAAGGCAATCGAATTGATCGGCGAAATGCTCAGGATATTTTCACGCCACTTTACAGTCATCAAATTGGTCCCGGGACGGCTCAGTCTGTTCATTATCGCATTGATGTTCCCGAAGATGTCGAACAACCGATCGAAGTCATCGCCAGATTGCATTATCGCAAATTCGATTCAACTTATATGGACATTATTTCCAAGAGCCTGAAACCGGAAGATGCACCGCTGCGAGGCAAAGAGCCCGGCGAGGAGTATTTGAATCCGCTACCGATCGTTACTTTGGCTGAAGATCGAATCGTAATCCCTGTTGCAGGTCTGGAGAGTCCTATACCTGAACAGGAATCTTCCATTCCCACCTGGCAACGCTGGAATGATTACGGAATTGGGATGTTACTCAAAGGGAAGGTGGAATTACGGCAGGCGGCTCATGCCTTTGAGAATGTGGAAGCCAGCGGACGTTACGATGGCCCACTTAATCTGGCACGTGTCTATTTTAATGAGGGGCGACTTGATGAAGCCGTTGCAGCTGTGGCTAGAGCGTCAACAGCAGCCGATCCGAAAGCTCCCAACTGGACATTGGCCTGGATGAGCGGAATCGTAAACCGCCAGCAAGGTTATTTGGAGGAAGCTATAACAAATCTGGAAAGTGCACTCTACGATAGAACGCCAGAAATGATTGAACGTGGCTTTGATTTCAGTCAGGACTACACGGTGATCAATGAACTGGCACAAACGTATTTTGACATGGCAAAGCGAAACCGCGGTGAGGAGCGTCGATCTATTCGCGAAGAGTATCTCAGGAAGAGCCGAGATGAATTCCAAAAAGCATTATTGCTCGATCCGGAAAACGTGACCTCTCACTACGGTTTGCAACTGGTGTATGCACAACTTGGAGATATTAAACGTTCAGAAGAACATATGATTTTACATACGAAGTATAAACCGGACGATAATGCTAAAGACCGTGCGATTGCAGCAGCCCGTGTAAAATATCCGGCCGCAAATCATGCCTCGGAACCTGTTGTGATTTACGATCTGCAACGTGAGGAAACAAAATCCTATACTGAATCTCCGAAGACTGACTGACGAGTTCACTGTTCTGAAATTAAATATTTAATTGTCAATATTAATATCAATAAAACGCGAGTAATTCATTGGTGAAATCAAGCATTGAAAAGGGTACAAGCTTGAATGACTTCTGATTGATTGTGAATAATTCGGTTTAGTGTTGATAGAAATTCCTGTTCTAAAATGACAAATCCAAACGAAATAGTTCCTGATACTGAAGTTGATGAAGCCGATGATGCCATCATCGGTCAGGCCTTTACCTATTCTGTGGTTTCCATGTTCGTCTTGATGGTGGTCACCGGGATTGTTGCTTATTTTGTCTGGCCGGAGATTCCAGAGGAAGTGACTCGAACTTCATTCATTGAGATGCCGGAATTGCGAGATCGTCAGGAATCGGAAATTCCGAAGATACCGTTTCAGGATATTACAGAAGAAGCCGGAATTCATTTTCGACATGAAAACGGAGCAAACGGAGAGAAACTCCTTCCTGAAACGATGGGAGGAGGTTGCGCATTTTTTGATTGCGACAACGATGGTGACCAGGATATTCTCCTCATCAATTCCAAAGCATGGAAGAATTCCCCGGAGGAAATGCCAGCTCGAACAGAGTTATACCTGAATGATGGGACTGGCCGTTTCACACAAGCAGCCGAGGAGTGGAATATCAATCTGGAGCTTTATGGAATGGGCGTTGCCTGTGGTGATTATGACAACGATGGCAATACCGATGTTTACATTACAGCGGTTGGCTCCAATAAATTGCTGAGAAACACCGGAGCTGCATTTGAAGATGTTACCGAATTCAGTGGAGTCAATGGTGGGGATGAAGACTGGAGCACATCGGCAGGCTGGTTTGATTACGATCATGATGGACGACTCGATTTATTCGTCTGTAATTATTTGCAATGGTCACGTGAGTCCGATGCGAATCAGAATTTTCAACTGATCGGTAATGAACGGGCTTATGGACGTCCTCAGTATTTCCCGGGTTCTTTTTCCGTTCTATATCACAATGAAGGCAAGGGGCAATTCCGGGATGTCAGTCGGGAAGCAGGAATTCAGATTACGAATTCCACGACAGAGAAACCGCTTGGGAAGTCTCTGGGTGTGACATTTGATGACTTCGATGGCGATGGTTTTCTGGACATTTTTGTTTCTAACGATACCGTGCAGAATTTCTTATTTCACAATCAACACGATGGAACATTTTCTGAGATTTCCATCGTCTCTGGTGTTGCTTACGATTCCAATGGGAATGCCAGGGGAGCGATGGGCATCGATAGTAGTCGATTTCGGAATAATGAGGAGATCGGAATCGCGATCGGAAATTTTGCCAATGAAATGACGGCTCTGTATGTTTCTCCAGAAAAGAGTTTGCAATTTAATGATGAGGCGATTTCTAATGGACTGGGGCCTATGACTCGACTGGAGCTGACCTTTGGTATCTTCTTTTTCGACGCCGATCTCGATGGAAGGCTCGATTTGATGACCGCGAATGGTCATCTTGAAGAGGACATCAATAAAGTTCAATCGAGTCAGTTTTATGAACAGCCTCCACAGTTGTTCTGGAACTGTGGACCTGATGCGATTTCTGAATTTGTGCCTTTAAGATCAGAGAAGACGGGGAAAGAATTTTCGAAAAGACTGGTTGGGCGAGGAGCAAGTTATGCGGATATCGATCTCGATGGTGATCTCGATATTTTAATCACGACAACCGGGAATTCTCCCCGCTTGTTACGCAATAATCAGGAATTGGCTAACAACTGGATTCGATTCGAACTGACGGGAACCGATTCCAACCGAAATGCAATTGGAGCCGTCGTGAAAATTAAGACGGAAATAGAGACTCAAGTACGTCATGTCATGCCTACAAGAAGTTATCTCTCTCAGGTTGAATTGCCGGTGACTTTTGGACTGGGGACATCAGAGCAAATCCTCGAAGCAGAAATTCTCTGGCCGAGTGGAGTTTCAGAAAAATTAAATGATCTGCAAATCAATCTCATCTATCAAATCACCGAAGGCGATTCAAAACTGAATCCACCTCAGGTCTCTATCCCAGCTTCAAATGAGGGAAAGAATCGGAGCCTAAGCCTTCTCCCGTGAGCTGGCATTTCTCATCAACTCTGCTAATTATTTTCTATCGTATTCTGGATCACAGTTCACATTCATTGTACCGGATGAGCCTCGTAAGATAGTCTATCTGCCTACTCATTTCGTACGAACCTTAAACAACTCAGTGAAACACTTTCTCCAGACTTTAAGTTTCATGACCTGAGTTTATGCCTATTATTTAGTGATTCTCATTCTGATATGAGAAGAAAACAGAGCCATTTACTATTGGGAGTATCGTTTAATCGAATTTTCTGAGCCACAACAAGGCTCCCATCGGTAAACATGTCAGGGGCATTGTCATTCTGCAGGTATTTCTGAATATTCGCAGGCAGGACTTCACTACTCATTCCTCGGGTTGCCACCTGAAATTGTCCTTGCGGATCAAGGTACAATAAGATGCGTTGGCTACTGTTGATCACATATGCATGCTGCCCCTGCTGAACGAATCCTTCCAGTAAAGCGCGTAGCCCTGTTTCAAGGTCGATTTCAATAGTCACGATCCCAAAGAGAGTTCCCGTTTTTTGATCATAAACTGGAGTTCCACTAATGATCACGCTGCTAGAGGTGGACGGGACCCCATTGATTTCCTGTTGGGTGATTTCTTCCTGATAAACGTCTTCAGGTTGCATGCTCCGAATCATTCTGAGAACTGGCGTCTCGGTGACTGGTTGCAATCTTGCAGTTGGAACAATGTGAACCCGACTTCCGAGAGCCCGTCTACGTTCTACTCGGACAAGAGGTGTTGTGCTCTGCTCGCTATTTTCTGGATCGATGACCCAAAAAGAAACAGAGAGGTATTGTGGGTTGGCTTCTAATAAACCCATATAAATACTCTGCAGTCGTTTGACCCAGATTTCCTCTGATTCTGCCTCTTCAGGTTTGTCCTCTGAACGTGCCTGAATAATACCTTCAATCGGAGGTAGAGTAGACATGAATCTAACATTCTTGACCAACTCTTCACTTCGAGATTCAACTTTCGACACTAATTGATGTGACTGTGACTTTAAAGCTTCGAATCGAGCATGACGCTCGACTTCCATTGCGTTACGTGTCGCGATCCCGAAGGTGACACCACTCACTACAAGGATCGTCAGCAAGGCTGCGCAGATTTGTGAAAGCAGGCGATGATTTCCGATCCAACGGGCGGTACGAGTTTTCCAGGGTTCGATATACGCACTCACCGGCTCCCCCGCCATCCAACGTTGAATTTCCTCAGCCAGCTCAGCAGCGGACTGATATCTATTATAGGATTTAACAGAGAGAGCTTTGGAACAAATCGCTTCGAGTTCCGGTGGTGTATCCGGATTGAGACTGCTCGCAGCAGGCGGTTCCTGACTTACGATTGAACGCAGCAGTTCTGAAATCGTACTTCTCGAACTGACGTTTCCCTGAATTCGATCATGCGGGGCAAAACCTGTCAAAATGGAGAATAATATCGCGCCCAGACCGTACACATCCGTTAGCTCGTTAATGTCGTCCAATCGACCTGTCGCCTGTTCCGGGGACATATACATTGGCGTACCAAGAATCTGTCCGTCCTGCGTCTGATCACTTAAGTTATATCCTGAATTTCGAAAGTTTTCAGAACTCTCGATAAGGTCGAGTTCTCCAGTAAGTTTTGCCAGTCCCCAATCGAGTACGATGACCTGTCCGTAGCTGTCGAGTACGACGTTTTCCGGCTTCAGATCACG
>DOCI01000339.1:6749-7430 GCA_003503535.1 Planctomycetaceae bacterium
ACGTTTTCCGGCTTCAGATCACGATGGATCACATTTTTGGAATGTGCATACGCGATGGCCTGACAGATTGAAACAAACGAAGTCAGCAGGTAGTGCAGTTGCAGGTGATCTTTCTGTCCGGCAAGTCGTCTTTCGTGAAATTCATCGATCGCATTTTCAAGAGTTCGCTTACCAATATAACGCATTACATAAAATGGCTGATCGCTTTGCTGATCGGTACCGAATTGATGAATCGGAACGATGCTTGGATGTTCGAGTCGTCCTGTGATTTCTGCCTCACGACGAAATCTTCGAACCTCTGGAGAGTTCTCATGAGTGCTACGCAGAATTTCCTTGATCGCGACAAGACGCTTCAGATTTTCGTCGCGAGCAAGCCAGACAATCCCAAGACCTCCCTGGCCCAGCTTTTTCAATAGTCGAAATTCGGAGTTGGTTACTCTCGTTGGCGAATCGAGATCGTCAACCGCACTGAAGCTCAATCCAAGACACTCCGCAATCTTTCCATTTTGATCAAGATGCTTGATCAACAATTCCTTCGGCGAAAGAGAAGAAGAGTTTTGGTCGCTCCTTGCACGCGATTGACTGCGTTGAAGTTTCTGTTCGGCCAACTCTTCCAGTGCCAGGCACTCTTCAGGAGTGAGTGCTGCTTTAGCAGTAAGATGTTCAGAAAGTGACAAATCA
>DOCI01000339.1:7544-7875 GCA_003503535.1 Planctomycetaceae bacterium
GTGTTCAGAAAGTGACAAATCACCATGAATCGTCCAGTCTTTTACCAATCCAGTGATCTGCTTGTGAGTGAGATGTCCAGTCTCAATCGCCGACAAAGCAAAAGCTAAATCCCGTTCATGCTGACGTGTTAAACGTTTGGCAGTTGAGTTCGATTCTATGCGTGTGGCTTCATTATGCGGATCCAGAGAAGTCAAAACGGTTTTGAAGTCAGCCGATTGAGTTGTAGGTGTGACATCGGAACTCATTATGAATTATTTCACTTAAATTTGTTTCGTGCATAGTAATCGACCACTGCTATTAGTGGTGCCTTTGGCCTGCCCCGTAAAACGG
>DOCI01000067.1:0-841 GCA_003503535.1 Planctomycetaceae bacterium
ATACAAGCACGAAGCGCAAGCGGGTGAGTCAACATGAATCTTTTACACACTCGCTTGCGCTTCGTGCTTGTATGTTTCACTAAACCGGAAAGACACTCACACCACTAAAAAATGGGCTGATCATGGGCTAATAAATCGGCCACATGAGCGGCTCCCAGGAGTGGGGCTTTGCTGGTCATGATGACATGAATTGGAATTCTGGAGAGGGCATCTCGAAATCGGCCTTTTCTTAAGAAGGCGTCGCGAAAGGTATCGCTGTCGAGTAGCGGTAAAATTTTGGGGGCAATGCCGCCACCAATATACATACCGCCGAAAGCCATCAGCTTTAAGGCCAAATTGCCTGCTTCTGCTCCGTAAAGTCCGACGAACATTTCCATTGTACGAATACAGGCCGGGCATTCTCTCGCCAAAGCTGCCGCAGTGATAACGGCTGCGGGAATCTCTTCCTTCATCTTCTCCACAACATGCGGGGCTGGTTTCTCTCGATAAGTGTTGACCAGAAATTCGAAGATGTTTTCAATGCCCGGTCCGGAAAGGACGCGTTCCCAGGATACATTTTGGAACTTGTTTCGCAGGAAGCTGAGCAGGGCATCCTCTTCATGTGATTTAGGCGAAAAGTCGGCATGACCGCCTTCACTCCCAAAAGGATGGTAACGGGTGCCGTACCAGATCCCCGCTTCACCCAATCCAGTACCAGCAGCGATGACGCCACGGTTATCATCAATCTCCCGGCCCTGGTGAATGCAGACCAGATCGTTCTTGTCCAGGATTTCGACCGACCAGGCCATCGCTTCCAGGTCATTGATCACTCGAGTTTTCTTCGTGCCGACGCACTCTGCCA
>DOCI01000067.1:940-9984 GCA_003503535.1 Planctomycetaceae bacterium
GGTGCCGACGCACTCTGCCTTGACAACTTCATCGACCATCCAGGGAAGGTTCGTCGTTTTGCATTTGCCGTTATCAACAGGTCCAGCGACACCAAAACTAGCCGAGACGACTTCACACGGATTATCTTGCAGGAACTTCCGCACAATTACGTCGAGATCCGAATAATCTTTGGAGACGTATCGTTGCTCCTTAATAATCTCTTTGGGATTGTTCTCATCGAACAAGGCCAGAACAGTTTTGGTTCCACCAATATCGCCCGCCAACAACATGAGGTTATTCCTCTATTGAGTTCTCCAGAAACGTAGAGACTGGATCGTAATGTTCGGACCGGACAGGCACAATGCTTCTCACTTGGGAACGTTCTGGTTATCGCTCGCTTGCTTGAGAATTTCTGTCGGGTCGTACTCCTTCCCGGCCATCTCCTGGAGCACTTTTCGAGATTCCAGATCTTCTGGACGAAACTTCTTTGAGATTTCCGTGCGAAAAATGTGGTCTCCCTGATGATAAGCCGTAACAAGCAGCAAGGTTCCGAACCCGAACAGAGCCGCAAAGAGAATAATGTAAGGCTGTAATCCTGTTCCAGAGGGAGCCACCCGCACGACGATATTTGGCTCTACTCGGGCAGACAGAATAAGCGGTGCCATATGCTGGCCACCATTGGAAGCGTAGCTGTACAGCTTGAAAAAATATCCAACGAGTTTGACGGGAGCATTCACGTTCTCGCCACGGGGGAGTCGTTTATCGAGAGATGTTGTTACAACGCGCCAGGGATCATTGCCGGAATCTTCGGTGGTAATCCAAACCTCATAAGCCGTTTTCACACCATAAGGGTTATCAGTTGTTTTTAACGGAAGAATACGGCGAGCCGTCCCTTTCAGGGAGATGAGTTCTCCGCGAAATAAATTGGGAGAGTGAATCAAATTGACATGCAAAATATCTTTGCGAGCCTTTTCATTGAGCAGATCTTCGTCGAGTCGACTGACATGAGCCAGTATTCGATAGTACGCATCCGATTCATCCACACGCAGTCCCATGAATTGATCATTGATACTTTCGAGCCAGTCAGGCGGGATGTTTGTCGCTGAACCTACTTTCGAGGAATTCTCAGAATCGGCGGGAGAAACAGACGAATTGACCGCATTTGACGAACTTCCAAAAGGATCAGGAGCCTGGCTGGCCAAAAATGGAGGAGCTTCGTTTCCCTCAGAGAGTGGCGAATTAACTGCGGACTCATTATCGGGCGGAATCAACCAGTGCCAGGTTTCTGGACGGGCAGCCCATAAGATTGCAATCACAATGAACGACAGTCCAGCCACCATGCCGAGCAATCGTCGCTGATCCTGCCTGCTTAAATACGGAGCAGGCTGGGGAGGGTTATCAAATCGCATACTATTAACTTGCTTAGGAACAGACTGAAAATCGAAGGATGCTTTTCTGCAATACCATCTGATGGGGAAATACAACGTTCAACCCATAGTAAATAGTACCGCAGTGGTAACTTAAGGAGAATATCGAAAATACTCTAAATAAAATTTGCCTGACCGGAAACCTGACCTACGTTTGTGGTGTGCGGTACTGATCGGTAGCCCCGAGAGGGACGCAGCGGACACCTTTTGATTATTCAACAAGACTGTCCCCTAAATTCAGGTGTCACTTTCAGACTTAGTATGGTCTGAAAGATAAAATGTGTCAGGTTAAAAGATTTTGAGAGGAACCCCGAGATGAAAAAAGTCATCGACAATGTAAAGCACTTTCTGGTTTGCGAAGACGGCCCAACTGCAGTTGAATACGCTGTCATGCTGGCTCTGATCGTCGTTGTCTGTCTGACAGCGATCAAGGCTATCGGAACAAACGCCAACACTCAGTTCGGCAAAGTTCGCGACGCCATCAGCTAGGTCAAATCCGCTCACCAGACTCCCATTCACATCGTGAAAGCCTCTTTGTGATTCGAATGTGGTGTTTGAGAGATACAGGACTGTTCGGAGATTTTTCCGGACAGTCTTTTATGCTTTTCCGCCTCAAGTGTTTTTTGTGACCTACACTTGAATACAGGCCACTAAATTTGTGAGTTGCTGGTCAGGCACAGTCTGACCCACACAACCTGGTAGTACAATATTTCCTCCGGCATCAAAGGCTTCAGCCATGTTTCCATTCTGGTGCGACAATCTGATCACGGCAATTTGTCAGGCTTTTCCGCTGATCATTGGAATTGCCACCTGGTTCTTTTCACCTGGTGCCCGTTAAGGTAAGCCGCTTCTTATCATTGAGAATTATCGGGAACCAGTTTTCTAAGTTCTCGGTTGAGATAGCTTTCAATATCTCTGGCCAGCTCCTGAGATTTCACATACCTGGCCGTTGCTTCGGCCTTTTCCAGCGTCAGATGCCGAATGACTTCTTTGATTTCCGGAATCGCATGCGGACTGACACTGATTTGCCGAATGCCCATGCCAATCAATAACGGCACACATTTCGGATCGGAACTCATCTGTCCACAAACTGAGACCGGGATGTTCTCATTCTTTGCCGCTTCAATCACCATCGCAATCATGCGAATAATGGACGGGTCAGCTGCGTTATGCCATTTGGCGACCTGAGGATCGGAACGATCCGCCGCTAATGTGTATTGAATCAGGTCGTTTGTCCCAATCGAAAAGAAATCGACTTCACGGGCAAATTCTTTGGCCATTAATACCGTTGCAGGAACTTCAACCATGATGCCGAGTGCAATATCGGCATTGAACGGGATATTCAACTCTTCCAGATCTTCCATCACTTCCCGGACAATCAATCGGGCCTGTCGGAATTCGAGGAGCGATGAAACCAGCGGAAACATAATTCCGACCTGAGCCCCCACTGAAGCCCGCAGGACCGCTCGCAACTGAGTCTTGAACATATCCATATCGTGCAGAGACATGCGGATACTGCGTAATCCGAGTGCAGGATTGGAATCATCGGAATACTGACGACGAATCCAACCTGGAATTTTGTCGGCTCCCAGATCGAGTGTCCGAATTGTGATCGGCTGATTTGGAAAACCTTCAATCACTTCTCGATAGGCATTATAATGATCTTCTTCAGTTGGGATTGTGTCACGTCCGAGATACAAAAACTCAGTTCGATACAATCCAATTCCATCCGCGCCTTTTTGTTCGCATTGCTCGGCTTCCTGAGGAAATTCGATATTTCCCATCAGAAAAATACGCTGGCCATCTTTGGTTTCAGAAACCAGGTCCCGCATCTGACTGCGGCGATCTGAGACGCTTTTGTACTTCTGTCGAACTTCATTGATTCGCAACAGCGTATCGTCATCCGGATCGATAATGAATTCGCCACTCGTGCCATCAACGACAACGGTATCGCCACCTGAGATATCCGCGATAAACTGGCCGATGCCGACAATAGCCGGAATTTCCAGGGCAGCTGCCAGAATCGCAGTGTGACTGGTTCGACCACCGACTTCGGTCACAAAACCGAGGACAACATCTTTTTTCAGACCGGCTGTTTCACTGGGTGTTAAATTATGGGCGACCACAATGACAGGCTGTGTCAATTCCGCCAGACTTTCCCGTTGTTCTCCCAGCAAATGACGGAGAATCCGTTTTTCCAGATCGTAAATATCAGCGGCTCGCTCTGCAAAATAAGCATTTCCGAGAGCCTGAAATTGGCGTGCATATTTTCTGAGTGTTCGACTGGATGCGAATTCCGGACTGTAGCAACGATCACGAATCAGTAGTTCGACTTCAGAAATCAGCTTTGGGTCCTGTGCCATTTGCAGGTGAGCCGCGAAGATGGCGCCATACTGCAGGCCAATCGCTTCATTCGCCAGGCGTTCATTTTCCAGAATTTCAGCGGAAACATTCTCGAGGGCCTGATGCAGACGTTCGAGTTCCTGATCGACAATTCGTCTTGGAATAAATCGTTGAGGAATCCGAAAATCTTCTGTGCCGATAACAAGAGCATCGCCGACGGCAATGCCGGGAGAGACCGCGATGCCGTTTTTAGTAATCATGATTATTCCCGAGAGGTGCCTGCAACGTTGTCAAATCGATGTGAGGGGGCAATTTTATGAACTTATTGTAGCAGATTCAGAATTGTCTCGCCTATCAAAACCTTAAATCCAAAGTGAACACGCGCCAATCACCCCGTGCTAGCGTAAATTCCATGATAGCTGAAGGTTATGGCAAATATGATTAGGCGGATCTGACCAGCTCAAAACAAAAATAGACTGCCGATTCTACCGGCAGTCTATTTGATGATACCGGAGATTTGGCTATTCCTGCTTAAACATCTTGTCGTCACGATTTCCGCGAGAAAGCAGATACGCCATCAAATCGAGGATTTCCTCCTCATGCAGAGTATTCAATAAGCCGTTGGGCATCATGGAAGTTTTAGAGGGTGACATGAAATCGATATCATCCCGTTTGATTGTTGTCATCGCATCGGGATTCATCATATCTGTATTCACACGGTAAGTGTCTCCTGCGAGATTAACAATGCGCCCAACAATGACTTGCCCCTCGACAGTCACAAATTGAATCGCCTCGTATTGATCACTGATCTGTTTACTGGGGACGACCACCGATTCGAGAATATCCCGCTTGCTGAAGCGTCCTGCCAGTGCTGTCAAATCCGGCCCGACTGCTCCCCCCTGCTCGTCAAAACGATGGCAGGCAAAGCAGTTGGCAGCCGCGAACATCTGACGGCCATGCTCAAAATCACGATTGACGAGTTTATCTTCAAGCAGCGGGACCAGTTCTTCCATTTTCCACTCTTTAACCATCGGACGAGGCTCTGTGGCAAACGGATTGGCCGTTTCTTCAGGAACCGCTTCCAGAATTGGCTTCAATGCCAGTTTTTCCTGGTCAGTCAATTTAGCCAATGCATCTTCGCGAATGTGTTGAACGAACAATGAGAAACTCGCTCCTCCCCGATAACCGGCTGCGCGATTAAACCATGCAAAATAGGTTTCCTGCAGTTCAGGAGTCCAACCGGCTGTCAAATGACGGAGCGTTTTGGCATAGTCGATTTGCTCTTCCTGAGTCGGGGCTTTTTTCAGTTGCGCCACAATTATACTCGCAGCCGAAGGAGCCTGCAGATAGACGAGCATCTGTGCCAGTTCCGAATTCAATGGATAGGCTTTTGCAGGGAAGACCACATCAAACTTCTGGATCAATGCCTCTCGTTGATCAGCAGTTGGTGGTCCCAGTCGTACAAAGGCGACAGTATAAACTCGCATCATTGTCAGCTGTTGAGGCAGAGAAAGTTCAGACCAGTCCAACTGATCGAGGGAATCGAGAATCGCAGTCAACTCTTCGTTGCCATAATTCTCAGCGGCATTCCAGTCTGGAACAGGGGCATCGATATTCTCCCCGGTGCCTTTGTCTGCTCGTACATATGTTCGAGCCAGGGCCAGCAGAGAATTTAAAGATGTCCAGGCTTCCTCCTTAGCGTTCAGTGCTTTTTCTCGCCATTCCTCAGCCGGTCGATGTTCAATTGCAATCCGAGCTGCGAAACGGATGAATCGATCGGCATGACTCAAATACGGCCAGGCTTTTTTAACTGCTTCGGGATGATCCCCCAGATGCAATGTTTCCAAATCTCTGCGAATTTTGCGTAGTTCAGCCAGCTTCGAATCTTTGGCATCAACGGGTTTCGTCGATTCACTCCCCTGATAAGTAACACGGTACAAGCCTGATTGCACCTTACGTCCGCCAATTGCGAAGTACATCGCTCCATCGACTGGATTGATGACGCTGTCAGTCAACGGAAGTGGAGTCCCGGTGATAAACTCTTCAGCAACAGCCGAATAAGTGGAACCCTGGGGAGTCATATGGACAGCATAAAGTTTTCCATAACTCCAGTCGTTGATGAAGAATGCTTTCTGATACTTGGCAGGGAACTTTGCACCATAGCCAAAGGTCACCCCAGTTGGGGAACCAGGCCCGATATTGAGAACGGGAGGTAAACTGTCCTGATAATAAACTGGCCACTTGCCTCCCCCATTTCGCCAGCCGAATTCTGCTCCGCTGATTGCATGGGATATTCGCGTCGGGCGATACCAGGGAGTATTGATGTCCCATTCCATGTCGGCATCGTACGTGAAAAGTTCGCCATCGGCATTCAGAGCCGCATCGTATTGATTGCGAAAACCAGTCGCGACCAGTTCCCATTCGGTTCCTTCAGGATTGATCCGGCAGATATATCCACCGGGAGCGGGAGTCCCTTTCATGAATCCCCGACCATAAGGACGAGGTAACAGCAGATCTTCATCCCAATGCTGTGGCACGCGTGAAGTATCAATCTCGGTCAAATCTGTCCGGTTTCCACAGACAATATAGAGTCCTTTTTTGTCTTCGGTATGGAAAACCGCATGGGGACCATGTTCGCCGGTTCCGTGAAGTGGTCGCAGCATTTTGACGGTATCGAGTTTTTTGTCGCCATCGGTATCAGTCACACGATACAGGCCACCTGCATATTTTTTCGCTTTATTGACTGAGACATACAACGAATCAAAGGCCCAGAACAAGCCTTGAGCTTCTCCGATATCGACATCAATTTTCTCAATTTTGGTTCCCTCAGTCTGTCCCAGCGGAGGGGGTGTCACTTCATACAAGCCGCCGTATTGATCACAGACGATCAAGCGACCTTCCGGAGCCACGCACATCGATACCCAGGAACCTTCGACATCGTTCGGGACCGAATACAACAGTTCAACTTTGAAATCTTTGGCGATCTTCATATCGGCAATGGGCGTGGCTTTCGGAGTCGAAAGAGAATCCTCCTCTGCCGGCTTGGTTTCAGCCTTATCAGGCCGTTGCATGGCCTGTTTTTTGTCAGTCTTTTTTTCTTTCAACTTACGCAGTTTGATGTTCCGGAACTGTGCCTTCATGGCTGGACCACGATGGACCTGGAAGGCGATTTTTCCGCTCATTTCCCGTTCGCTCGGCTGATCATCAATCACGACGACAGCGACTTTGCCATCAATTTTGTGAGTGAGCCGATTTCCGCGAGCAATAATCGTCAGCTCATGCCACTCGGTGAGGTCTTTTTGATCAACGGGGACATCTAATTTTTCGGCTGTTTTTTTGCCATCGGGTCCGATGGTTACCTTCTCGCCTCGTTTGGCAACAATTCCGCGACCTCGTTCATCGTAAAGCATGCCGGTAAATTCTGGTTTCGGATGCATATCCGCCTGATAACCACCGACCGACCATTGACCGACCTCAGGCATCAATTTGCTGCGATATTGAACGCCGGAGTTATTTTCACCTTCGAGTCGAAACTCGAGTTTGAGCTCGAAGTCGTCTACTTCTCCACCAGTCCAGACAAGAAACTGATTATATTTCAGATGGTCGGGACCGTTTGTTTTTCCTGTAATGACTCCATCTTCCACCGACCACAATTCGGGATTGCCGTCCCAACCTGTTAAGTCTTTTCCATTAAACAGATTTTGAAATTCCTGGCCTTGAACAGAAACTGATCCCAGCAACAAAACGCTGGACAGTGTAAGAAGTGTCATGGAATGAAAACGCACAGTAAGCTCCCGATAAATTTATGATCAAATGGAGTGAGGTTTAATTTTGAGAATGCTGATTCGCTGAGAAGGCAGGTAGCATCCGTTGTGAAGCTGCTCAGACATATGAACGCAACAAAAAGCGTAAATATATTGTTGAGTAACCGCATAGGATTGTCAATCGGTTCGAAATGGAACTGGTTATCCATGAACTGACCAAATGAATGCCTCGATAATTAGCGAATTGAATTCCAGTACTTGAATCGGATACCATATCTGAACGCCACTCGTCCCCAAGGTCCTACCTGGGAACAAGTTGTAATTTATTAATTGAGAGATCAACCAGACAGCAAATGCATTTGCTGCAGGAGGAAATCCCATGCCACGGGAATGGCAGTTTGTCAGTCACGATACCGGACTCGTTGAATCGTTGGCGCGAAATATTCGCAGCTCGACCTTACTGGCTCAGGTTTTAATCTCCCGCGGCATGAATCAGCCCGAGGACGCGAAAGATTTTCTCTCAGCAAAACTGAAAACCCTTCAGGAGCCTGAGCTGGTTCCCGGTGTGACCGAAGCGGCTGATGAAATTGTCACTGCGATTCGAAATAAACGACGCATCACCATCTACGGGGATTACGATGTCGACGGGATGACGTCGACGTCCATTCTGTTTCATTGCATTAGCCAGGCTGGCGGAGTTGTCGATTACTACATTCCCTGCCGACTCGAAGAAGGTTATGGCCTGAACTGTGAAGCCCTTCGGGAACTGCATAACGAAGACCCAACGCGGCTTGTTGTCACGGTCGATTGCGGTATCTCCAGTGTTGAAGAGGCGGCATTGGCGAACGAGTTGGGATTGGATTTGATCATTACCGATCACCACACCATTCCCGATGAACTCCCGGCGGCAAAAATTCTTGTGCACCCCCGGATCGGTGAGGACTCTCAGGCTTTCCCGCATTTATGCGGAGCCGGCGTGGCGTTCAAACTCGCCTGGGCAGTCAGTAAACGTCTCGGCGATGGAGAACGCTCTGACGCACGGATGCGGAATTTTCTTAAAATGGCAGTTGGCCTGACGATGCTCGGAACTGTGGCAGATGTTGTTCCGCTCGTTGGTGAAAATCGATTGATCGTCAAGTACGGACTCGAAACACTACAACAGCAGGCCGGTGTTGGTCTGGCAGCGTTGATGAAAGAAATCGGCCTCATGGATAAGGCTTCGCTGACAGCCGAGGATATCGGTTTTGGGCTTTCTCCACGCTTGAATGCTGCAGGTCGTTTGGGACAGGCCCGCCTTGCGGTCGAATTATTGACGACAAATCAAACCGATCGTGCCTCGCAACTGGCGACCTATCTGGATGGACTCAATAAACAGCGACAAACCGTCGAGCGAAAAATTCTCAAGCATGCTCGCGAAGAAATTCAGAATCATCCGGAATGGCTCGATCAACCCTGCCTGGTCATCGGACATAATGACTGGCATCCGGGGGTGATCGGAATTGTCGCCAGCCGGATCGCTGAGCAGTTTGA
>DOCI01000067.1:10166-10398 GCA_003503535.1 Planctomycetaceae bacterium
AGCCGGATCGCTGAGCAGTTTGAAAAACCGACGATTCTCATCGCAATCAATTCCAATACAGGCATTGGCCAGGGTTCTGGACGTTCCTTTGCGGGAACAAATCTGCATGAAGCGGTTTCCACATGCAAAGATTTGCTGGAATCATTTGGTGGCCACGCCGCTGCCATTGGTTTGCGAGTGAAGCAAAATCAGATCGATCAATTTCGTGACCAGCTTTGCGAAAATGCCAAAC
>DOCI01000282.1:0-1163 GCA_003503535.1 Planctomycetaceae bacterium
TTCCAATTGGAACAGGGTTTTATTGGAACAGGCCACCAGGATGTCTCGCTCCTTACGACTCGTCATCATTCAATATTTTGAGATAACTTTCGTAGCGGCGAGCTGAAATCAATCCGGCTGCCACTGCATCGCGAATGCCGCATTGTTGTTCATGAATGTGCATGCAGTTGGGATACTTGCAGTAGCGGACGAGGGGAAGGAATTCAATAAAATGCCCTTCGACTTCCTCGCGCCCAACATCCCATAATCGTAACTGTCGGATGCCCGGAGTATCGACGACCCAGCCTCCGAATTCCAACGCCTGCAGAGTCGCAGTACGAGTGGTATGTCGTCCTTTGCCGGAATCGATGGAGACTTGCGAGGTTTTGAGTGCCAGTCCGGGTTGAATCATATTGAGCAGCGATGTTTTTCCCACACCACTTTGTCCGCTGAAAACAGTTTGTCGACCGGCAATGATCTCCCGAAGCTGATCGATTCCGTATCCGGTATGAGCCGAAGTGAGGACGACCGGATATCCCAGATTGGCGTACTGCCCAACAATTGGCAGCAGTTCACGATAATTGAACAGGTCGCTTTTGTTGATGCAGATGACGGGTGAGACACTCCCTTTTTCGCAGCTGATCAGAAAGCGATCGATCAGACTTGGCTTGAAGTGTGGAGAGACTCCGGTCACGACGATCACTGCCAGATCGACATTGACGACAATCAATTGTTGATTTCGATCGTTGCCTCTTCCGAGCGTGCCGTGCCTGGGTTCGACGCGATGAATCATGCCCTGAGCATCACCGAGTGGTTCGAAGAGGACGACATCGCCAGCAACGACAGTATTGCGCGACTCTTTCATAAGTGCTCTCAAAACCTGCCGAACCGCGCAGACATGCACGCGACCATCTTCTGATTGAACCCGACATTGATGCGAGCCAACAATCGAGAGAACGCGACCGGTGAGACAGTCTTTTTCGTCGACGTCGAGACTGGCAATCAATTCCCCGTCTTCGGACTCCTCAGCGATGACAGTCCGTTTGCGAGAAAGATTTCCTTTTCCAGAAATTCGTTCATCGGCATTGAGATCATCCGTTTGATCTTGCCGTACCGCTTCCCGCCACTCATGACCGGCCCGCGAACGTTTGCCACGATTTTTTTTGAAATCGACACGAATCTTG
>DOCI01000282.1:1275-1903 GCA_003503535.1 Planctomycetaceae bacterium
CCGAAATCGACACGAATCTTGCGTTTTCGTGCACTCACAGTGAATTCATTTCCAGGAAGGCATTTCTATTTGTAATCATTCGTCTCCCAGCCAGTCCAGGATTTGATCGTCCTGGGAATTACTCTTCGGTTTTGGAGTTCGCTTTGAGGGAAGGGGAGCTTTAGCGTCACCCATCAGGTCGACATGATCGGACTTGGAAGGTTTTTTCTTTTTACTCATCAATCCCGCTTTTTCCAGAAGACTCTTTGCAAAAGGATTTGCTTCTTCCGGTGGGGGCTGGTCCGATGTTGGTTCATAAGCAATTTCAAAGGCGTGCTTGGCCACTGAAATTTCGTCTCCAGGTAGCAGAAAACGAGATTCTTCGCGAATACCGTTCACCTTGATACCATTGCGACTGGCCAAATCCTGAATGTGCCAGTAGCCGTTTTGGAGCTCCAGCTCACAGTGCTGAGAAGAAATGTTCGGGAAGGGAAGACAAATATCACATGTCGGCCGCCGTCCGATAATGAGTTTTGTTTTCAGGAGCGGGATGGAGTCGCCTCCCCCCACAGGATTCAATTCGCCGTGCATCGTAGTCAAAACCAATGTCGCCCATGAATATTACATAAAAAAAGCGTGGCCAGAGAAA
>DOCI01000282.1:2025-4927 GCA_003503535.1 Planctomycetaceae bacterium
AAATATCTCCTGAACACACGCTCTATTCTAAAGTCTGATTCCGAATTTGAAAGTCGAAAACGATTTCAAGACAAAAATGGCTACGAAACGGTTTTCCGATCTTCCAGACCCTCGTCGGTTCCGTGCCAGAACCCGACGATTTCTTCACCTTGTTTCCAGCAAAGACAAATTTCTTTACCGTCTTTGAGTGAAAGAAAGTCAATCAGTCCGATTTCCGGATCTTTCAGTTCAATCCCCAGTGCTGTCAATTCATCGATATATTCTCTCAGACGAACAATATCAGTATCGATGGAAGTTTCCATCTCTTCAAGTTCGTCGCTAAACATCCCTTCGGAACCAAGAAACTTAGAGCGGGAATTTTTCAAGTCTTCGAGGCGTTCACGTCGACTGCAAACTTCTGTGTATAAAGCCACAATATCCCGCACAATCATTTTCACAAGTGGCAGGGAACGGTTCGCCTCTTCCAAAGTGAAGTGTCTTCTGGCAATGTCAGGTTGCGGCATTGTTGCATTCATGGCCATGCTCTCTCTAAAGAAGTCAATGATATGATGACACCACTATTATACGACAAGGGGAATGCTGTGAACAGGTGGCATTCTATTCCCAAAGTTTTTTTTGAAACATCCAGAACAGAAGGAATCGAAAATTCGTCCATTCTGATCGATGCTTTCACCAATTAAAGATTGTAAAAATGCATGCAAGGTTCGGATAAAAAACCTCCCTGTTGAAATAATGCATCTTTCAGTCTGAGTCTGGCAAAGACACTTTTGTGAGTTTCATTTGTTCTCTCGATCGGGATAATGTAAAGCTGAAAAGGTTCCCTTTTTGGAACAGACGTATTGACGGTTATCTTTTTATCCGATGAAAACAGTTGACGGATAGGCGAAGTGGCAGCAAAAACAAAATTCCGTTCACTGAGGAAGAGATTAATATTTCGGCTGTTAGCAGTCCTGCTGGGACTGACTCCGCTGTTCGGTTTTGAACTTCTGCTTCGCGCCATAGACTGGCATGCCTCTCGACCGGAATACCGTCCCGTTGTCGAATTTATTGACCCGCAATCGCTGTTTGTTCGAGATGAAACCAAGGGGGAGTATCGCATTCCGGACCAGCGGCTTGTTTACTTTCGACCTCAATCTTTTCCGATTGTGAAATCCGAACGGACCTTTCGGATCTTCTGCCTGGGTGGTTCAACCGTTCAAGGCCGTCCTTATGCCGTGGAAACCTCCTTTACAACCTGGATGCGAATTGCTCTGGATGAAATTGCTCCCGAGATAAACTGGGAAGTGATCAACTGTGGTGGAGTCTCGTACGCGAGTTATCGCCTGCAGCCTATTCTTGAGGAAGTCCTGAATTACCAGCCCGATCTCATTCTACTCTACACCGGTCACAATGAATTTCTCGAAGAACGGACCTTTGGGCATCTCAAGCCGATCCGAGAAAATTATCAATTTCTCCCTCGACTGCTCGCATCGATGAAAACGTTCGAGTTCCTGAATCAACATCGGGATCGTAAGAACAATTCGCTCGAACCCCATCAGCAACTTCCCAGTGAGGTCGACGCGGTGCTCGACTACGAACGGGGAATCGAATATTACCAGCGAGATCCTGTCTGGAGGCAAGGAGTGCAGGATCAGTTTCGCACGAATATTCGTGATCTCATTTTGGACTGCCGTGAGAAAAAGGTCCCAGTCATTCTCTACAATCCGGTCAGAAATCTGCGGGATTGCCCTCCCTTTAAGTCGTTAGATTCTGCGGGGCTGACAAATCAACAACAGCATAAGATCGAATCCCTGCGGGTACAACTCCAGCTGGATCCCGAACTCTCAGAAACCTTAATTCAAAATATGCTCGCCCTGAATCCCGAGCATGCAGGCTACCATTTTTTACCGGCTCAGGAACATCTTAGGCATCAGGAACTGGAACTCGCACTCCAGCAATTTGTGTTCGCTTGTGATGAAGATATTTGTCCTCTGAGAATACTCAGTCCCATGCAACAGGATCTCAAAGTAATCGCTGCGGAATTCGATCTGCCTTTGATTGATATTGCCAAACTTTTTGCGGAGCTTTCCCCGACCAAAATCCCTGGCGATAATCTATTGCTCGATCATGTCCATCCGACCATAGCCGGGCATCAACAGATCGCTTTAAAGACCATCGAGATCTTCGCCCGGGAAGGATTTTTGCCACAGAGTCCTGATAAGCAAACTCGTAAAGTCATCGAGCATAAGTACGTCAAGCAGATGGAATCACTGGACGCGGCCTACTTTGAGAATGGGCATCAGCGACTCAAAAACCTGCAAGCCTGGGCAGCAGGACGGGGTGATAAAATTCGCGAGCAAGCCCCTGGAATCAATTGAGGGAAGGATGTGTTGTGTCGAAACATAACTTACCCAATGCTACTAACGATTCATAATTTCAGACTTACGCAAATTTTAAAAACCAATAATTTTGGGTTCCGACGAGCCGATCAAGCCAGTCAGGCTGGGTTATTCCGACATGGCTTCAGAATATGAGCTAAAGTAATCATAGCTGCAACTCCCGCCCCGTGAATCATTGTACATAAGTGCTGAGTGTATGGACTGGTCAAAACAACGCGAAAAACTCTTGGGACCTTCGCCGAACCTGGAGCTTCCTCCCAATTTCAAACTGCCGGTACTTCCGACTGCAGTCACTACGTTTACACAAAAAGCGAACGAGCCTGACGCCAATGTGGCCGAACTGGGAAAAATTCTTGAAACGGATGCCGGCCTGACCGCTGAAATCCTGCAACTGGTGAATTCGAGTGTATTTGGACTCCGTCGTCAGGCAACCAGTGTCAAGCATGCCATGAGTTTACTGGGGGTCTCCAAGGCTCGTAACTATGTACTAACGACTGCAGTCAAGCGGACAATGTCCCGTTGTG
>DOCI01000282.1:5041-8008 GCA_003503535.1 Planctomycetaceae bacterium
GTCAATCTTGAGAAAGCGTTGTTCGCCCGCGAAGTGGCCATTCTCATGAGAGCGGATGCTGAGACCGCCTATGCGGCGAGCATGCTTCAGGACTTTCTGTTGCCAGCTCTAACATCGGCTCTGTTCAAGCAGTACACAGAATTTGTCGATCATCAAACGACGAAACCCCAATTGATTACCCAATTCGAACAGACAATCTTTGAATGGGATCATGCCGTCGCTGCGGCTCACATTGCCCATCAATGGAATTTCCCCGATGAAATGGTCTGTTGTCTGCATCAGCATCATCGTGGTTTGGAAATTCTGCTCGTTCCAGAATTCGCACAATCTTGCGTCGCAGCTGTCGCGATTTCTGCACTCATGCCCGATGTCATCAATCAAGTGCCCGATGGTTTAACCCGATTGATTCAACTCGAATCTGTCTGGCGAGAATTTCAACTTCAGGAAATCGCTGAAAAAGTCGATCAGGATTTTCGAGAACTGGGCGGGAACCAGATGCATCACATCACCTTGAAAAGTCGCCTCGAAAAACATTTCAAAACGGCTGGCGTCTGAGATTCGTGCTCAAATGGAATCCCATCACTTGCAGGGTTTATTAATCAGAAATGTGAAAAATTCAGCTTGCCCATAATTGAATAGAGAGTTGTTTTTTCGGTGAATGCCCTGCTTCAGATTTGTATTTCTCTGATGAAAATTCCCATAAGGTAATCCGACCGACAAAGTCGGCTTGTCTTTACCCACATCTTTTAAGCATGGCTTGATAGCCGCGACCGGTGGCTGGGATCGAAGCCAAACTCAGCCCCCAGATTGTGTCTTCATCGTAAACAACTTCGTTACCGGATCGCTCAGAGTATCTCGCAGAGTTCTCTGAGTGGCGCAGCCACAAGAGGAAGTACCCATTCCCCCGGATGATTCTGTCGGGCGATGATTCTGTCGGGCAGGGAAGTCATCATCTAAAGAGGAGTACAGCAGACTCATTGATTCGAGTCTCCACGACCTGTGCCGTAACTGACGTAGCGCTCTCTCTAACATTAAAGACGTTTGATATGTGTAAATGTCTCATGACGTGTGCCACTGCTGGCTTGATCACAAAATAGCCCGCATGATGACGACATCTTGTCGACTTCATCGACCCAGCCAAACCGGCTGGGCCACCCGCGTGGACTCGACCGGTCGGTAGTTTTTCGTTGAAATGCTGCCACAAAAACTTGCCAACTGATTTCTGGAAACACAACCGAACCCCGGATCAATATGTTTGGGATACTGTGGGAGGTACCCGTGATCATTGTTGGTGCCCATGTAGATATGATCGCCATCGATCACTGGAGCACGCATCGCCTGCGACCCCAACGGCACCCGCTAGCGGACGTTTTCGTCAGTCTTTAAATCCCGCAGCATTGGCGCTGCATACACTGATGAATCAACATTGTCGGACACGTTCTTTTGTTCGGCGTCAACCTGATTCTCAATCATAGTTTTCAGATAGGGATCGTCAATATGCGGGATTGAGGCTCGCAACGTCGCATGAATCGCATCTGGCACCAGAATGCTTGCCGTGTGGTTATTGGAATCAAACAGCGCCCCTAGGCCGAGCAATTGTCCTTCAGGAGTGAACGTCGCCCAGGTTGGAATGTTGTCACCATTGAAGGAGACGTCGAACATTTCAAAACCATCCGGATGAGAGCCGTAGCTCGATTCTCGCCATTCGGTGACCTCTTGCGTCATCCAATGAATTCTGGGAGCGTATCCAGCGAGCACTGATGGCGATCGACGGTTGGGCCGTTTCGTCAAACCGCTCAGCACACGCGATCCAACTTCTAGCTCAATATTAGGGGATGCCAATCGAACCGCCGGCACGTTCGGTACAGCAGAGGCTTCGTAAACAGCCAGCCCACTCTCAACCATTATGTCCACATTCGCTTTCCTCACGTTTCCGGAAGAGACGACATCGATCGGAACGCTCACCAATTCTCCGCTGTCCGTCTGTAAAGTCGCCAGGCACTTGTAACCTTTTTCGATGTATCCAGCGATGCTGCCTGGACCCAACAGCAGCACATGATCCTCGTGTTGTGCAAGAACAACACCGGCCAGGGGGAATGGTGCAGCAGTCATCGTTCCGTGTGCCTCATTATTCTCATTGATATAGCAGTCAAAGTGTATGACTGAGCGTGGCTGCACGCTGGCTTGTTCTGGTGTGAGATAGTCCGACGCACTCTGGATGAATCGCCGCAAAGTTTTTTCCGTCGCTGGCCCCATTTGAATGGCCAGCAGATTTTGGTCCTTCACCAAGATGTAGTTCGGGTGAACGACATCCATATTCATTGGAACGACACTTGTGCCAAGCTCGTCTGCGATTTTGTCGATACCATCGTGGTTGAGTTCAGTCAACTGAGAATTGGCAGCGCGAAGGACCGCCACTCCATCGGCAGGACATCGATTTAGAAAGTTGTCCCATGCTGATTCCCTTTCGATCACGGGAGAAAGGGGGCCAAACGTGTCAGACAGCGTGTTGTCCTCGACAGTCGTGCCTTCGTCTCCTTCAATTCTGGGGAATCCGTATGGCCAGTCTTTGAGGATTGCATCCACTCCTTTCTGGGCATCGCTGCTCCAGACATTGGAGACCAGCCAGCCGCGTTGGCCTCTTTCGATCAACAGCGCGTAGTCACCCTCTTCACTCATGGCGGTCACTTGATTTCCAACCGTGTTGAACAAGCGATAGGCGCGTGGTGTCAGTTTTACATCGTTATTTACCTGTACCCAGTTGCCGATCTGTCCCATCATCGTACGCGGTGACTGCAGTTGATTGTAAATGTGGGCTCCGAGCAAGCCACGAACAGCGGGACCATCGTTAAGAGTCAGTGATTCGGAAAGTCTGACAATCGCGAGAAAGTCGGCTATCGCATTATCCGAGTCCTGTCCAGCTAAATGGTCACTAATGATATCGGACAGGTCCTTTTGCTCGGGACC
>DOCI01000282.1:8114-11876 GCA_003503535.1 Planctomycetaceae bacterium
CCAGGTCCTTTTGCTCGGGAGTCCACTCACTTGGCGGGCCACTCAATTCCTCTTTGACGATCGTTTGTAAGTTCTCAAGCAACAACCCACGAATTAAGTCATCGTCGAAGACGACCAGTACGGCTGCCCAATCGTTGGATTTTTCGCTTGCGATCACGTGCGACAGCACAGAAATTGGCGTCGAAAACGCTGGTTGGTTGCTGCCCGCCGCCGCTTGATCTGACTCGGATCGTAAGGCGAATGTAACATTGCCTGTGAAAGAATCGCCCAAGTCTTTGAGGATGTCGATGATCGCTTTGACGCTTTTGTAGGGCGTATCGCGGTCAGTCACAATTAGAACGGAATAGGCATCGTCATTTGGAATCGCGGACAGCAACTCTTCTCGTAGTCGCGACACGTTCACCGATTTCCCTTGAATGCGAATCTCCGAGTTTGACAGTAATTGAATCCGAATCGTGTTGGCGTCGCCGACTTCGATCGATTCGTCAGGCCTTGTATTACTCGCCTCACCTTCGCTGCTGGATCGTGTTTGGGCAAGTTGCTGCTTCGCATGCTCAGGAGACCAAATGTCGACATCGCGAACGCGCCAACGCTCCCTTTCTCGCGTCATCTGCACGATGAGACATCCCGACCCGCCGACATCTGGATGAGGCGGTGTCAACTTCATTTCATTGAATACCGCCAGAGCAGAATTGCCATTCACTGCAACTTCAGGCGTGTGCGATAACACATCTTGAATTAGTATTGCTGCCCGATCCAGCCACTTTCTCTCCGTCAAACGGCCCACATGATTAGAAGACAAAATATGATCTATGTTTGATTCTGAAAATGCTCGTCGCTGCAATATTGCGAAGTAGTTTTCAGCCACTGCAGCGGGTGTGTTCTCCGGCATGCCAGCAGTAGAGTAACCCTGCGTCGCCTCGATACGAGCGATCCATTCCTCACCCCGCTTAAGAATCACTTTGTTATCTTGAATCTCGACAATGCTCGATTTGTCCTCGATCTCCAGAACATAAGTCCCAGCCTTGAGCCTCGTTGTTGCTCCAGATTTCGAGACCGTCAGTGTCTCGACCGTTTCGTCGCCTTGGGTGATGCGAATCGGCACGTCGACATCACTGCTGGTTTCGATCCGCAAAGTGCCCTTGCCAGTCTCGATGACCAGAATTACTCCCAGCAAGACAAAAAATCCACCCGCAGCAATCGCGGTGAGCCAGGCAGGAATACGACCAAATCGGAATCGTTTCGGTTCCGTCATTTGACAATGGTGTGATTTTTAGACACGAACTTTGCGACCTTAAAGTCAGAGGTTTTATTGATTCAGGAAACCAACGAATAAATACAACTATCGGCAGTCAGGTGCTATCTACTAGCCAACAAGTTAGTGAGAGATTCTCGGTGAAGTGCAATGTTCATGATGGACCAGGAACTACGGAACAGGATGGTTTCAATAAGTCTCTGCTGATGTTCAGAAACACTATTGAACTGTCCATTTTAAACCGTGTGAAAACTGAAAGTTCGCGGTTTTTCTTTGCAATATGAGTAGGAATCTAAACATGACAAATAATCAAATCAAATCAATACAGAACATGTTGATTAGCGTTCAGCAAAACATGAGGAATGCCGCTAATCCAGCGTGGGCCGAAAAGTTTCATACCGGTGATCATGAAAAGAAGAGAGATCTGATGAGGCTGAGGGGAAGCATTTCTGATAATTCAAACAGGTTGGACTCTAAAATCACTGAGTCAGTAGATGAGCCATAAAGGACATTAAAATCCAACCATAACAAACAGAATAAAAACGCGTTCCCAACTCCAAATATCGCTTGCCACATACTGGAACTCGTTGTTGCCCTCAGCTGGCCCGAAGGCCTGGGGAGATTTCGAGAGAGCACGCATTTCAGGGCTCAATATCATTCACGGTTTGGGCAGCCAGCCTATACCATTCCATTCGTCTTCGATACCTTTGTGCGTACGATTTCAACTACACAGTTATCAGTGACGCCGCATTACTTGCCACCGGACCTCAAGCTAAGTATTTCTAAACTCAATCGAATGTAAGACTTCGCAGGAATGATTAGCCGTTCATTTTGAGAGATCATTTCCCTCTACCTGTAGAACTCAAAATTTGGGATTGCTGTTATAATAGAATTGGTATTTCATATGTATCTTTTGAATGGACGATATCGTCCATCCTCCCTGAATGGCCCAGCGAAGAACCGTTATGTTCCATTTGGTTGTGGGGCTGTCCGGATGCCGCTTCGAACCTGCACATCGATGCTGCGAACTGCGACTCGTGTAAGGACGTGGTACCCAAAGCCCAATCAACAGCAAAACCCCGCCTGCAACGCTGTGGTCAAGGGATTGGGTTTGCATAAACGTACAAAGCTCCCCGGATCGGTCACTATGCAAACCAAGGGCTGGTCGAAGTAGGTGGCTACGAAATCAAGAAGTTATGTCAATCGCCAACTCTCTGTCTTCATGCCTGGACCCCAATTCCGAAGAGAAAAATCGGCCGCAATGCAGAAGAAAAGACGAGACCGCATGCGGCTCGCTCGCTGCTACAAGACATTGCTCGATTCAGGAAAATTGGAGTCACGAGCGGCTCTCGCACGCCATTGGCTAACTCCCAGGTTCGCGTTACCCAAGTCCTCAAACGCCTGAGTGGTTGTGATTGTGATATTTCAGAACCCGCATAGGAAATCCTCTTGCGGTGCTGGCTGCCAACATCCATGCGCAACCAGAAGGGAAACGGACTTTTTGGGCCCTCGGCGAAATCTGTAAAAGCAGCTAACTGCCTGCCAGTATCACACATAGGCTGATCACAAAAGCAACAAGGATGATGGCGCACCCAATGTCCTTCATCTCGTCACGCCAGTTCCGAGGTGGCAGCGGATCTGGAGGCGCATCCTCCTGTGGCGGACCAAGAAAGTGTTCCACTACCTCGAGCAAAATGGACTTCGGGCAGTTCGGGTCACTCACCCAAAAGTAACCTAAAGCCGCGTGAGAGTTCGATTCGACTAGAAACCGATAGCCTCGATACGTGAACTGTAAATCCCAAGCCCCATAACCAGGGCCACCACATCCCCGAAAAAGACGGCGGGGCGGATTCTCTTCGGTGAGCATAAGCCCTTCAAGACTCTCGCTGAACGAACGCTTCGGTCTGGGGAAATCCTCGGACTCGAAGAAACATAATGAGCGTTCACCCAATGGGCTCGGCATGATCCAGTCCAAGAGCTCCGGCTCGTAGCTGCCAGTGCTGTCTATACTCGCTTCTCCCAAAAACACATCTCTTCACTTCAAAATCTGGATTACCGATTTAGTGCAGTTCTTCATAGGACTCAATGGTGCCGGAAGATGTCGGCCGCGCAAGCAGTATAGCGACCGCCAGAATCTCCAACGCCCGCTCTTCCGCCTCCTCGCTCAATCGTAGTTGATACTGCTCTGGCATGCCCCTGCGATACTCCAGCCAACCAAGGAAATGTCCGGCGTCCGCAATTTCCCACCTCTGTTGAAGTCGCCGCCGGGTCGGAACAGCCAATGCATTGAATAGTGATCCGATCAAGACAAACAGCGCGGATACGAACTTCTCACGGCTGTATTGCCGGTTTTTCACAGAAACAAATGAAATGTCGGATTCTTCGTTGCCACGGAAGGTCACCAAGGAACGCCCCAGTCCACGCACGACATCTTCGTGTCGGCCGTTGATGGAAACGTCCGCCTTCACTTTGCCAGGAGACAGCGAGCGTTTTTCTGTGATGTGTAA
>DOCI01000282.1:11998-18490 GCA_003503535.1 Planctomycetaceae bacterium
TGCAATGGAGGACTAGAAGCGAAAACAGATACGCCAGACCTGCCAGGCATGTCATCGCGACTCCCCACAACCATAAAGGTCCAGCCGCAGGATGCAACGGATTCAGCACCTTCTGAATGAACTGCGGAAGACTGCCAAAGCAGGCGACAATCATTTCGAACGGCAGAAAGAAGGCGATCACCGCAAGGACGCACGCGATCCCATCAACAATCCGATTGACTGAGTAAGTAACGTTGGCGACCCTTTCACCATCACGAACGAGCAACGCCTTGCCACGCCCGCCGTTGAAGCCACCAACCTGTATCCCAAAGTGGAGTCCGTGCCCTTGCTCCGGCGCTCTCGCAAATTCGACCGCCATCATGCATGCGCTCCAAGAGACACATGCGCAATGTTGTAGCCGCAGAAAGCCTGTTCGATTGTCATTGATCCGAATTGAAGGCAGAACTTCGCCAGCAACAGTGTTTCCTCATGCTCATTGAAGATCCAGATGGTCAGTCGACACCGTTCGGCGTCCGTCTGGTGAAAGAAGTCGCGGACATATTCAGGAGGTTCGGAAAGCGTTCCTCGGACGACGAGGAATTGGGAGTCCGCGGCCTCCGCACTTTCCTCAATCTTGAGCTCTGACATACTCGCCAGAATGTTGTCGACTAACAGCAACTGCCGGTTGACGGGTGGTTCATTCTTGTCCCCTGCGTCCGGCGACTGAGACATCAGTTGAAACTGATTCAGCGTGATTCCGTTGAGCGTGATCCAGAAGTCGTACTTGGGTCCAGTTTGGTCCGCTTCGGACCGTGTCTCCTGTTGCACTTCAAAGTTGCCGGGCTTCTCATAAGAGAAACGCCAGGTGGCCTCTGATTTCTGCCCGGGCGCACTGTTGTGGAGGCGGCACAGACTGAAGTAGGACTGTGCTTGCTGCGTGGATTCAGTGCATTTTTGCAGCAATTCGTACGCATGAGATCCGTGAACCGGATTCGCATCTTCGAAAGTTTCCGGAAGCGAGATCAGTTCCTCTGTGGCAAGGCGGTCACGCAATCGTCTCGCACGACAGCTGTACGGGTCAGCCTGGACGAATTGTTGAGCGAGGCGAAAGGCTTGCGGGGAATCGTTTTGAGCAAGATACAGATTGACCCCGATGTCCAGAAGGGTGAGGTAGCCATGAATTTGGCTGGTGGTCGCATTCGTGATGGGTGGCGGCTCATGCAGTCCCTGGAGGCAAATCTCACGAACTCGTTCATGCTGAAGCGCATTCGAGAAGAATGACCATTTTGCCAGCATCTTGATCATCATCCGACTTCGTTCCCTGAAGGGAACGCGTATCGGAAGATCGCGGGCGGACTCAGAGTACGAGTGATACGTGATGTTCCCGAAGCCCTCTTCTTGAAGACAAAGCACATCCAAATCTTCGCGGTTCTGCACCTCAGTACCCTGACAGACGATACCGAGGCTTTCTTTCATCCGGGCGATCTGGTCAGCCCGTCTTCTTCTGAAGATCCACGACAAGATGCCTCGCTTCGCCAGCCACTCATTGAGCCGGCGTCTCACGACGCTTGGCTCATTGAAGCACCAGACGATGTCGTGGACTGGTTTCTCGTCGCCCGTAATGCAGAATTCCGTCCAGAGCAGATCGAGTTGGACGGGATAGACGATGGGCAAAGTCCTGATCCGATCCTGCCGCTTGCCCGAGCGGAGCAATTGAAGGTCACGATTGGAATCGGCATCGGACTTGTTACCGGCCCACGTTTCGGACGCGGTGTCACCGACGTGTGCAAGAAATCTTGCGAGGAATCCCTGGCCCCATGAATTCGCCTCTTCGTAGAGCTGTTCGGAGGTTCGAATCAACGACGGATGAAGTTCTGACAGGCAGATGAATGCGTAAAGCACCAGATTGCAGGGATTGGCGTGAAACTCGACCTGCATCGGATGCGAGGCCGTGACCCACCAGCGCAGAGCTTCCGCGGCCGCCTCTGGCGAGGGGCTGCGGTAATGAAACTGTAGTGTTTGATTAAACGCTTCGTGATCCATTACGATCTATAATTCTGTTCTAATAAGAAGCTACTTACTGTCCACAGCGCGAACCTCGATTCGTCGGAATTCAATTGGGCCTCCCGACCATCCCTGTAAGGCGATATATCCTGATTTGGGGCTGTTGGCTGGTATTTCGTAATCGACAGTCCGGCGGCCGTTAAGAAACAGTGTGATCTTACGTTGACGGCACCGTGCTTCGAGCATGAACCACTCACCCGGTGAAACCAAGGACTCTTCGAATGCGGCCTTACCGAACAAGGCCCCCGTCAAGTACTTGGGATTGCCCGCAGAATTAGTGCTTGCGATTTGAGCTTCAAAACCGCCCGGTTGCGAGAGTTCTCGGGGTGCCTTGAGAAATAAACCAGAGTTAACGCGTTCGCTGAGACGGCATTCAACTCGGATATCAACATCTTCAAATGGTTTCTTCGTGTAGAGGAGTCGATTACGACGTCCCATTCCGACCAATCGCCCACTCTCAACCTTCCAGTCGTCGCGCTGTCCACCTTGTAGCTCCCAGCCAGTCAGTGACTTCCCGTCAAAGATGGGACTCCAGGTGTCGTCATCCTCCTCTTTCTGTTTTACAAAAAAACGCAACTGGTAATTTGCATTTTTCCCTTCTGGGGTTCGGATGGTTACGACGGTCCGTTTGTCTTCTCGATGCTGAATCGAGACTTCGCCTTTCAGAAGCTCTTTCTTCTCTGTCGCTGCCGACCAATTTCGCACAACTTCGCAATCCCATGTTCCCTCTTTGAGATCTACGGGCAGGATATTTGAGGGATATCGGCTATCAGCAGAGACGCCGTAGTGCCAAAGCTTTCCGTTCACTCTTACGAATGGGCCCATCAGAGAGAAGTTTCCCGGAGGCGGCTGCCTTCCAGCCGGATAGACGAGTGCAATGCCCGTGAAGGATCGTTCTTCCAGGATGCTACGTTGAACAAATCGACCAACGTTGAATGTGACACTTCCTTCGAGGGGAATCTGAACCTGAATCTCTTCCAGCGGACCGTTTTCGTCCAAGACAGGAGGATCGCTGGGGAATTGCGCGAACACAGGACGCTGCGTCAGTGGAAACGTCAGCGAGGCCTCTTTCAGAATCTCACCGTCCTTTCGAGCACGGACGACACAATCAATGTAGCCTGCCCGCGGATCATCCACGTGAACAGTCGAGCCGTCCCAGTCATTGTTTGGCAGCAGTTTCTCCGCGTCTACCAGGTTCTTCAATTCGGTCTTGACTGACTTTCCGCTACGAAGTTCGACAGCGACTCGGTCATTGGGCATACGGATCAGCCGGGCAATATCCGAAATCCGGGTTCCAGTGGGAGCATGAATTACGCGGTCGGCAACCCGAAGTAATTCTTCTTCCTTCGGCTTGTTCGACGAATGAGAACGTCGCAGCACCAGATTCAATTCTTTCCGGGGATCCGGCGCCGCTTTGATCACGAGTTGATCTTGAGTTGCAGGCAAGTCCGCCCGGTGAAACTGTTTGGTTTCGCCGTCAGCGGAAATCTCAACCTCAACACTGTCTGGGCGAATGGCCCCGAAGTCCGTGACGACGCGGATGTGGAAGTCCATCGGCTGGCCACGTTCGTCCCAGGCCGCGACTTCAGTCTCCATACTCAATCCCGGTTGCTTCAGGAACTCCCTCAAACGCTTGAAGCCGACCGCGAAACTGGTTCTCTCCCCAATCTTGGCTTTGACGACACCAAGGACACGGCCCTGTTCATCGACCAGTGGACCGCCTGAGTTGCCGGGATTAACTACTGCGTCGAAACGAATGTCAGACAGCGATCCATCATCGTCGCGAGACAGAGAACTGATACGGCCCTGGTTCATCGTGATCGATGGATTACCTCCATCCGGTATCGTGCCGAAAGGGAATCCAAAGGCCTGGACGACCTGCCCGAGTTCGACTTTGTGGTCTTCCGCGACAATTTCCAGAAGCGGCCAGTCTTTGCGCCCATCAACTCTCAATAGTGCCAAGTCCCACTGACGGTTGATACTCAACAGCCGTGCCTTGACCTGCCGCTCCTTCCCCGGCTGGCCTGAATTCAGAACCAACGGAACTTCCCCGAGCGGAGGCACGTTCTGAACGACGTGCCAGTTGGTGAGGAACAGACCATCGGCGCGAATACAAAACGCGGTCCCGTCCCCAACCGGGGTCTGCTTTACAAACGCTGTCGCTCTCGTGACTTTATCTGTGACGGTTTCCGCCTGAAGGATGCCGCAGCATGCACAAATTGCTGTGATGATAGCGATCTGATAAGTGATGGATTGCTTCATGTTTATTCTCTTTCAATGCACCGTCATGTGGCCTTCAGCAGCAGGAGAACCGGAATAAGTATCAGGGCAAACAGTCCGCTGATGAGCATTGGAATCGACACGATAAGGGCAGCCATGCTGGTCTGCTTGGAAAGACCGTGAGCATTTCGATTGAGCCTCCAGGCCTTGCGAGCGAGCAGAAATCCGATAATCGGCAGGAAGCATGTCAGAAGTGCAATTGCGGCCATCGTCTGAGCCCGCGCCGAAGCAGGACCTACCAGGTGTGCGGAGAGTTCGTCTGCAGTTTGGCCAAAGACTTCAGCGAGAGTCACTCCATAGAACATCGATTCTTTTCCACATCGGCTACACCTCGCATAACACTCTCTGCCCAGAATCCACGCCGTCGGGCCCAGGTACCAGACGTCTTCGCGGAGTGTCGCCAGAACATGCCGTTCGTGGCATGCCGGGCAGTGGATGGCAGTTATTGGATCGTTTGCGTCACTCATCGTTTCGGTACAGCTCTCTCATTCGGCAAGCATTCTTTCTCGCGTGGTATTAATCCAGGCCTGAGTCAATAGAGACCAGCGCTCGGACTGTGCGTCACCGTCCGGGACGGGCGTCGAATCCGGTGGCGATGGTGTTACCGCAGCGGTTGGCCTGGTTCCGTTGTAGAGCAGTTGATGCCAGTACCGAAGCCATCCATCTTCCCACTCTGCCAATGCAATACAGCGCCCAGACGGAGCCCGAAGCCTGCACTCAGCGTAAGCAAGAGTCACTCGCCCATGAATCCCGTCGAGGTTGACCACGTCACCGTCATCGGATGCGAGGATGATGTCGATTTCCGACTTCTGCAGTTCATCCGCCACAGGGACATGCTGACCGTCGCCTTCAAACCAACACTGCGAGCAGTCTTCGAGGTGAACGATCAGTGAACGACTTCTGTATTCAAAACGCGGTGCCAGATGAGCGCACGCAATCTCGATCTCGAACTGTCCCGATATCAGTTCGGTGATGCGGGTCAGCTGCGAATCGTGAAACCCATTCCAGAAGTCAATGCGTCGTGTTTCCAGGATTGTCTTTGTCCCCCAATTCGTATTCTTCTGCTCGGATCCGCCTCTGCATTTCTGTCAATGGCACGGTCAGGATCTCCATATCCTCCATCCGTGGCTCGATATGTGGGTCGCAGGAGGAGCGGCGTGGCCGCACCAGAAGGAATCCCAGCCCTGAGCCGAACACGAACACTCTTCGCGAAATCCCGTGATGCCTGCCTGCTTCGCCGCTAATGGACGCTCAAGGTTCGAGTCACGGAGCCCGGACCGTCCGGACTCCACATTCGGCTAACGTCCGATGCGGAGATATTATCAACAGAAAAATCGGCGTTTCCTAAACGTTCGCGTGATTGGAGGAACTTACTGCGGCATAAGGGCTTGCGCGTTCCCAAAACAGCGGTTCGCGGTTTTTGGAGTCGAATCGTTAGAATCATGTTGATCATTGCCGAATTGCCGACGTGTGCCTCCTGACCCCGGGATTACGTAGAGAGCTGACTGATTGGATGAAATGTTGATGGGTGACGCAGATTCGATTGATGACGAAAACGAATTACGCCGCGAAGAGATGGTGCTGCTGATCGCGGCGCACCAGACGCGACTGCGTGCGTTTCTCCGTTGCCTTCTCGTCCCTGGGAGCGATATCGAGGATGTTCTCCAGGAGACCAACCGAATCCTCTGGCAGAAAGCCCTGGGCTTTGAACTGGGTTCCGATTTTTGGGCGTGGGCGTCGCAGGTGGCTCGTTTTGAAGTTTTGTCGTATTTCCGCAAGCGGCGACGGGATATCGTGGCTCCAGATTCTCCGCTCGTTGAACAACTGGCGTCGCTCGCGACCGAAGAGTTGAAACATGGTGATGCTCGTCGCGCTGCACTCGATGAGTGCGTGTCGAGCCTTCCGTCAGCCCAGCGTCAACTCCTGGAGATGAAGTACTTCTCCGACCAATCAATCTCACAGATCAGTGACCAGACGAATCGCACACAGGGCACGATCCGCCAGACGCTCTACCGCATCAGGGAAGCACTCCGCCATTGCGTGACGCGCAAACTGGAAGGGCGATCCGTATGAAGACGCAACAGCCTGAAGACGGTCGTCAACTCATTGCCAGCGCGGTTGATTCGACGATGGTCGATGACGATCTGCCGTTGTTGTATCAGCATCTGG
>DOCI01000282.1:18713-24406 GCA_003503535.1 Planctomycetaceae bacterium
AAGCCCGCAAAGAGTTCGTGCAGCAGATCCTCATCGACGCTGAACTGAACGATGTTTTCAGTTCAGATAACGTCGTGGCCGCATTGGATGCGGGCGTTGTGACGGTCACTGAACCGACGCCGTCGCGGCAGACTCCACGCGGTCGCTGGTTCGCAGTCATGTTCTCCCTCGCAGCATTGGCGTTGACGACAATTGTGATCATTAACGGTCGGCAACCCGATTCCGGAATGGTCGCTTCGAATACGAATACGCCGCTGAACCAGCAAGCGGACGTGGAGCGAGAGGTCGTACCGTCTGAAACAGTTCCTGCAACCGATATCCCGCCCGAACTGTCCGAGCAAGAACGCGAAGCTCTCAAAGAGCTTGCAGCCAGCGTCTTGTACAAGTTGTTTCCACCAGCAGTTCAGTCGGCACGAGATTCGTCTAAACGATTTCAGTCGGGAAACAATTTGAAGGAGATTGTTAAGGCGTTTTACCGTTTTCACGAAAAACATGGGAGGTTTCCGGCGCTGTACTCCACCGATGCATCCGGAAAGCCGTTGTTGAGCTGGCGAGTTCATCTGCTCCCGTATCTTGAGAATGAAGAACTGTATCGTCGCTTTCGACTCGATGACCCCTGGGACTCTGAGCACAATCGTGCCCTCTTGAGTGAGATGCCGACCGTTTACCGTTGTCCGGAAACCGCTGACGACCTTTACGTGACGAACTATCTGGCCATCTCGTCTGAATCCTCGATCCTGATTCCGCCGGCGCAGGCGATGTTTGGGGCGACAACGCCACTTGGAATCTCAAAGAAGCAGGTCACTGACGGGACATCGAATACGATCGCCATCGTCGAGGTCAGCGATGGCCGGGCATGTGAGTGGACACGACCGCAGGACTTTCTTGTGGTTGCCGATATGCCTCTCAACGGGCTGGGCCATGCCAGAGACCCCAAAGTATTTCTGACAGCCTTTGGTGATGGTTCTACGAGATTTCTCAGCAGAGACCTCAATCTGAAGACGTTTCTCGGCCTCACAACGCGTAACGGTGGGGAACCAGTTGATTTACCTTAACCCCATCTGAACGAGGAGTGTTCAGGAGCATTAAGCACTTCCCGCCTCCCCTATACTGGCGTTCGTTGGATCGCTCGGCCATAGGTTTCAAAACCACAAGTGATGCTCACTCAACTGCTATCTGTCCATTTTGCATAGATGTGTAACCCCATGCCAATCTGTCCGAATTGCGAATCGATAGTCGAATTCAAAGGAGGGATGGTCTACCAGAAGTGTAACTTCGATTTCAAAGAGTACTGGCTCATTCCGCATAGCCTGTTGCGTTTCAAGTTTCAGCGGAGCCAGCGGACTCCGGCGAATTTCGCCAAGACTACGTTTTGGCTATTTGTTCCAACCGTTGTCTGCGCGGCGATGGACTTCAGTGTTGCGATGTTTGTCGTCATTACGATCCCGGTAGCAACATTATTCACGTTTCGTCCTAGTGTGGCTTTATTTAAGAACGACCATCTACGTGAGATTGCCGAGGAATCTCGTAACGATCTCGACAATGATTCGACGGAATAACGTTATGATAAGCGCACAGGCCTGCTCCCCTCGCACTAACGAGAAGCGAAGGAAGTCGACAGCTGCTACTGCGAACGGGACGTGCCAATATGTGTTATCACGCAGCCTGCGGGATTCCCATCAACCTGCGCCGAATCGCCAGAAACAAATCCATTAGTAAAGGACAAGTTGGTTGTGCTTGGACACTCGAAGACAGAGTCCATCCAGTTGCCGCCATTGCCCAGCACTGGATACTAAGTATTTTTCTTGTTGCTTAGATTAATTCGTAATGAGCGTACTTCCAATGACATCATTCACCTTGGGAAACTATGGAAGCGATCAAGTGATCGTTCGAATTTCCGGAAGACCGGATGCAC
The DNA here is from genome assembly GCA_003503535.1 of Planctomycetaceae bacterium. GTDB lineage: Bacteria > Planctomycetota > Planctomycetia > Planctomycetales > Planctomycetaceae > Rubinisphaera. The sequence continues at coordinate 20,629 of DOCI01000282.1, forward strand.
AAGACGATTGGCTGGATGCCTCAATTTCCGTGCGTGCTGGCTCGTTTTCTGCTTCGATTCCTGTATCGCTTTCCACATGTGATTTTCGACCATTCCGCGAGCAGCTCGAAGCACTTTATCAAACGCTCGATGGCAAAGCGGCCTTCAATACACGGGAACAACAACTGGGAATCGTTTGCCGCGGAAATGGCATTGGCGGAATCGCGGTTGAAGGTGTCACCAACGATCAGGTTTCAGACGGAAACACGCTACGGTTTCAATTCAGCATCGACCAGTCGTTTCTACCAGCGATTATCGAGGACTTGCGTGAAATCGAAGCGGCATTTCCGAACAGAGTACATCCTCCATGAATTCGCCAATGTGTCGGCTTTCGTGGAAACTGAATCAAAATCAATGCCCAAGGCTTCGATGTGACCTCACAGACTCCCTTCAATCTGCGCCGGCTCGCTAGAAACGAATCCATTGGTGAAGTACAAGTTGGTTGTGCTGGGACACTCGAAGACGGAATCCCTCCAGTTGCCACCTCTGCCAGTTGAACGCGCCTAACTGCTTCTCCGTCGCTGGCGATACTGGCGTTGCTCCGCCACCGAAGCAGGTGAGATGTCCGGTCCAGAGTCGAATATATTGACTGTCGGTCCTCCCCATCCATCGCGGGGATCGCTCAATCGATACGCGATAATGCCATCGGACATTTCCACAGCCATGCCGGACACCTGCACTTCAGGGCAAGCTCCGAAGCAGAGTGGCACCAGCCCAAGCGGCTCAAGCTGCTCTCGAACGGCGGCGAACGCGTGGTACACGGAGCGATCGGTCGCCTCAAAATTGCCATCTGGCCATACGATTTGAACCTTGCACTGGCGCGACCACCCGCCTGCGGGCTCGTCTTGATGTGTGACACTGACCTCAGCTGTGGCCGGGATCTTAATCCCCGTCGAGTCCTCGAGGTCGATTTGGTAAATCTCAGCTTCCATACCGTCGCATCATACGACACGACCAAGCAAACTCTCAAAGGTTCAACGGCCACGATTTGCATGACCGTCCGAAAACTCTCCGATTGGGACTCGAACCACGGCAGAGAAAGCGTCGGCAAAAGAAATACGATCGAATGATGAAGCCGAGGGGCGTGCTCAAACGTGAAATGCTCAAATAACTTACGTAGAACTACGTGCCATTCGAGGGCGTGACCTGAGCGCGCAACCGACGCATTGCCTTACCCGCTTCAGTGTCCCAGACTGAAAGAATAAATTTCAATTGCATCATGAATGCGAATTCCGCAGATTGAGTTATCTCGCCAAGGATGATTGTGCCGACAGCAACCCGTTCGGCTTTCATTCGGCCACCCAGCAAGCAAGTGTGTCTGAACTAGTGATAGTTCCGCGTGGTATGCCTCCTCCCCACCGGCTCGGGAAGTACCTAAGAGGGGGGGGTATGTGCCAAGGAGGCCTCTGCTGAAGGGAAGTAAGCTGATTTCCTGCAAATCCTGTTGAACCTGACTGGATGTCTCTGCGAGCCTGAGGTAACTGATGGTCGTCGCCGGTCCGAAGGGCTGGCTTATCACCATCACCTTGATAATGAGGATGACCTCCATGGCTACCAGGAAGAGAACAACCGCAGCACCCAAACCCCGCAAAAATGCCTTGGGTGGGGAATTGAAACCCGTAAAGCGTTCCCGCAAAACCACCAAAGCAAAGCCTTCGCAGCCTACCGAGAAGAAGGAACAAACGTCGTCCCCTCGACCCGGATTGAGCCTGCTCGAGGCAGCCCACCAGATTCTGCAACAGGCCAGTCAACCGATGACCTGCCGCCAGCTGGTCGAGGCGGCCGCGAATCAGGGCTTGTGGTCAAGCCCCGCTGGCAAGACCCCGCACAACACGCTTTACACCTCCATCCTCCGGGAGATCAATACCCAGGGGGACGCGTCGCGGTTTGTGAAGATTGATCGCGGACAATTCGCAACCTCTGGCAAATAGGAGAATCCCTTGACCACATCTCCCCATACCTCCGAAGAACGAATTGCCGACGTATTGCGGCTGGTCGCATCACGACTTGAGCTGGCTGTTGATTCAGGGCGACGTTCGATGCGTATTGATGCTAACGATCTGTTGGAGACATTGCTGGCGGTCGCTGATGAACTCGATCCACCGATCCCGGAGTTCGGACCAGAACCGGAGTAGATCGACTACCCGGAACACAACGCCCCACGTTCGCCACGTGTGGGCGTTTGGGCGTTTGGTCGTTGTAGTGGGGTTAATGCGCCAATGCGGGGGTCAACGCGACACGGGCCAATGTGGGAAACGATGCCCAACTTATGCCATGAATCAATTGAATCGACGCTCCCTGCTGGGCTTCCAACAGTTGCATGGCCAATCGGTCACCAATTCAAGGAGGGTGGACGATATCGTCCATTGAGCATCCGCAAAACAGATCAAAAGGCTAAGGAATTACTTCGGCTGCCACGTCAAAGTGAAGAATTGCGATATCAGCAGCTACTCAAATCATGTTCTCACTTTTTCTTTTTCTGTGCGTCTTGCTCATCCATTCTGTCGCACGCTTCATCAACTTGAATTCTTACCCAGTCTGCAAGCGTGCGTTTATCCTCTGCCGCACGTTGCTCCCATCGGGCACGCTGGTCTGCTGACAATCGGATATGGACCTGCTCTGTTTTCATTGACATGTTTGAAATTTACGAAACCCATTGAATGACGGTCAATTCCGCTGGTATCCATTGGATTCCTACGTGTTATTCTGGTACACAATGGATGCGTGAATTGTGGCAGGTTCCCATTCACAACTCAATTAAGTTTTCGGTGTCAGAATTCAGTTAATAGAGGTAGAAACAGGAATGATCCAAAAAAATGACTTTCTATTGCTTCCAGCTGTCGGCTACGTGCGAATGTCAACAGACGACCAGACAGCTTCACCAGCACGTCAAAAAATGCAGATCAAAGAGTTTGCGGAACGGGAAGGCTACTTCATAACCAGCTGGTATGAGGACCATGGGTTGACCGGGATAGAGTCCGCCAATCGTGTAAATTTCCAGCGACTTCTCATCGATGCGAAAGCCGGAAAGTTTAATGCATTGGTACTTTCCGAGCTTTCTCGGGCCACACGTGAAGAACCTATTGAGGCCATGATTCACTGGCGACTGTTAAAGCAAGCTGGGGTGAAACTGCTTTCGGTTCAAAAGGGGGGAGAATATAAATTTGACGACATGGGCGGTCTGATTTCTTTGCTAGTCGATCAGTTCGGGGCACACGACGAAGCCAGAAAAATTTCCAATAGAACCGTGTCTGGAAAGCGAAAGAAACTGCAGGATGGAAATTACAACTTATTGCCAACATTCGGCTTTGACAGGCGAATCCTCGACTCCTCTGGGAATGTTGTGAAAACGATTAGTTTTCGAGAACAGTTTCAACTTCCGCGTGGTTGGAAATCGGAACGAGTTATTACATCAGAGGATAAAACGGTCGCTGGCATTCGGTGGGCCTATCAACAACTTGTTAAGGGCAAAATTAATATTTCCGGCATCAAAGATGAATGGAACCGAAGAGGGATCTGTACAACAAATGGTCGGCCATGGCGGGGAGGTATGGTGAAAAAGGTTCTTACCAGTTCAGCAATGATGGGGGCCGCGACCCTTGGACATAGAGAGCCCAGGGCAAAATTTGAATCGGTTGTCCCTGAGGGTGAAATTGCTGTAGTTCATCATGAGCCGATTGTTGATAAGCAATTATTTGAATTGGCAAATCGAGCAATCAGGGCTTACGCACCGATTGCT
>DOCI01000290.1:0-3265 GCA_003503535.1 Planctomycetaceae bacterium
CCACCAAACCTGGGTAAGTCCAACTCGATTCACTCGCTTGCGCTTCGTGACTGTAAGAATCCCGCAGAAGAAGCAAACAGACGTTCGCGGCGTTGGGTATCCTGAGCGTTGAGTTCGAGCGATTCAGCTGCCGTCTTCAACTCTTCCAAGGTCGCCTGACAATACGCACATCCGATGCTTTCCAGATGGAAAGCCACATAATCGAGCCGCTCGGCTTCGAGAGCATTCATCAGATAAAGCCCCATTTCTGATCGAGATGGGCAACTAATGCGCCCATGTCGCCAGACTTCTCCTATTGAAATGGATCCCGAATCCCGGCCATCCAACAATGCTTGCAGCCTCTCGCGCAGACTGGAATCTTTCCGAAGCTTCGCTTCAATCGTGGATGCAGTCACCAGATTGAGCAGTTCATCTGCGTAAGCCAGTAAATCCTCGTCGCTGATCGTACTCATTTGGCTACAGTTCTCCGACTCGGTCTGGTATGATCTTGAACCCGAAACTGTTTTTTATGCAGTTTTTATTGTCGAGACAATGCCCTGGCCTATGCTCGCGGGTTTTTCTGGCAAAATCTAAAATTGAAAATTCTATGGCTGACGTTCAAATACGGACATTTCGGAACTTTGATCCTCCCGAACTGGTCAGGTTATGGAATTCAGCACATCAGTCTCGTGGAGTCGCTGCTCCTATCTCTGCTGACATATTCGATTCGACAGTTCTGGCTCATCTGTATTTCGATCCAGCCGGGATGATCGTCGCCCAGCAGGGGCAAAATCTAGTCGGTTTTGTCCATGTTGGTTTCTGTTCTAACGAAACCCGGACGGCTTTGGATCATACTCAAGCAGTCATTTGTGCGATCGTTGTCGATCCGCAGCATCAGCATGAAGATATTGGCACTCAATTACTATCAGCCGCTCGCGACTATGCACAGACATCTGGAGCAACAATCCTGTTTGCCGGGCCTTCCCCGAATCGCGATCCGTTTTATAGCGGAATTTATGGAGGGAGCCGTCCTTCAGGTTTTCTGGCCAGCCAACCGTCACTCGATGGGTTTCTTCTCCAGAATGGTTTTGAAGCCTTTGAACGTCATGGCATCTTTCAAAAAGATTTACAGAACACACGCGAACCAATCAATTTTCGACTCTCAACAATTCGCAGAAAAACGGAATTGCGGCTGATCGAAGATGAGCAGACGGACGACTGGTGGTGGAATGTGCGACGGGCACGCTTCGATATGCTGCGATTCGAGATGCTGCCGAAAAATCAACTCGAACCCATCGTGGCAGCAATCACTGTTTATGGACTCGATTTCTACATATCAAGCTGGAATCATCGCGCGGTGGGCATGCTGGATCTGTTTGTGATGGAAGACCATCGCCGCAAAGGCTACGGCCAGGCCCTGCTCGTTGAAGTCGGCCGCAGACTCAAAGACGAAATGATCACCCTGCTGGAAATTCACGCTCCCCTCGAAAATGAAGCCATGGTCAAACTGATCGAAGGCGCTGGCTTTACACAAATCGATACCGGCATCGTGTATCGTCAAAAACTGTAGTAGTTTGGTCTAACTAAAAATTAGAGTGGCACTGGCTCTGCCAATGAATTTTCTCTTCAAGATTTGTCTCAACTTGCACTGGCGAAGCCAGTGGCACCCAACGGACAATTACAAATGAATTGATTCATTTGAGCATACGATTCACAAATCTATTTGGTGCTCTTCTGATAAAATAATTCCCTGTCACGAACTGCAGGAGCAAAACCCGCGTCTCAGTCTCTGGGCGCCCATGCGACTGCCCATGGTCAAGCAGAATGCTTGCCTGAGCGAGTTCAATTTGGTGGTATCGCGTTGTAATGTGCACAAACCGGGATTTTCACATCGCCAGCTGCAACAATAAAACTAGACTTCGTCTAGTAGCGGAAGGTTTGGCCGGAGACTTCGAAGCTGGGGCGGATGGCGATGTTGATGAGGAGGCCGAGGCTGAAGGAGGTCATCAGCATGCTCGAACCTCCGTAGCTGATGAGGGGGAGTGTCAGGCCAGTGATGGGAGTCAGGCCGACGGTCATGCCGGTGTTGATGATGAGTTGTGTGCAGAGGATGGCAACGATGCCGACTGCTAAAAGCCTACTGAAGGGTTCTTCGGTGGAGGCTGAGATTTGCAAACCCTGGGCGAAGAGAATCAGATAGAGCAAGATGACACCCAGACAGCCCCACAGTCCCCAGTATTCACCAATCAGGCAGAACACGAAATCCGTTCGGGAGGCTGGGAGATGATACAGATACATATCATCCGTCGGCTGCCCGGAGACCGCACTTCCCCACATGCCCCCCAGCGCCAGCATCTGTTTGGACTGATGCAGATGATAGCCATCCCCTCGGGGAGCAGGTCCGCCATCTTCCTGGGTGAACAGCGTTGTGACACGGGATTTTTGCTCGGCTGACATCATCGTCCAGCCGACAGGCAGCGAGGCAATTCCCAGAAAAACGATCAGCAGCAAGTGTGTCAATCGAGCCCCGGCTGCGAATAACATGCAGAACAGAACTGGCAGGAAGAGCAAGGCGGTTCCCAAATCAGGCTCTTTGAGAATCATTCCCATTGGGATGAGTGTCATTGTGAACGGAACAATCAATCCCCAGAATTTGCGGAAGTTATCCCGATACATCAGGTACTGAGCCAGCGCCATCATGTAAACCAGCTTGGCAACTTCCGAAGGTTGAAAGTTGATCGGGCCGAGCGGGATCCAGCGATGCGAACCCCCTTTGGCGGGCATGAAGTAGGGTACGATCAACAACCCCAGGCAAAGCAAAAACAGATAATAGGCTTTCCCCCGCCAGAAACGGATCGGAACAACAATCGCAACAATTGTGGCGGGAATCGAGAGGATGATCCAAAACAGGTGTCGCTGGAACAATCCCCCATCACCGGCCAGTTCATCCCCCCGTTGAATGGCCAGCAGACCAATCGCCATCAGCGCCAGCTGCATCAACACCAGTACCCAGGGAAATCGAGACCAGCTGAATTGAGAGTCTTGCATCTGCGTTCAATTCGCGAAAAATCCGTCTTAGAGGAACTTGATTCTGCTTGAAGCTCTGAGTGAAACCTCTTTTACGCAATTAAACCCAATTTCCATAAATGATAAACAGACCAAGGATTTAGTAGATTGGCGTGTCACTCAAACTCATAGCACATAACCAAAAAATAAAGAACCGCAGATGGACGCAGCTAAACGCGGATGCAAAATATCTGCGTTTAGCTGCGTCCATCTGCGGTTC
>DOCI01000290.1:3435-3847 GCA_003503535.1 Planctomycetaceae bacterium
CATCTGCGGTTCAATTTCAAAATCAATTTAATTGATAAGTCTGATAATTAGAAAATTCGGTTTACTATTTCAACAGGGTTCAGGACTATTGATATCCGTGCAGATTCGTGTCCATCCGTGGTTCTTCTCAGGAATTTAGGAGAATATCGCGATTTTACGAAGAAAGATCAACGGGGATTGATTTTACCGCTTTAAGACTCCCATTGACCGAATTTTCTGAACTCGTGATAATTCCCTATCCCGTCTCGGACTGCGAATTGCCAGGACGCAATGCAGGAACCGATGACGATTCAAATTATTGACGACCATTTCTCCACGAAATGCCCGCAGGAAGGACTCTGCTGTGTCTATTCACCCCTCCGCCATTATCGATTCTCAAGCAACAATTGATCCCACCGCCAACATTGGACCT
>DOCI01000290.1:3992-4551 GCA_003503535.1 Planctomycetaceae bacterium
CAACATTGGACCTTATGTCGTCATCGAAGGCCCCGTGACCATAGGTGCAGGGACTCAGGTCGGCCCCTTTACGAACATTTACGGACACACCTCAATCGGAGAAAACTGCAAGATTCATTCGCGGGTTTCCATCGGAGATCTTCCTCAGGATCGAGCCTTTCATGGTGAAACCTCGTATTGCACGATTGGCAATAATGTCATCATGCGTGAAGGTGTCAGCGTTCATCGCGGCACCGGAGAGGGAGCATCAACCATTATCAACGACAACTGTTTCCTGATGACAAATTCGCATGTCGGACACAATTGTGAACTCGAAAGCGGCGTGATTATGATCAGCGGTTCACTGCTCGGCGGACACGTGCATGTCGGGGAACGAGCTGTAATTTCCGGCAATGCAGCCGTGCACCAGTTTTGCCGCATCGGTTGCTATGCCATGATTGGTGGACTCTCCAAGATCGTCCAGGACATTCCTCCATTCACGATGACCAACCACGCAGGCGAAATTATTGCCATCAATCTGGTCGGACTGAAACGAGCCGGGTTCAATCCGGATGAGCGA
>DOCI01000290.1:4594-19402 GCA_003503535.1 Planctomycetaceae bacterium
GGTTCAATCCGGATGAGCGAAAAGATATCAAAGCCGCTTTCCGCATCATGTATCGCGATGGCCACACCCATCGTCATGCAATGGAAATTCTCAACGAACGGGCATTTTGCTCAGCCGTGAATCCATTACTCGATTTCCTGAATGAAACCAGTGCACGTGGGTTGACCAAAGGAGCGGCTTAATTCATTTTTGATAAAGCAATTTTGGCGATCTGCGGGAGCAAAATGAATTCTCTCTGTCATTAAAGCGTCCATGCGACCGCCAATGGTAAAGCAGAATGCTTTTTAATCGGATTGCACATGAATTTTTCGAGGCTGCGCACGGGGGATTCTGGGGAGTGTGATTTCCAGTACCCCGTGGGTCATTTTTGCGGAAATTCGATCGTAGTCGACTTCATCGCTTAAAATGAATGAGCGATAAAAATCGCCGACCTGATATTCCTGATGCAGTAATTTGGACTGCTCAGGAATTTTGCTTTTGACGCGGCCGAATAAGGTCAGTTTATTGTCTTCGATCTGCAGTTCGAGACCTTCGATGGATACGCCCGGAAGATCTGCTCGGAGGACCAGTCCTTCTTCGGTGCCAAAAATGTCGATGGGCGGGGTGAAGAGCAGGCGTTGAGGGTCTTGTGTTGGAGGAGTGGATTGCCCCGTCACAGAGACCTCGGAACTTTTCGATTGCACGGGATCACTCTCTGCAGAATCATCTCTTCGGATCGACAGTTGATGAGACTGTGAATCGGTGGAAGAGCCCTGCTGAGAATTGTCCTGATCTTCAAATTCGTTCACAAATTCGCCTTCTCTCAATACATACGTTAGGAAGTGATGACCGGAATCTGACGCGGTGCAACCTGAGGTGCCCGTGGCAGCGTGATCGTCAACACGCCATCCTTCAACTCGGCTTCCAGCCCTTCTTCATTCACGCGTTCGGGCAACGAAAGCGATCGCTCCCAGCTTCCCTGCATCCGCTCCTGACGCCGAAACTGATCTTGCGGAATCGCAGGTTCTAGTTGTCGCTTGCCTTTGATGATGAGAACTCCAGACGAGATACTCAGCTCAAGATCCTCCGGCTGAACGCCCGGAATTTCAGCGGTCATCAGGAATTTGTCTTCATGCTCGTAAAAATTGACGGCTGGAAATGAGCGGGCAGACCGTGCACTTCGCATCGTGATATTCATGCTCTGAAGCAAGCGGTCCATTTCCCGCTCAAACTCCTGCATGCTGCCCCAGGCATTCCCCCAGCGAAACACAGGCATGAAAACTCCCTCCGGAAATTTCGGTTCTTATCTGATCAGACTTAACCGACTGCCACAAAACGATTTACAGACTGTATTATACTAATCACGCAAATGTCATGCCATCTGCATAAGGATTCCATTTCAGGATTTACTTTGCCTAACTCCTACCCTGTCAACGGGTTAACAATTGATTGTTCCTCTGAAATGACCAGAGCACTCTTCGGGGAACCACTGCCTTTCTGGCAGAATTCTATGCAAATCCTTGCATCTTTGCGATTGGTTTTCGATGCTATACTGATTCCTGGTACTACATGCTGCTCAAATAAGGTTCGCTCGATGCTCAATTCTCAACACGCCGTGTATGTCGGTAGTTTCGATCCCATGACCCTTGGGCATGTCGATGTCGTGCGTCGGGGGGCCAGAATCTTCGAGCAGTTGACGGTGGGGATCGGCATCAATCCCGAAAAAAATCCTCTGTTCACCTCTGAGGAACGTCTCCAATTGATTCAGGATATTTTGTCCGATTTAGAGAATGTGAAGGTCGCCTGCTTTTCTGGATTGACCGTTGACTTCGTCAAGCAGCAACAGGCAGGGGTGATGCTGCGGGGAATTCGAACACTGTCCGATATTGAAACCGAATTCACGATGACACTCGCCAACCATGCCCTGGAACCGGAAATCGAAACCGTTTTCCTGATGGCCAGCGAGCGGTACTCTCATATCTCAAGTTCGCTCATTAAGCAGATTGCACAAATGGGAAGGGAATCAGCAGCCGACAAACTTGAACAATTTATTCCGGAACAGATCATCAAACCATTGCTGGCAAAATTTGTTTGAGAATTGATTTAATCAGGACAGCGACCAACCCTCACGCGGCGTACGCTTAAGAAACTGATCCGCCTCCGGGCAATTCGTCGCTTTCATGTTTGCCGCATCCCACTCCAACTTTTTGCCTGCCCGGAAAGCGACATTCCCTAAATGATTGGCTTCTGTCAATGGGCCAGCGTAACTGAAAGGACTGCCGGTTTCTGAGCCGGTTTTGCAGGCCTGAACCCACTCGGCATGATGGCCGGGAGAGTCCGGGATGAATGGTTTCGGCGGCTCGAAGTTTTGGAATTTGTCTTCGGGCAGCAGGATGTGCTTGCCGTAATCGGAGAGGACCATGCCGTCATCGCCGATGAAGAGGACTCCATTCCCCCATTGCGGAATTCCACCCGACTTCCAGATTTCCGGCTTACTGGTTCCCTGATGCCAGGTCAATGTGCAGGCTGGCATCTCGCCTCGGGATCCATATTCATAGACGGCTGACATCGAAGCCGGGGCAATTTCCGGATGTGGTTCGGGGCCGAAGGCTTCAATTGTGAGCGGGGCGTCGAGCTTGAGTGCCCAGAATGGAAGGTCGTTCCAGTGACTTCCCAGATCCGACATCGTTCCATTTCCAAAGTCCCACCAGCGATACCATTTCGGTCCGGGGAAATAAGCGGTATTGAAAGGACGGTACGGAGCAGGCCCCAGCCAGAGATCCCAATTCAACTCGGGTGGAGGCGTCATTTTTTCAGTGGGACGTTCAGTGACGTGCACAATGTCGCCATTCTTCTTGGCATCTTCAGCCGATTGCAATCCCCACGCACGAGAAACCCACACATGCACTTCACGAACCGGGCCGATCGCATTGGATTGAATCAGTTCGACAACCCGACGATAGTTGGGCATCCCATGGATTTGCGTTCCCATCTGAGTCGCAACATCAGCCTTGGCAGCCGCTTCGGTAATAATACGTGACTCTTCGACATTCCAGGTGAGAGGTTTTTCGCAATAGACATGCTTACCCGCTTTCAACGCCGGTAGAGTCGCATAAGCATGGATATGTTCCGGCGTGCTGACAACGACTCCATCGATGTCATCTGTTTTGGTGTAGAGTTCGCGAAAGTCAACATAAGTTCGAGCATTGGCATGAGTTTTCGCGGCTCGTTCCAGACTGTGCTGATTGACATCACACACCGCAACCACTTCGACATCGGGTTCAGCAGTAATCGTCCTTAAGTTCGCACCACCTCGCCCGCCAACTCCAATAAAGGCCAGATTCAATTTTGAATTAGCCGAGTGAGCACGAACGGGGCTGGAAGCGGTCAGATAGAGAGCAGAGGCAAAAGCTGTTTGCTTCAACAAGTCGCGGCGGTTGAGGTTGGTCATCGCGTGTATTTCCTGTCTGGTGGGGATGAAGTGAGCAGGCTGATAATATTCTCGTCGTTGAGGAAGTCATTCGTCAACTAAGCAGAGATGGGTACACTACTTTTCCAGCTGATTTTCAACCGGTTCAATCGACTGGCGATGTTCCTCGGCTAATTGCGTCAATAGTTCGACAATATCGGGATATCGAGCAGAAATGTTGTACTTTTCGGAAGGATCCTTGTTTAGATTGTAAAGTTCCGGTTTTTCGTGAACTTCTTTTTTTGGTCCAATGCCATAACAGCCTGCGGTAATGAAGTGAACTTTCCATGGGCCCTTGCGAACAGCATAAATCTGTTCTTCCCGCCAGTAAAATACGCGATCTCGTGGGCTTCTTTTCGAATCTCCTCGCAGTAATCCAGAAAGATCGTAGCCATCGAGTGTCACATCACTTTGATAATCAACTCCTGCCATCGAGCAAAAAGTTGGTAGCAAATCCATTGTCGCTCCCAACTCGAGTTGAACGCCGGGTTGCACGGTGCCGGGCATCCAGAAGATGGTCGGCTCACGCATGCCCCCTTCGAAGGTGGATCCCTTGCCTTCTCTCAGCAAACCCGCAGACCCGCCATGTGTTTCGAATGGTAACCAGGGACCATTGTCCGAAGTGAAAACGACGAGTGTATTTTCATCGAGATCGAGTTCGCGTAATGTGTCGAGAATCTGTCCGACGCCATGATCAATCTCTTCAATCACATCCCCGAAAATCCCTCTTTTGCTTTTGCCGAGAAATTTTTCACCAGCATATAAGGGAATATGAGGCAGATTGTGTGCAAGATAGACAAAGAACGGTTTGTCTTTATTTTCCTTGATGAAATCGACAGCATGATCGGTGTACCGCTGAGTGATCGTATGCTGATCCGCTGGCTGTTCAACAACTTTGGTGTTGTGAATGATGGGGACCTGATATTGCTCGATGGGGGCATAATAGTTCGGATCTTCCCTAGATTTCTGACGGTAACTCGGGAAGCCTTTGACAGCATCCATATCGTTGGAATAGGGAATGCCCCAGTAGGAATCGAAGCCGTGATTGGTCGGCAGGAATTGTTCTTTGTGCCCCAAATGCCACTTGCCGATCGCGGCGGTGGCATAACCTTTGGTTTTGAGATGCTCTGCGATTGTTGTTTCGCTGGCAGGCAAACCGCCGTTGGAATTCGGAAACAAGACCCGACGTTTGGCGGACATCATGCCGTTACGAATCGGAAGTCTGCCGGTCATTAGCGCGGCTCGACTGGGCGTGCAGACACTGGCTCCCACATAAAAGTTAGTCCACTTCTGACCTTCAGCAGCCATCTCATCCAGATTGGGTGTGCGGATCGTTGGATGTCCAAAACAGGACAGGTCGCCATACCCCAGATCGTCACAGAAAATGACCACAAAGTTCGGAGATGCCTCCACTGGAGTAGAGAGCATTGAGCAAAACAGCAGACAGGCCAGCAGGAATTGACGCATAACGTTCCTCTTTGTTTAACAAAACATTTCAGGTGATTTGATCAACTGAGTGTAACGCAAAACAAATCAGAATTCATACATGAGTCATAAATTCGTGGTACAGAATTTACTGGTCATATAAGCACGAAGCATCAAAGAAAAAACCGAGCCTGACGAGGCTCGGTTTCTGGATGAACAATTTCCCTGTCACAGATGCAAACTACACGCACTCAACAACCAACGCACTGGCCTGACCGGCACGGGTGATGTTGACGTTGATGAAGATTTTGTTGTCAGTCTTCAACGGCTCTCCATGAACGATGTTGAGCGGACAGTTCGGATCGGGGGTGCTGTAGTTGAGTGTTGGGAAGATGATCCCATTTTTCAGCCCGAGAATCGAACCGGCGATTTCCAATGCCCCGGATCCTGAACCACAATTCCCGAAGAACGGCTTCAGAGAAGTCACGGGAATTTTAGACCCCAGATCATCCCCAAAGACTTCCCGAATTGCAGCGGCCTCGGCTGCATCAATCTTTATGGAACCACAACCGTGAGCATTAATGTGACCGACTTCTTCCGGTTGAATGCCAGCACTTCTCATCGCAGCTCGCAATGCATTCACGACAGCTTGTCGGGGATTGGGTCCCTCTTTGACAGTACGGACACAAGAGCTACCAATTCCCAGGACATAACCGTAAATATTTGCATTACGATCCAGCGCCCGATCTTCCTTCTCCAGAATAAAGGCACAGGCACCTTCGCCAAGGACTTCTCCCCCCCGATTTTTATCGAAGGGCTTGAGAACTGTTTTGGGATCTGCACCTTTGGGATCGGCAACTTCATGCAATCCGGTCAGATTGATCGATTTGATCACATGCAAACGGGCACCGGTTGTCCCGGCAATCATCGCTTCAGCCTGACCACGTCGAATGATGCGGAGTGATTCCCCAAGTGTTAAATTGGCGTTGGCATCTTCAAGTGTCAACGAATTGCTCGGACCGCAGGCACGGGCATAAATGCTGATATGACAAGCTGGCATATTCGGGAGATACTTCAGCAGCCACAAAGGCTCCAGTTTCGGCAGGCCCTTGCCTCCCCATACCGTGTCCGTTGGTATTCCTTCCTCATTTCGAGAGGCGGCAGCAGCATCGAAAAGCACATCTGGAGGAGAGAGCATCAGATCGGCTCCGAATTCGACACCGAGCCAGGTGCGATCTTCATCGGGAGTCGGAGGTTCCATTCCGGATTGTTCTAACGCCAGATTCGCAGAGGCGACCCCTAACTGAATGTCGCGGCACATCACCTTAATACTCTTCCGCTGAGGCCTAAGATATTCTTTTTTCATCGAAGAATCGGTGAATTCGTGGCACTGTCCACCGATATGACCTGGAGGAGCGATGCCCGGAAACAGGTCGAAGGGACCAATTCCAGATTCTCCATTCATCAGGGCTTTTTCGACGGTGTCGATATCATTGCCACAGGCACTGACAATTCCCATTCCGGTAATACTGACGCGCTGATTTGTTGATTCGTTCATAAACCCGAAATTCGCTTACAGAAAGTCAAAAAAACAATTTTGACTCGGAAAGTTAACGTGAAAATCCATGCGGACTCTCACAAAAGTGCCTGATGAATTTAACATCGGCTAATTCACGATGATAATAGAGTCATCGCGATATTGTGAGTGAATTCTCATCATGAGTCAAATTGCAAGAAGACGCAATCTAGGCAGCATTTGCAAGGGATTCCAACTTTTCCGAACGCAAAATCAGCAAAAGAGGTATCGATCGTAACAACTTTCCGCATCGGACTGAGAAAAAGGCGAGATTGCGCAGATGGCGGGGTTCCGGGAGGAGTACAGAATTTTCTGAAAAACTTACTCAAAATGATAAGAGCTTCGCCGGGTGGCGGGGGCGCTCTCGAAGAGAAGCCCCCGAATGTTGAGCTTCTGGGGGCTACCGCAAATGCGGAGCGCCCCCGCCACCCCAGGTTAATTTTCTTAAACGCTTTGTGACTCATTCTAAGTCTATTTAGACAGGCTGGAAGCCTGTCCTACAAGTACTGAAATATTAAGAACCCGCGGCTAATTTCTTCAATTCTTTGAGGAGTTCCGCATCCGAGGGAGTTTTCTCGCGGGTCTGGGCATCGCGGAACTGTCTTTCGAAATCGTCGACGACGACCGCGACTTTATCGCGTTCTTCCTTGGTCATTCGATCAATAAACAGAACACCATCGATATGATCATTCTCGTGCTGGACAGCTCGGGAGGCCAGATCGTCGAGATCGTAACTAAGCAGTTGCCCCTTCAAATTGTAGGCTTCGACTGTTATTTCCTTGGAACGTTCGACCGGGCCGTATAATTCGGGGAAACTTAGGCAACCTTCTTCACCGGTCACCTGTCCGCGACGTTTTTTGATGGTCGGGTTGATGAAGACGATTTCTTCATCTTTCTGATCGGCATCAGCCGTGAGATTGATAATGAACAATTGATAAGGCAACGCGACCTGATTAGCAGCCAGGCCGATACCGTTGGCTGCATACATTAGTTCGAACATTTCTTCGACGGTTTTCCGCAATTTCGCATCAATTGCGCGGACGGGAGTCGACTTGAAATGGAGAGCCGGGTGCGGGTAAAGAACAATTTCCATAAAATTCACTCAAAACAGTGCATCAAAATATCGGTTTTGATGTCAGTATAGTCTTCCGACCAGTTGATTTGAAACCAGCCGTACGGGAGAGGAAGTTCAATAGTCACGACAATGGATCATGTGCTATTGTTACGAAATACGTACACTCGGCTCGCCCGTGTCAATAAGTGAGTCGATTTCGTCAGGCAGTGCCTGACCTACGACCGAGATTTCTTACCTGAAAATAAAAAAGAAGTGACGATGAGTCAGACCGAAGAAAACACGATGGACCAGATCGTTGGCTTATGTAAGCGACGAGGATTTTTGTTTCAGTCTTCCGAGATTTACGGAGGGGTAAACGGATTCTGGGATTATGGTCCACTCGGCACCGAGTTGAAACGCAATGTTCGCGATGCCTGGTGGAAAGATATGGTCGGTGCTCACGACGAATTTTCCACCCTGCCGAATGCAACCAAACCGTTTTCGATGGTCGGGCTGGAATCGTCGATCATTATGCATCCGCAGGTCTGGAAGGTTTCCGGACATTACGATCTGTTTCACGATCACATGGTCGATTGCACCGAAACGAACAAGCGTTATCGGTTCGATCATGTGCAGGGTCGATGGGCTGAAGTGGAGAAGAAGACCAAGTCGGAAGATGGAACCGAAACATCTTCTAAGGCGAAGGCCTTCATCACGACAATCGCTCAGGCGGAAGAGACTCAGGATGCGTTGGTCGCACAGGCATTGAAGTTTTTTGGCCTCAAAGGGAAGTACAAAGATAAAATCAACTGGACGAGTGAGTTACTCAGTCTCGAAAAGATTGATCAGCTTTCCGAAGCTGTCGCTCCCGATGCTACGAAAGCGGGAACATTTACCGAACCCCGCGAGTTCAATCTGATGTTCAAAACGACGCTCGGTGCGTTGGGTGGCGAAGACGATGCGGCTTTCCTGCGACCGGAGACGGCTCAGGGAATGTTCGTCAACTTCAAGAACGTGGTCGATAGCAGCCGGGTGAAAATTCCGTTTGGGATTTGTCAGATTGGTAAAAGTTTCCGTAATGAAATCACGCCGCGAAACTTCACGTTCCGTTCCCGCGAATTTGAACAGATGGAAATCGAGTTCTTCTGCTACCCAGGAGAATCTTCCGAGTGGTACACTTACTGGCGAAACCGACGTTACAACTGGTACACCTCACTGGGCATCAGTCCCGATAATCTCATTCTGCGGGAACATCACAAAGAAGAACTGGCCCACTATTCGGTCGGAACAGCCGACATCGAATATGCCTTCCCGTTCCTGCCTCAGGGGGAATACGGCGAACTCGAAGGGGTGGCTCATCGTGGCGACTTCGATTTGCGTTCGCACATGGAAGGCAAACTCGATAAAGATTTGAATGTTCAACTGAATGAGCATGACCAGCCGAAGTATCGGGGCAGCGGAAAAGATCTGTCGTACTTCGATGATCAATCCCGCGAACGATATATCCCACATGTGATTGAACCCTCAGCTGGAGCCGACCGCGCGACTCTCGCCTTCCTGTGCGAAGCCTACACCGTCGACGAAGCTCCCGATGACAAAGGGGAAATGCAGAGTCGAACGCTGCTCAAGTTCCACCCGCGTCTCGCCCCAATCAAAGCGGCTGTCTTCCCCCTTATCAAAAAAGAAGGGATGCCGGAAGCGGCTGCGGGCATCTATCGCGAACTGCGAGAAGCGGGCATCAATTCGACCTTCGACCAGCAGGGAGCCATTGGCCGCCGCTATCGACGACAGGATGAAATCGGTACACCGTATTGTATTACAGTCGATGGTCAAACCGCAGAAGATCAAACGGTTACCATCCGCGACCGCGATTCTTTGGAACAGGTTCGCGTGCCGATTAATAAGGTGACCGAAGAGATTCAGGGGCGATTGAAAGGTTGATTTTAAGTCGCGTTTCCGAAACAAATGATGGAATTGTACTGGGTGGCACGACCCAGAACGAAGTGATGGGCGTGGCTATCGAGCAGTACCACGCCCTTCGCTTTGCTCAGGGACGTGCCACCCATGATTGATATGTATTATGTTCTTCTTGAGAATCTTACTTCTTCAACGGCATAATGATCACCAGACCCGCGGCACGTTCTTTATTGCTGGTTCTGGCAGGGACATGACATTTCAGGCATTGGGACGGCAAGCGGATTGCCCCGGCGTACTGATAAGTCTCATCGGAAAATTCTTCGAAACGATCTTTGCCCTCGGAAAGAACTTTGACGGCTTTGTGCTCAAATACCGTCTTGGCTTCGTTGTCGAGATTCATAGCCCGGGCATTCACGGCCAGCCAGTTGACCTGGACATCATAAGAAGCGGCCAGTTCCTCAAAGACATCTTCGAGAGAATGCGAGGGGATCGTTTGCCCGGATTCATCGTCGAAAAAGTCGCGATGAATAATTTGTAAGGTGCCGTGAATTGTCTCGTGCAACAACTTCGCCCGACCTCGTGCCTCGGCTATTGTGGAAGGCAGGTTTTCTTGATCGAGGACTGATTGATCAGCAGGTTTCTTCAATTCCTCGGCTTGCAGAGATTCTGGAGAAAACGATAGCGATGAGGAGTAAACTCCTGAGAAGATTCCAAAAAACAGAAATGAGAGGATAGTCTGACGAGAGGCATTTTTAAACATTTCAAATCCTCCGAGGGCGAAGAGGCAGGAAGATAGGGGAAAGAAAAACTGTGCATCGAGCAACGTGTTTCGGTCATTCTAAGAACACAGAATCTGTAAGCAGTTTAATAATGTACAATAATGTATAGATAGGGAAAATTGAGCCGAAAGGAGATTTTATTCGGGTTTCTTCCTCAGTTCCTGTGCCTGTTCTGCGTTGCCGAATGTTTCAAACAACTCTGCAACACGATTTCGCAGGGAAATATCGTCAGGTTGTTCCCGAAGTTTGTTCGTCTTTTCCAACAGTTCGATGCGAAGGAGTCGATATTTGTCGGCCAGTTGCTGGTGGTGATTCGATTTCTCTTCCTGATCGAGTCGTCGGTAAGCCAGAGCGAGTTTGTAATGGGCTTCGTAGTTCCAGGGTTGAGCGTTAACAACCCGTTCCAGATCCTGAGCTGCCCGTTCGTTCTGGTTGAGATCGATCAGTAATAAGCCTCGGACTTGATGAGCGGCTATCTCAGCCGATTCCATGCGGGCGATGTAATCGTTCATCAATTCAAGGCCCTGGGCCGCTTGCCCTTCGAGACGATAAATGCTCGCTTCCTGCAGGGTGACATCATTGGCCAAAGGGAATTGCTCACGATATCGTTCCAGTTCGGTTCGAGCCTGTCCGGCTAATCCCTGATCAATCAATACGGCAATTAACTGCTTGAAAATGCTCTGTCGTTGTCCAGGAATCTGGGAGTATTTCAGAGCATTTCGAAACGCCTGCTCGGCTTCGACATGCTTCTTCTGAGGGAGATAGTATGTCCCGATAATTCTCCAGGCGTTGGCATCTTCAGGGTCTACTTCGAGAATCTGCTGGCTGGTCTGGAGAGCAGATTCGGCTTTTCCCTGAATCAATTGAACTTCGAGCAGACTTCTCAATACTCTCAAACGTTCTGGTTCCTGAGACAAAGCAGCAAGCAGGAGATTTTCCGAAAGATAGAACATATCTCGTTGGTTTGCGGCCTGGACCAGTTGTAAGATGCTCTCCTGGGGAAGTGATTCGGGTTGCTTGATCATTGTGAGCTGCCCGAGAGCTTCGTCGGCATTTCCCAGACGGATGAGCAATGCGATGCGGAATAATTGGGCGTCGGAATGAGAATTACCCGAGAGCTGAATCGCTTGAGCCAGCAATTGCTCGGCTTGCTCGGGATCGCTGGCAGCCAGTTGACTGGCCTGCTCAATCAACTGCTGTGGACGCTGAGTTCGAAACCAGTAATAGCAGCCGGCCAGGCCGATGAGTAGCAGAATCAGTAAAGCCAGCCGAAGTTTTCGACCGGACGATTTTGCGACTCGTACTGTTGCAGAGAGTTCTTTTTTCATGGATTGGAATCCTCCTCAGGTTCCATTCCAGATCCTTCGCGGAGCGTGTAATATTCTCTGGCATTCATGTCCTGAAAGAATTCTTTTTTCCCAGTTAGCCAGATCACTTCAACATCTACTTTGGGGATGTTCTTTTCTAAAACAAAGCGTAAACGGGGATCGCAATAACTCAGATAGCTGCGACCAGTAATTTTCTGTTGAGAGGGTGTAAGACTCTGTTCGAGGAGCTTTACTTTGGAACCGATGGCATCCGTTCCGCTGGTGGTTCCTTCGAGAGTCAGACCGATCCAGTTTTCTGGTGGTTGACGATTGATGAGAATCGAGATCGGGCCATCCTGTTCGGAAATCATCAGATCGGCTGCACCATCATTATTAATATCGCCAATCGCAAGCCCGCGACCCGAGTGGGGCACACTGAACCAGGGACCCGCCTGGGATGTGAAGTTCTGAAATCGGCCTTCCCGATTTTGAAATAGAAAAGAAGGTTGCTGATAATCGTATTGGCGATGGCGGTAAACGAGATGACCATTCGTAATGACCAAGTCCGGCCAGCCATCACTGTTGAAATCTTCGAACGCAATTCCGAAACCGACATACGGCCGACACAAACCTGCCAGTCCATAAGCGGCTGATGAGTGAGCAAACAAGCCTTCACCTTCGTTGATGTAGAGATCGTTATCTTCGAGTTCGAAGTTGGCGACCGTCAGATCAAGCAGACCATCGCGATTCACATCGGCAGCATCGACACCCATACTTCCTTCGGGTGCCCCGTATTCGTTGCCGGAAACTCCTGATGAGACCGCTCGTTCGATCCAGGTTCCATCGGCTTGACCGTAGTACATAAAATTTCGCTGAACATCATTGGCGACATACACATCCAGATGACCATTATTGTCGAAATCGGCTGCCAGAACTCCGAGACCTTTGCCGTCCTGAATCAGGCCGTATTCTGTGGAAGCATCTTGAAATGTTTCATCGGATTGCTGAATGAGCAGGGTATCGCGAGCACCTTCGAAGCTACTGGGAACACAAACATCTCTCAGTCCTGTGTCGGGATCAATACAGAATTCCTTGGGATCTGGTTTCCAGTTGAGATAACCCGTGACAAACAGATCGGCTCGACCATCGCGATTGAAATCGGCTATGCAGGCCGCCGTGTTCCAACCGGTCAGGCTTGTGCCAAGTCGTGATGAAACATCGTGAAACGCTTTTCCCTGCTCGTTTTCAAAAAGTCGGGATGAACCGAAGCAGGTGATGAGAAGATCGGGATAACGATCGTTATTGACATCTCCAACTGTGATGCCGTGAGAATAATCGAGAGGAATATCAAGCCCGAATTCCGCAGTCACATCGATGAATTTCAGGTTTCCCTTATTGCGATACAGCCGACCGGGAAGCCCTTTAATTTGAAGATCTTCCGTGATTGTCCCGCCGCCAACACAAAACAGATCGAGGTCGCCGTCAAGATCTACATCGAATAACGCCACGCCTCCACCAAGACCTTCAATCATTGTGAAATGTCCAGCAGAGCGTCCGGAATGGTAGGTGAAATCGACCCCGGCCAGAGCCGTGATGTCTTCAAACCAATCGGAATCGGTCGGTTCGGTTGGTAGAGTCTCGCTCGTCAGAATCAAATTTTGAAACTCGTGATCCAGAGAAGTGACATCGGCGATCTCAGGCTCTGCTGGTTTAGAAGAAATGGATTCCTTACATCCACAAAACAGCAGTAGAAGTGCAATTGTCACGTATTGGCACATAAATGGGTTTACATCAAGGGATTCGGAAGAGAGGAGATTACGTTTCATAAAGTTCGACAATATACGCAGTTCACGAAGGTGTCAAATTCGAGCCGCAGGCTGCGGTTTGCGAAAGCATCAATTCCTGCGTATGATCGTTTGTACTCTGAATGAAGGTACGAATTTCTTTCAGCAAATGCGTGTGTAAATTTCTTGTTTAGCCTGAGGGTTCATTTTTTAACAATGACTGTGCTAAAAAATGAGCACCGTTACGAATAGATCATCCAGAAGGAACGAACGATGTCAGTTTCCCGAACTACTCAGCCTGATTCTTCAGCCAGTCATGAACCGGTCGGAATGCCGATGGGAATGCTGCTGGAATTGATGGTAAATGATGCTGAGGTCATTTCTGAATTGAAGCAATTCGAAGAAGGGGAGCCGCGCGATCAATTCGTGCTACGAGCCTTGAAAGTCGGCGTGCTGGCCTTAAAACAAGCACGAGGAGAATTGGATGCCGAGACGATTCGGCATGAAGGCAAGCAATTGATGACCACCCTTCAGGGACGGCTCGAAACGCATGCTCAACTTCTGCAGAACACAGTGGATGCTCAGTTGAAACAGTATTTCGATCCGGAATCGGGTCGTCTGCACGAGCGGCTGCAACGCTTGCTCAAGCAGGATGGCGAACTCGAACGGGTGCTGCAGAAGCATATTGGCGAGCAGGATTCGGAACTCGTGCGAACGCTCTCTGCTCATCTCGGCAAAGAGAGTCCACTGCTGCGACATCTCGATCCCGATGATTCCAAAGGCCTCCTCAGCCTGCTGCGGCAAACGGTCGATGAAGAACTCAATCAGCAGCGCGAGCGGATTCTGCTCGAGTTTTCACTCGATCATAAAGATGGAGCATTAACGCGATTCATCCGGGAGTTGACGGAACGTCAGGGAGAACTTTCGGGCGATCTGACGAAGAAAATCGATCTGGCCGTCGAGCAGTTTTCTCTCGATAACGACGACTCGGCATTGAGTCGACTGGTTCAGAATATGAAACAGGCACAGAAAACGATCAGTGCGGAATTTTCGTTGGATGAAGACAAGTCCGCTCTTTCCCGCCTGAAACGGATTCTGGAATCAACACAGAATTCGATTAACTCTCAGCTGACGCTCGATGATGAAAACTCATCTCTGGCCCGGTTGCGGAAAGAACTGACCGACATTCTGCAGGAGCAGCAGAAAACGAGTCGGGAGTTTCAGCTGGAAGTCACTTCGACACTGCATGCGATGCAGGTTCGCAAAGAGGAAGCCGCCCGTGGGACGCAGCATGGAATTGAGTTTGAAGAGTCGCTGCTCTCGTTTCTCGAATACGATACCAAGAAAACGGACGACATCATCACGGCGACTGGTAGTACAACGGGCCGCATTAAGAATTGCAAAGTGGGCGATGTAACCATCGAAATGGGGCCGGAGTCAGCCGCTCCCGGAGCGATGATTGTGATCGAAGCCAAAGACAAACTGAAATATCAGATCGCTCAGGCCCGCGAAGAAATA
>DOCI01000290.1:19519-20673 GCA_003503535.1 Planctomycetaceae bacterium
GCGAAGAAATTGCGACCGCACGCGATAACCGCGGCGCTCAGGTCGGGCTGTTCGTGTTTGCCCGCAACAACGCCCCGGCTCAACTCGAATCGCTCACCCGAATTGGCAACGATGTTTTCACCGTCTGGGATCCGGAAGATTCCGATACCGATCTCTTCCTGAGAACCGCCATTACTCTAGCCCGGGCACTCTCAGTGCGAGCCAAACAGCATCAGGAATCCCACACGGCTGACTTCCATGAAATCGACCGAGCGATCCTCGAAATCGAGAAACAGGTCGCCACCATGGACGACATGGAAACCTGGGTCCGCACCATCTCCAACAACAGCGACAAAATCCTGAAAAAAATCGGCACGATGCGAAAGTCACTCCTCAATCAAAGCGAAGTGCTCAAAGAACGCACGGAATCTTTGAAGGTGATTGCCCAGAATTGATGTGGAACAGAAAGGTAGGGCACGCTCTGCCTATCTTCCAAGGAGAATGATTGTCTTTATTTGTCGTATTATAAACGTGCGAATATTCCTGACGGGACTTTTTTCTTCACCGTAAAAACCGAACAAATCGCTCCCATTATTTTTAATGATTCAGCTGTCAAATTTCTCGGCAAAGTACTCCGCGAAACGAAACGGTTATGGCCCACTGAAATCAATGCCATATGTGATATTGCCCGATCACCTCCACACAATTTTGAACCTTGTCTGTCGAAGACGTTGACGTTTTAATTCGCTGGGCTTGGTTGAAAAAATAATTCACCAAACATTTTTTAATGATGGGTGGCATGGAACAACCGATTTCCGAATCAATAATCAGGTATCGGCGAAGAGGAGTTTGGCCGGGTTCCATGCTCAAGTTTGGTGAGCATGGAATGTGCGGATGAATTCAACACAACGGAATGAGACACCCGACATCTCAATTACTCAACTTATGCTTCTTGAGCTTACTGTAAAACGTACTTCGCGGCATGCCCAGTAGCCGGGCGGCTTCGGCTTTGTTGCCGTCGCTGGTTTTGAGGGCATTGGCCAGTTGTTCGTATTCCTGTTGACGGGAGAGTTTCCGTTTCGACTTTGGGCTGACGGTTGCCGGCTTGGCAGTCGTTGGTGTGATGAGTTTTGGTGTCGAACGACTCGCGGCTTCGTAAATGGAAAGCGGCTTGT
>DOCI01000290.1:20862-21158 GCA_003503535.1 Planctomycetaceae bacterium
CAGTTCGCGGATGTTGCCCGGCCAGTCGTAATTGAGTAAGGCACGGAATGCGAGATCATCGATATCCCGCATCTTTTTATTCGCTTTGTCTGCCGCTTCCTTGAGGAACTCCAGGCTCAGTTCGAACAGATCTTCTTTCCGTTCCCGAAGTGGGGGCAGGATGAGCGTGATGACGTTCAATCGATAGTAGAGGTCCTGTCGGAACAATCCGTTTTTGATTCGTTCTTCGAGATTCTGATGGGTGGCTGCGATCAGGCGGACGTCGACGGAAATCGACTCGCGACTTCCGACCGGCT
>DOCI01000290.1:21270-22500 GCA_003503535.1 Planctomycetaceae bacterium
ACCGGCTCGAATTTTCGTTCCTGCAGAACCCGCAGCAGTTTGACCTGCACATCGGCTGGGAGATCGCCAATTTCATCGAGAAAGAGGGTTCCCTTGTCGGCCATCTGGAATCGGCCGACGGTATCTTTGTAAGCACCCGTGAAGGCTCCCTTCACATGACCAAACAATTCACTTTCCAGCAGAGAAGGGGAGAGAGCGGCACAGTTGACGCTGACCATTTCCTGAGCCTTGCGGCTGCTGTTGGCGTGAATCGCCTGGGCGAGCAGTTCTTTTCCGGTTCCGCTTTCCCCGCGAATCATGACGGACGAATCACTTTCGGCCACCTTACGAGCCGAGTCGAGCACGCGAATCATTTCGGGACTTGAACCGCGCATTTTCCCCCGCTGGAAGGATTTCTCTTCCAGCTTCGGTGTCGATTCCACAGGTTCTTCCTGAACATTGCTGGCCAGTTGTTGCTTCAGGATCGCAATCTGACGTTCCTGAGATTCGACCTTGCGAACTTTCTCCTGCAGCATATTATCGAGCCGGGAGACGTTTTGTTGAACTCGTACACATTGCAGGGCAACGCCAGTCATCTGACCAATCGCGGAAACGAATGTTGTATCTTCAGCCGTATAGGGGGAAGAGGACGCTTTCGGGCCCAGTACAACCAGGCCCGTTAAACGACCATCGACTTCGAAACCATGAATCAGTTGAGAATTCAATTCCCGATGGAGTTGCTGAAGCTTTGGCATTTCCGAACGGGAGCTACCGCCAACTCGCTGGCAAGAACCTTCCTTTCCCAGGATGAGATCGGTATCTTCGTCGAGAGAAATGCGTGAAGGTAACTGCGGCCCATTCACGGCTGAGATCAAATTGAATTCGTGCGACTTACCTTCCCGAAGATATAACGCATTGAAGCGGACCTGCAACACTTCCCGGCTCGATCGCAGCATGTGCTCGGCTAAAGATCGTACATCTGCAACTTTGGTGACAACGGTATTCATCTGCTGCATTGCCCGGTCGAGACGATATTTTTCGCGGAAGAATCGACGATCCAGAGCTTCCTGAACACGATCTCTCAACCAGCCTAATGCGAGGATGCCCAGTGTCAAAATGATGGTCAATGGAAAGACCTGCTCGGGAACGGAGATCCCCCGGTAGACGGTCAATACGCTTCCCATGGCGATCAACAGGCTGTAACAGACCGTGAGCAGTTGACTCAGGATCAAATAAAGCACACGCCGACTG
>DOCI01000290.1:22611-26118 GCA_003503535.1 Planctomycetaceae bacterium
AAAATAAAGCACACGCCGACTGAGAATTTGATCGATGAGCATCAGCCGATATCGCAAGATTCCAATCGCATAAGCGGTCAGAAACAGCAGGCTGACGATGACCATCGGAATTCGACCGCGACCGAGTGACATACCGACGCGGTCGGCATAGGCCAGATACACCGTATAAATGACCAGAGGCAGAGCCAGGCAGGCAGCTCCAAGAATCCATTGCATCTGTTTTTGCTCGGCTGGCTGCTGACAGGCGCGATAATTTGTGAACATTACGCACATGCTTAAGCCATAATAGACGGCTGCGATTGGAATGTAGGTATCGATCGCAAACCGCAGCCAGGTAATAATTGTCTGAGTGCCCGGTGTCGCTGAACTCGGGTCAAAGGCAAAGTAAGCAACTCCCAGTAATAAAACTGTGGTGATCAACATAAGTGCTGGAGCGGCATAGAGAGCAGTGAGTATGGAAATGGTGTATTTTTCGAGATATCGATTCCGGAACGGATAATTCAGAAAGAAATGCAGGGTGACCACGGGAATGAGAATGGCACTGACAACAAACGGAAATGTCAGCAGCGGACTCGAAGCAATGAGCCACCAGTGATATCCTCCGACGAAAGCGGGCAGTGTCAAAAAGCAGAGCAGAAAAAACATGCGGCCTGCATGATCGCTCGGGCGCGTATAAAAGGAGAGAGCCGCTAAAGCGAAAACGCTGAACTCGAGCAGACACCAGATAATCGAAAGAACGACTTCAAGTGTCGGCAAGGCTCGCAGCATGAGATAGCTTTCGAACACCTGTTGTGTCTTGCTGTCCAGAAACTGGACTCGCACATACTTCGCTTCCTGAATTTGGCTGACGTAACTATTCGAGGAACCGGACGTATTTACTGGAGACAGTGAAGAAGCTTGTCTGGAAGCATAGACAATAACAGGAGGCAACAATCGATAGCGAATATCCTTCGGATTAACATCTTCAAGCCGACTACCGTACTCTCCCTCTTGGCTGAGTGAACGACTTAAGCTGGCTGTCGCTCGCGAGAAGGACGCAAAGGAGTGTATTGGAAACCCATTGATCTCAAGTATGCGATCACCATCAGAAGGAGCATTGCCAAAATAGGCTGGGAGACCATTTCGGACACCATCCGAAGCGGGCAGAAACTGCCGAATTTCAATTCCCCTGCCTGATTCGGTTTCGCTGTTCACCAGACAACGAATTCCCAAATCCCCACTCGTGGCAACAAAAAACAGTACAGCCGCACAATATAAAGCCAGAAACAGTGTCGCTACTCCGGCAATCCAGCGATAGTAAATGGGCTCTGGTTTTGACATCTCATTTTCTCATCAAGGGAATGAGCATAAACAACCAAAAATAGGAAATGGGCTCTATTTCATCATGCCAAGAATTCGGCGCCGAAGCAAGAACCAGATAAGACATTGCCCAAAAAAATCGGCGCTTGCCGAGTTTCGGCGCCGAAAAGCAGGACGATGTTTGTTTTATGGTCCGAATAATCCAGCAAATTTCAGGCGTGTTTACTCTGTTTATGGCAGATACGAGTTGAATTTCCCCAAATATCACAATTATTTGCAAGAAAAGCTCGTTTTTGAATCATTCCTTAGGCGGTTGGCATACAAAGTGCATTCAGAGTTAATTATGACCAAATCTAATGGTCTTTAGAATCCAGCCAAAACCCTTGAACGAGCCGTGTTCTGTAACAATTGGTCCCCTGAATCGCAGCCTGACCCACTCTGCAATCAGTTTTATTCTGTTACAGCACGAAAATGGAGTTGCTCGTCGAGGGTTTTTCTATGCGCTAATTTAATGGAGGTCATCTTTTCTGCCATCTCCATTGGTCATTTAAAGTTGGAATTGCTTTAAGATTCCATTTTTCAGTGTCTTGCTTAACTGATCCCTGCGCGTGATGATTGTGATTTTATCTCGTTGGGATGAACTGCGGGTATGCCGCGACAGTCGATGAAGCAGGAATGATGCATACAGTATGAACTTATCTGTACTACAGGATACTTTCGGACGAACGCACACGAATCTGCGCGTCAGCGTGACAGATCGTTGTAATTTGCGTTGTTTCTATTGTATGCCTGCGGAGAATGTTCAATTTCTCCCCCGACCCGAATTACTGACATTCGAGGAAATCAGTCGCTTTGTCGAATTGATGGTTCGACGGTGTGGCATCAATAAAGTTCGGCTGACCGGCGGTGAGCCCCTGGTTCGACATTCGATTCACGAGCTGGTTCAGCAGCTGGTCAACATTCCCGGCCTGAATGATCTGGCACTGACAACGAATGGAATTCTGCTGCCGGATCAGGCCGTCAATCTTTACAATGCAGGTCTGCGACGACTCAATATCAGCCTCGACACTCTCGATCGTGAGCGGTTCCAGGAGATGACCCGCCGCGATTCTCTCGATAAGGTACTCGCTGGAATTCAGGTGGCCCAGGAAATGGGGTTTGGACCGCTCAAGCTGAATGCGGTTGCCATGCGTGGAATTACAGAAGCCGATCTTGTTCCGCTGGCAGAACTCTCCCGCGAATCGGGGATCGAAGTTCGCTTTATTGAGTATATGCCACTTGATGCGGAACGTTTGTGGGAGCGTGAAAAAGTTCTGTATATGGATAAGATGATTGAAATCCTTTCTCGCGAAATTGCTCCTTTGCTACCGGTCGATATCGATCAGTCTTCGAAGCCAGCGGTCAGTTACGAATTTGCGGATGGTCGGGGCAGGATTGGATTTATTTCCTCAGTGACGCATCCTTTCTGCAGTCGCTGCAATCGTTTCCGGCTGACAGCTGACGGAAAGATTCGCAATTGCCTGTTCAGCCTGGAAGAGACAGATATCCGGGGATTGCTACGATCAGGAGTTTCTGAAGAGGAATTGATTGCAGCCGTTTCCGGAAGCATCGCAGATAAGAAAGAAGGACATGAAATCAATACTGCTCGCTTCCTGCAACCGAAGCGGCCTATGTATTCGATCGGTGGTTAGAGCATCTCTAAATGCCATATGCCTTCGCATGTGCGATTACTGCCCTGAGATGTTGCATTTATTCGGGCAGAACGTGCAAAATTGATTTTGTTATTATCAGGAAAGTCTGCGTTCTTAGTTCGACTTTCTCACTTTCTGTTTGGGGGCTCCTGAGAGGACTTGAGCCTGGGGATCAGTGGGTGGTCGATCGAGTGCGAGATAGGCGAAAAGGTCGGCCAGTTGTTGAGGTGTGAGTTGTTTTTCGAGATCTTCGGGCATCATTGAGGTTTCGCTGACTTTATAAAATTCGATCTGGTCGCGGGGAATGGTTTCCTGTTTGCCGCCCTGGATTTTCAGAACGATGCGTTCTTCGCTTTCTTCGATGGGAAGCCCTGTCAGCACACGACCTTCAATCGTGACCAGCGTTCGCGCCTGATAAGCAGGGCCGATGACGGCGCTGGGGTCGAACACGTTTTGGAGGAGTTGTTCCCAGTTGTTGCGGCCGTTGCGGGTGATGTCGGGGCCGACTTCTGCTCCT
>DOCI01000290.1:26212-26677 GCA_003503535.1 Planctomycetaceae bacterium
AGTCGGGGCCGACTTCTGCTCCTTCGCCGTACATTTTGTGACACTGGGCGCAGACTTTCTTGAAGACGGCGATTCCCTGATGCGGATCGCCGGGGGAGCCGTTGAGGAAGTCGCGTTGCTGGTTGATGACCTGCTGGCGATCGGATCGCTGCTCGGCTCGAATCTGTCCGTAGACTTTTGTGACGAGTGTCTGCAGTTCTTCGTTCTTGAACGAAGCGACTCGCTTGAGTTGGTTGAGGTTCACATCACCTTTGGAGATTTTCTCTGCCTGAATTCGCTTGAGTAAATCGAGGCTCCAATTTGCTCGCTGGGTCAGGACTTCGATGACGCGCGGTTTGACATCGGGCTCCCAGTTGGGGTAGTTGTCGAGGAGGTAGTCTGCGAGTTCGGGATCGGAAATGCTGCCGAGGGTTTCGATGATGGCGATGCGGAAATCTTTGGGGGCGGATGTTCCTGAGATGGTGT
>DOCI01000290.1:26827-41657 GCA_003503535.1 Planctomycetaceae bacterium
ATGAGATGCGGAGCTTTGGCGGCAATCAGAGTTTTGAAAGCAGCCAGGCGAATGTTTTTATTGGCATGAGGATCGGAGTAGGTTTTCTGGACTTGCTGCATTGCTTGTTCGTTGCCGAGTAATGCAGCCAGGACGGTTGTCTCATTTTTAATAGTCGCTTCGTTATTCAGCTTATCGAGGACTGGAGAGAGTTCGGTTTTGAGTTGGTCGTATCGTTTGCCAGATATTTCTCCGGTTTGAACTTTTTCGCTGAGTGCGCGGACCAGTTTTTTAGCCAGTTCGATACTGGCGGGATGACTCAAATCGAGTTGTTGCAGTGTCGCGGCGATCTGTTTGTAGTTGTGATTTCCGACCGTTAAATTGGCCAGGCCATCAACGAGCGGCATGATGCCGGGCGTTTTGAGGGCCTCGGGGGAATTGGCGACGGCTGTCAGGATGGCTCCCTGTTGATTGGGGAGTCTATTCTCAAAAGCACGGCAGGCATTCCAGAGGAGGTGCATCGCCATCTGGTCGTTGCCTGATCGTGTCATGGCTTTTACGTAGGGCTCCACGAAATTGACATACGGTGTGTGCTGCTCATGGATGCGGGTTGTCAGGATGATGGCCTGACGTCTGACCTGCGGGTTTTCATCTTCGAGACCGGCCAATGCCTCCAAATTCAGAAATTGATCGTAAGGGGCACTGGTAAGACTTCGCTTCAGCAATTGCTGACAAATTCGTAAAGCCTGCATGCGGGCGAAGGGATCCCCTTTTTGGCTTAATTCCCGAATAAGACTTTCTGCACGCTTATCATTTTCGTCCTGATGCAGATCGAAACCAGACAATGCAAACAGAGCCGTTCGTTGTTTAATGTTGAGATCTTCTTCGCCATTTAGAACGATCTTCATCAATTGTTTGGACGTTTCGACATCATTCCGTTCCTGCAGCAGTCGTTGTGCGGTTTCTCGGATGAATACGTTCGGATCACCCAGCAAACCGATCAACTCCTGATCGGACTTCGCTCCCAGATCCGGAAATTTTTTGTGTTCGTGTCCTTTGTAGACGACGCGGTAGAGGCGTCCTTTGGAGCGTTCGATGCCCTCGGGATCGGCGTTGGCGTCCTGATAGCAGTGATAGCGGTCGTACCAGTCGAGAATATAGAGGCAGCCATCGGGGCCTGTTTTCTGGACGACGGGCATGAACCAGGCATCGTTGGCGGTGAGGAAGTCGGCGAGTCTGGCGTCTTTGCCTTCACCGATTTTGCGGACCGTTTCATGCTCGAAGGCACCTGCAGGAGCGGGGAAGCCGGGGTGGGGGCGGCCTTTGTAGGTGGTTCCGTCCTGCTCGACAATATCGTTATTGATGCAGCCGCCGTGGATGTTGCCCATGTAGAGGACTTTCCGATACATCTCGGGATAGGCTTCGGAATCGAACCAGGTGATGCCGCAGAAGGCGGCTTTCTGATGCTTGTGATTCACAATCGATCGCATCGGCCATGTGTGGGGCGGATAGGGGCCTCCCTGGCGAATGTAATAGGCGGTCTCGGCGATGTGCCAGAGGTGATCGATGACGCAGGCCGAGAGGAAGAACTCGCCATCTTCATTGATCGCAACGCCCCAGGGATTACTTGTCCCTTCCGAGAAAATCTGAAACTCGCGGGTGCGGGGATGCACGCGGAACAACGCACAGGTAAATTTCCACCCGGGTTGACCTTCTCGGAAGTTGGGGTTCTCGGGTGTGTAAACGACATCACAATAATTGAACACGCCATTGAGGCCGTAAAGCCATCCGTCGGTTCCCCATGTGAGTGAGTTGGGAAGTTCGTGGGTATCGGTCCGACCGAAGCCGGTGACGACTTTTTCAATCTTATCGGCTTTCAAATCGCCATCGATATCCTGCATGAAAAGCAGATCGGGAGCATTGGCGACCCACACGCCACCGTGTCCGACGGCTATGCCGGAGGGAATGTTCAGACCTTCGGCGAAGATGGTTGTTTTGTCGACTTTGCCGTCGCCATCGGTATCTTCGAGGACCTTGATGCGATCTTTGCCGGGGCCGGGGGATTTGCGGGGATATTCGAAACTTTCGGTAATCCAGAAACGACCTTTTTCGTCGATGGCCATCCCAACCGGATTCACAACATCCGGCTCCTTCGCCACGATTTCTACGGAGAAACCTTCCGGAACGACCATCTTTTTGATGGCTTCCTCCGCTGAAAGTGCGGGTCCTGGTGGTTTTTCGTGTCGGCGGGGAATTTCCAGACGCTGAGCTTCTGCCAGAGAGCTCAGCGTGAATAGAATTAAGAGTGAAGTGAGGACTGTTATTCGAGTGAACATGATGCTGTGAGCCTGCAGATCTGATGTTATTGAGATTTTTTTCAGGAAGAATGTTTGTGATACTTTGGCAGACCTGGCTCAAAGATTCAATCATCGGGCGGGATTGATGTGTTGCAGAGTTGGCTGGAATCGGAATTGGTGATACGAATAGTATCGTCGAAGCATGCTTGCCCTGCTGCGCGATGCAAACATGGCACCTGGTTACAAGCCTTGACTGTCATCGGAATTCAATTGGTATGGCTCGCGAATGGAGGAGCATCTCGTGCTTTCAGCACCCAACCGACAAATTCGGATGGCCACCCGCGAGTGCCACTGGATTGGTGTAAGACTTATCATTGCACCTGTAGGGCAGGTAGAATTGCCTGCCCTACACGACTGCAAACAAAGAAAATAAAAAATCCCGCGATTCTTATGACGATTTTGTAAATTAAATCCGTTTAAGGTTTGGTAAAGTGGCAAACGCGACTGCCTGACAAAGCTTGCATGGACTCATCTTAGGAATCGAAAATGAAAATACACTCCGGTGTTATGGGATTAATTTTAGCGATGGTTTGCTGCTCTTACTCAACGGAGTCAACATTTGGTCAGGCAGACATCACTTCGAATCAATCGTCTTCCACGTCGAACAAGAATAGTTCTGGAAAGGTCAGTGAGTTCCAGAAGAAATTCTTCACGGGAAACACTTCGGTCAACCGAAGCGTCTCTTTCAAAAAGGACGGAAAAAGGGTTTCCATTACGGAAAATGCGAATGGAATCACTGTTTCCATTGATGGTAAGAGTGTAAAGGCAAGCAATGCAGCTGAACTGCAGAGAAAGTCTCCAGAAGCCTACATACTCTATAAGGAACGAATTGGGGCAGCCACAGCCGAAGCGACAATCAAGGGGTCTGGAGATGCCAGTAGTTCAGCGAAGAACCAATCGGATTCTCAGTCAAACTCCAGACAAGGAAGTTTCTCTGGAGGCGGAGCAACAGGCGGTGGGGGAGCGTCAGGTTCAGTAAATGGCCAGTCTGATTCTATCAAATCGCTCAAAAGCAATCTGAATCAGTTACGAAACGAAAATGCAAACAACCCACAATTGAGACGTCTTCTCGACAACATGTTGCAAAACGTGGGAAATTAATCCAGTAAAGCAGGGTGGCTGGGGTCAGATTGTCTCTTGAGGGCCTGGAGGGTGGCCATGCAGCGTCATCGTCGGTCGTTTCATGAATTGGGACATGCTCACGAACTCACGTTTTCCTGCTTTCGGCGTTTCCGGTTCTGGCGTGCCAAACGAATACGCCAATGGCTCAAGGACTCCAAAGACTCCATCGATTCCGCTCGATCCAGATAGTCTTTCTTAGTCTGGACTTACGTGTTCATGCTCGACCACGTCTCTCTTATCGTCCTACCCACGTCGACGGAGGTCAACATGGGGAGCTTCCTCAAATTCCCTGTTGCCCGTCGCGCTTTGCAGTAGATTAAGGGACATTCTCCGGAGTGGCTGCCGAAGTTGAGTAGAACGCGATGCAAGAAGCAGGAGCATCTGTTTTGTCAGTCTGTTGGCGAATGCGATCGAAATGTCAAAAAGCCAGACACGTTGCTGTCGATGAACGAGGACATTCATGCCACCCTGTGAGGAAAGGATTGGTCGAACGACCACAGCCACTTGTGTTGTGAAGAGAAGTAATCGCCATTGGGTTACTTGCGGGGGAAACACTCGCTTGCGCTTCGTGCTTGTATCGATTACTATTCCCCGTTCGATTTGGCCAATCTCTTTGCTCTCTCTTTAAAAATAATGCTGCAGGATTCTCAAATGAACAGTCCGTCCTTTGAATGCTTTGATCTTGCTCAAACGGTTCGTGCGATTGCTTCCGCAGTGGGTGTGGGTGAACAGCAGGCGCGGGCTGCTATTGAACTGCTTGAGGATGGGAATACGCTGCCGTTTATTGCCCGGTATCGGAAAGAGGCGACGAAAGGGCTTGATGAGACGCAGTTGCGATTGATTGAAGATGCTCTGGCGAAAGCTCACGAGTTGGCCAAACGCAAAACAACGATTCTCAAAACGATTGATCAACTCGGGCAATTGACACCCGCTCTTCGTCAGCAGATTGAACAGTGTGATGACAAGATTGTGCTGGAAGATCTGTATCTGCCTTACAAGCCGAAGCGTCGGACGCGGGCGGCGATGGCGCGGGAGCGGGGGCTGCAGCCGCTGGCGGATCTGCTGCAAAAACAACAGCCGTTGCGGCCCTCTCGAACAGAGGTGATTCGTCCCTTTATCAATCCCGAGAATGAGGTTCCCGATGAACAGGCTGCGCTGGCTGGAGCGTGTGATATTCTGGCTGAGCAATGGGCCGAGGATGTTCAGACCCGCAGCTGGCTCAACGAGCAGGCGCAGCGGTTCGGGCGGATTCATTCGCAGGTAAAGCGGGGCAAGCAGGATGAAGCCGAGAAGTTTGAGATGTACTTCGATCATGAAGAGGCAGCCAGCCGCATTCCTTCGCATCGTTTGCTGGCGATGAAACGGGGCGAGGCCGAAGGCTTACTGAAAGTGAGTTTGAAACTGGATGAGGAAATTGTGCTGCGTAAACTCAAATCGCGGTTCTCACTCAATCATCAGTTCGAGTTGCATTCCTTGATGGAGCAGACCGCTGAGGATTGTTATCAGCGATTGTTGTTGCCCGCAGCTGAGTCGACGCTGTTGCAGGAACGCAAAGAGAAAGCGGACGAAGAAGCGATTCAGGTCTTCTCGCAAAATCTGCGGGAACTGTTGCTCGCTGCACCAGCCGGGCCGAAAGTGACGATGGGGATTGATCCCGGATTTCGCACGGGCTGTAAAGTGGCCATCGTCGATGGAACCGGTAAGTATCTGGAAAGCACTGCTATTTATCCGACACCTCCCCGCAGCGATACCGACGGAGCGACCCGAACGCTGAAAAAGTTGATGGAACGTCATCAGGTCGAGTTAATCGCCATCGGCAACGGGACTGCGTCTCGCGAAACGGATGCGTTTGTGACTGCTCTGCTCAAAGACTGGAATTCGCAACATCAGGATCAGACTGCGGTTCTTAAAGTGGTTGTGAGTGAATCGGGAGCTTCGATTTACTCGGCCAGTGAGCTGGCGGCTCGGGAATATCCGGATCTGGATGTGACGGTCGAGGGAGCGATTTGTATTGCTCATCGATTGCAGGATCCGCTGGCGGAGTTGGTGAAGATCGATCCGAAATCGATTGGTGTGGGGCAGTATCAGCACGATGTGAATCAGTCGCAACTCCGGCACGGGCTGGATCGGGAAGTGCAGTCGTGTGTGAATCTGGTCGGCGTGGATGTGAACATGGCGAGCAGTTCATTGCTGGCTCATGTGGCGGGCATCGGGCCGAAGCTGGCCGAGAAGATTGTCGAGCATCGGGATGACCAGGGCCGATACGCGAGCCGGGCGGCTTTGATGAAGGTGTCCAAGCTGGGCAAGAAAGTCTTCGAGCAGGCGGCTGGCTTCCTGCGAATCCGCGACGGAAAACATCCACTCGATAACTCAGCCGTCCATCCGGAAAGTTATCACATCGTCGAAAGCATGGCTGCCAAACTTGGCGTGGAAACCCGTCAGCTGGTCGGCAATGAAAGTCTGGTTTCCAAATTGAAAGCCGAGGAGTTTGTGACCCCCGAATGCGGCTTGCCCACCGTGGTCGATATTCTAGCCGAACTCGCCAAACCGGGCCGCGATCCCCGCAGCGAATTCAAAGTCGCACAGTTCTCCGAAAACGTCAACGAAATCACAGACCTCAAACCAGGCATGATTCTCGAAGGAGTCATCACCAACGTCACCAAATTCGGAGCCTTCATCGACCTGGGAGTCCATCAGGATGGTTTGATTCACATTTCCGAACTGGCGGATCGGTATGTGAGTTCACCGAGTGAGGTTGTCTCGCTGGGGGATATTGTACGGGTGAAGGTACTGGAGGTGGATGTGCAGAGGAAGACGATTGCGGTTTCGAGGAAGCAGGCTTGAGGTAAGGTGATAATCTGGGATTTTGAGTTGACTTTGTTTGTTGTTTACCTTGATCGAATCAAAAAAACCTCTTGTGACTTCGTCACCCCGGTAGCTGCTTTGCATCAACCGGGGCTACCCGCTTGTGACAGTAATGGCGACCGTCGCCCTGGATCAAAAGAAGCCTTTGATTATATCATGGACGGAGTGAATGCCTATGGCGGATGAAATCCCAAACTCAAAGAATGTCTACTCACTTACCAGAAGACGCGTGATTTATTTATTACTGTTTCTCGTTATTGCTATTTTGGCAGTTTGCACTATCCTCTTGTGTAGTATGAACACGAAAATATCACTCATTCGATTCCTAGTAATGACAGACATTGGTGAGCACACCTCCGTATTGGAGTTCAAAGAATCGGGGAACACGCACTCCATACTGCTTGCTGATGACACTTATA
This sequence comes from Planctomycetaceae bacterium, assembly GCA_003503535.1. Taxonomy (GTDB): domain Bacteria; phylum Planctomycetota; class Planctomycetia; order Planctomycetales; family Planctomycetaceae; genus Rubinisphaera. Next base: position 33,570 of record DOCI01000290.1, read on the forward strand.
ATCGTTCCGCTATTGATAGATTGAGGAGTCAAGAAACCCCGTCTCTCACAGTCAAGCAGATTAATGTCAACTCCGGCAATGCGTTCATGTTTGTTATTGAAGAGGGTAATGGAAACTCCATATTGCGATACCCTCGCACATACCAGTGGACCTATCGAATGATTAGTGCTGGATATCGGAAATTGAATGAAGAAGAAATGCAAGGATACTACAACTACCTTGACCCATTTACGCAAACAGTCGATATCGATGAGTTAAACAACATTCTTTTGTTTGTTTACAAAGTTGATGGAATCGATGAAATATACTGCAGCATATTTCGCCCACCCCATACAAGCAACATGACGAAATATAAAGATAAAACCTATTACACTTTTCTGGTAAGTAACCCAAGTGATATAATACCTCTAAAAGACACCCCTTACTACAATGAATCAATGAAAATGCTTGATCGCTTAACTAGTATGGGAAAATTCTGATTTCTGATATATTATTGGATGACGAACTGCTTGCTCAGTACGATGGTCAACCCGCTGGAGACTAGGATTCAGCGGGTAGCACCGGTTGATGCGTAGCAGCTACCGGTGTGACGAAGTCACAAGAGGCTTCCACTGTAATGGAGTGGATAAAAAATCCAATGGTCACAAATCGCCGGATTATGGATGATCAACTATATGTTCATTTTGTGACATTCTCAGTGGATATACGGCGAAAACTGGTGGATCATGATCATCCCCAGCGAATTCTGCTCGGCGTTTTGAACGATCTGATGGAAAGAGGTCTGCACAATGTCCTGGTTTTGTCAGCATGCCAGATCATGTGCATGCCTGACTCATTGATTGTGAGTTGTTCAGGAAGGATATTACGGCTGCGCCGCCCTGAAAGAATCTTTCAGGGCTCTCCGGGAACGAAGTTTACCCCCAGGAGAGTCATTGACTCTGAGGCTCACTTTGTTCGATCCCAGCTATTGCTCGGGGTGGTATGAAGACGGTTCAATAACCTGGCAGGTGGCTCAGCTCGCTTTGTTATCTGGGTGGATGAAGTCCATAAGAGGCTTCCCGTTAAAGGTGGAGCCTGCCTGGTTGTGAATTGACAGCAGTGATGACCGGGGCATTTTTCCCCACCTCGGCAGATTGCCCCAGGGCTCCGAGTGGGAATAGGCTGCTTTTAGCCTGAAATATCGCTTAGTTCGCGTTATTATCGATTTGGCACAGGACTTGCCTTAGTTCTAATTCAATCACTCGTCCTGGCTGACGTTTTAAAGAATCGAACCAATCTTACAAAGGCGATCTCATGCTTCAAGAAAATATTACTCGTGAGCGGATTAATGAATTGACTTACGAGATTCAGAAACAGAACGCTCCTTTTCAGGCGATTGTCGAGCAGGTCAATCATGTGCTTGTCGGGCAGGAAAAGCTGGTCCATCGGATGCTGATTGGACTTCTCGCCAACGGACACCTTTTAATTGAAGGGGTGCCGGGTTTGGCGAAGACAACCGCAGTGGCCAGTCTTGCCAAAGCGATCAATACTGGTTTTCAGCGATTGCAATTCACGCCCGATTTGCTGCCTGCCGATTTGATTGGGACGCAGGTCTATCGTCCTCAGGATCAAACCTTTGTCGTGCAGAAGGGGCCGATTTTTTCGAATCTGATTCTGGCCGATGAAATCAACCGTGCTCCCGCCAAAGTGCAAAGTGCATTGCTCGAAGCGATGCAGGAACGACAGGTGACCATTGGGGGCGAGACCTTCCCGTTGGATAATCCGTTCCTGGTGATGGCGACACAAAACCCAGTCGAGCAGGAGGGGACTTATCAGTTACCGGAAGCTCAGACTGATCGTTTCATGTTGAAGGTGATCGTCGATTATCCCAACCGTGACGAAGAAATACGAATTTTGCAGAGGATGAGTCGGACGTCTGCAAAGTTTGATATTCAACCCGTGACGACTCCAGCAGAAATTCTGGCTGCTCGGGAGCTGATTGATGAGATTTATGTGGATGCGAAAGTTCAGAATTATGTTGTCGATTTAGTGATGGCGACGCGAAATCCGGAAGCTTATGGATTGCAGTTGAGCGAACTGATTCAGTTCGGCGGCTCACCCCGGGCAACAATTAATCTCACACTGGCAGCCAAGGCGAATGCGTTTCTTGCAGGTCGGGGCTATGTGACTCCCGCTGATGTGAAAGAGATTGCTCTGGATGTTCTCCGGCACCGTATCATGGTGACCTACGAAGCTGAAGCGGAGGAACGAACCAGTGAATCGATCGTGACTGAAATTCTCAATCATGTGGTCGCTCCATAACGAATCTCCCTGCCGCAATCAGCAAGGTGATTTCCTGCAGACTTATACGTCGCCATCTTGCTGATTGCTCTTTCTACTTAACCAAGTTTCATTAGAAAATCGGTGAAATTCATCAAACGACCAATAGGCCGGCACGCAACAGAGTAACGACGAAAAACAATTGTAGCCGGGTGGCAGGGGCGCACTCGAAGAGAAGCCCCGAAGCGTTGGACTTTCGGGGGCTTCCGCTAAGGCGGAGCGCCCCCGCCACCCCGGAGTTTCTTATTCAATATGTTATTGAAAATCCGTTTTCCATTTGGGACGGAATTTAGATTGAGTCCTCATTATGATTCCACGCGAGATTTTCAAAAAAATCCGGCATATTCAGATTCGGACGTCCCATAAAGTCGACGAGATGCTGGCAGGTAACTGGCATTCGGCCTTCAAGGGACGTGGGATTGAATTCGAGGAAGTTCGTCCTTATCAGATTGGCGACGATGTTCGCGCAATCGACTGGAACGTGACTGCTCGCAGCGATCAGCCGTTCGTAAAGTTGTTTCGTGAAGAACGGGAGCTGGCCGTCCATCTGCTTGTTGATTTGAGTGGTTCGCAAAATCTGGGGACTTCGACGCAGACGAAGCGGGAACTCATTGTTGAACTCGGGGCCTTGCTGGCGATGTCGGCAATTAAGAACAATGACAAGGTTGGCCTGACACTGTTTACCGATGGGATCGAAAAAAGCATTCCTGCCCGCAAGGGGTCCCGGCATGTTCTACGATTGATTCGGGAACTGCTGTACTGTGAGCCGATCGGAACAGGAACGAATATCAGGCAGGCTTTGGAACATCTCAATCGCGTATCGAAACGGCGCACGGTTGTGTTTCTGATCAGCGATTTTCAGGACAGCCAGTACGAACGAGCGTTGAAAGTGGCTGGACGTAAACACGACATCATTCCGGTCGTGATTGCCGATCCGCGAGAACATGAAATGCCCAATGTCGGGTTGGTTCGACTGCAGGATGAAGAGACAGGCGAGATCATTACGCTGGATACTTCGAGTCGCAAAAATCGCGACCGCTTTGCAGAATTGTATCGGCTTCAAACTGAGACACGGGACAACCTGTTTCGCAAACTTCGTCTGCTGCCGATTCATCTGGAAACCGGTTCCGACATTGTGGAACCGCTCCACAAATACTTTCATCAACGGGAGAACCGATCATGAATCGGCAACAGATCATCTCTGAATTCAAGTTGCTGGCATTGGTTGGCGCACTGGTTTTGATTGGCCTCAATTCGTCTTCCGCCGCGACTCCAGCTGTTCAAGAGGAAGTGTCAAAAAAATCGGTGCAGGTGGCAGAGCCTTTCACCATCGCATGGACGGTCACGGCTGCGGCGAATGCGAAGGTCACTTTCCCGGAAAGCGGCAAGCAACTGGGCGATTTTGACATTATGGATACGAACGACCTGTTCGATATTCCCGTCGAAAATTCGGCAGCCAGAACCTGGACTCGACGAATGACACTGGAAAGTATTCAGACGGGCGAGCTGACGATTCCCTCTCTGGAAATTCAGGTGAGTGACGCAAGCGGTTCGCAGAGGGTGCGATCCGATCCGGTGACGATCCATGTCGCCAGCGTGCTCGAAGATCGATCCGATCCGACTCAGTTTCGGGATATTCAATCCGTGGTCAATGTCGAAGTTCCCGTGCTGCCGACTTATGAATGGGTGCGGTGGACTGCCGGAGGTTTCTCAGGCTTGGTGTTGTTGTCGATGACAGTCCTGTTTGTGACGCGCAGAAAATCAAAGCTCAGTCCCGAGAAATGGGCACTGCTGCAACTGGATAACCTGGAATCAGAAATTGAGGCTGGGTCTACAGACAGTGAAAAGGTAACAGATAAAATCTCAGAAATTGTTCACGACTTCCTGCAGCTGCAATTGGAAATCCCGGAGACGGGATGCACATCCGATGAACTGTTACGTCAGGTTCAAAAGGACGAACGGTTCAGTTCGGATTCCACAGAACAACTGACGACGCTGTTCAGTTCATTGGATCAATCGAAATACGCGGGTTTAAAGATGGATTCAGAGACGCTTCTGACAACATTGCAGGAAACCCGGTTGCTGGTTCAAAGAGTCACTGAAGAATTCAGCGCAGTCTCAACAGGTGTAGACTGATGAAGATAAACACTAACAATACTTAATAATTGAACTCTTTCCGAACGTTATGAAAACAGGGGTGGCGGGGGCGATCTCGAAGAGAAGCTTCCGAATCATAAAACGTCGGGGGGCTTTCGCTAACGCGGAGTGCCCCCGCCACCCCAGATCAGTTTGATGAAATCAGGTTTTGATAGCGGTCATTAGCATAAATCACTGGAGAAGCAGATGTTTTACTCACCCTGGTACTTCCTGCTGTTATTGATTGTCCCGTGGATGGCGTGGCGATTGTTTGCTCCGCGTCGTCGGCGAGCCGTTCGGTTCAGCAGTCTGAAAATCGCTCAACAAATGACGCCGACTTTGCGTCAGCGCTTGATCTGGCTACCGAATGCCTTAACCATGGCAGCGATCGTTTTCCTCATTGTAGGAATCGCTCGACCTCGTGAAGGACGGGAACAAACGGTTGCCGAGAGCGAAGGGATTGCCATCGAGATGGTTGTGGATCGCAGTGGCAGTATGCAGGCGATGGACTTTCAGGTTGATGGCGAACATGTGGATCGTCTGACTGCGATCAAGAAAGTGGCTGGTGAATTTGTCATGGGATCAGACGGTCATGAACTCGAAGGGCGATTCAGCGACCTGGTCGGACTGATCACCTTCGCAGGGTATGCCGATGGCGAAACGCCTCCGACACTCGATCATACGTTTCTCGTCTCTCAGCTTAACAATGCCAGTATCGTGACCACTCGAAATGAAGACGGCACTGCAATTGGAGATGCGATTTCGCTAGCCGTGGAAAAACTGAACGCACTCGATGCACGACAAAAACAAAAGGTGCAAAGCAAAGTCATCATCCTGCTGACGGACGGCGAGAATAACGCAGGTCAACTGGAACCGGTGCAGGCGGCAGAACTGGCCGCGACGATGGGCATCAAAGTTTACACCATCGGCGTTGGAACCAAAGGACAGGCCCCCGTGCCTGTAACCGATGCCTTCGGTCGTCAGCGGATTCAGTGGATGCCGGTCAACATCGATGAGGAGACTTTGACCAAAGTAGCCGAAGTGACCGGCGGCAAATACTTTCGAGCGACAGATACGGATTCTCTGGCCAATATATATGCAGAGATCGACCAATTAGAAAAGACAAAAGTGGAGGCGAAACATTTTGTCGATTATCGCGAACTGGCGGTGCAATCGTATGCCGGGCCGATTTCTGTTCCGCCTTTGTTATTGATCGCCTTCGTGTTGCTGGCAGCACGACTCGTGCTTCAGCAAACCTGGCTCAGAGAACTGACATCCTAAAGCTGAATTCATAAATCGATGTAACAGACTTTTGTCTGTTATTTTCAGAGGATCAATCAAATGGACATTCAATTTGGAAACCCTGGCAATCTTTATTTGCTGGTGATTGTGGTTCTCGGACTCGGCTTGACGGCCTGGGCGGGGATTGCCCGGATGCAGGCCGCAACGAAGTTCGCGACACCTACCCAGCGGAGGCGGATTCTGCCACCGGGGAATTCCACTCAGCAATGGCTGTCTGCTCTGCTGGTCTCTGCCAGCCTGGCACTCATGGCCGTTGCATTGACCGATATTCGTTGGGGCAAAGCCTGGCACGAAGTTCCTCAAAAAGGGATCGAAGTGATGTTCGTCCTCGATGTCTCCAGAAGTATGCTCGCAGAAGATGCTTCGCCGAATCGACTCGAACGTGCCAAGCAACAAATTAAGGATATGGTCGACGAAATGGCTGGCGACCGCATCGGGCTCATTACCTTTGCCGGAGATACTCGCCAGTCGGTGCCGCTCACAAGTCACTACGAAGACTTCAAGCAGACGCTCGATTCTGTCGGACCTCATACGGTTTTAAGCGGAGGCTCGCGACTGGGCGATGCCATCACGGCTGCCGCGAATGGATTTATGAGTAAGACGAATGATCACAAAGCGATCGTCATTTTCACGGATGGAGAAGATCAGGAGAGCAATCCTGTTCAAGTCGCTGAAGAACTGTATGCCGAGAAAGGCATTCGCATTTTCACGGTCGGATTAGGCGACATGGTTCAGGGAGCACGTGTCCCGGAAACGGATCAGGGTCGAAGCGGCTATGTTCAATACAAGGGGCAGCAGGTCTGGTCGAAAATGAACGGCCAGATCTTACAGGAAATCGCAGAGAAGACAGACGGAGCCTATATCCCAGCCGGAACCCGCCGGGTCAACATGGCCGATGTTTATCACAGCTATGTGGCGAATGTGGAACAGGTTGAATTTGAGACGGCTAAAATCAATTCCTACATTGCCAGATTCCAATGGTTCGCAGTGCCAGCATTGGCTCTGTTATTGCTGGAAGTTCTGTTGTCGACCCGTAAGGCAAAAGTGAATATCGAAAAGCAGTCCAGTCGGGAAGCGGCTGTTGTTGAGAAAAAGCATGCCGCCTGAAGTCCACGCTTATAAGTCCAAAGTTAAAGCGTATGTGTTTTGAAAGTCATTCCATGAAAATTATTTCGATCAGACAATTGCCGCTGACTCTGCTCCTGTGCACGATCGCCTCACCAGTGATGGCGAGCACGCCATTGGAGGCAGCCAGTGCTTCAGAGATTAATGTCGCCAACGAGTTGGTCGAGGAAGGAAAATTTGACGAGGCTCTGGAAAGTTATCGTCAAATTCAACCGACTTCCAAAACCAAAGAGGAATTGAATTACAACATTGCGGTCGCTGAATACCGGAAGGGAGAAACCGAAGCGGCAAAGACCTTGTTTACGGAGGTTTCCGCTTCTCCTCAGTCAGCCTTGGCAGCCGCAGCTCGATATAACCTGGGAAATTGTTTTTATGCCGACGCCGTAGCACAGGCTGAGCAAGATCGGCCAGCTGCGATCGAGGCATTGCAACAGGCGATTGAACATTATCGTGGCTCACTGGCTGTGGATGCGAATCAGGTCGATGCGCGTGCCAATATCGAACTGGCGATGGAATTCCTGAAGAAATTGAAACAGGAACAGAAGCAAGAGCAGGAGCAGCAGAAAGAGAATCAGGAAAATAAGGATCAACAAGAGCAGAACAAACAAAACCAGGATTCTGAATCGCAGGATCAGAAACAGGATCAACAGAAGCAGGACTCTGAGTCTCAAGATTCGGAATCGATGAAAAATGATTCTCAGCAGGATCAAGAATCCAAAGAGAAGCCGAATGAGTCGAAGTCCGATCCTCAGTCCCAAGAGGGATCTGAACAGAAAGAAGAGAAGCCGTCTGAAGAGTCTCAGAAAAACCCGGGCGAACAGAATGAACAACCCCAGCCTGAGCAGGATCCTTCACAGTCCATGAATCCGCAATCGAAATCTCCCAAAGATCAAACCAAACCTGAAGAACAATCTCCAGGTGAACAATCTGAAGAGGAGCCTTCTTCTAAAGAGGATCAGCCTGTTCCTTCTGGCGAGTTGAAAGCGGCCAACGAAGAGGATCAAAGTCAACAGCCGAGTGGCCAGGTGGGCGTCAACGATCCGAATGCCCAGGAGGCTCCGATGTCGAAAGAGGAAGCTCTCAAAATGTTGCAGGCTGTTCGCGATCGGGACTTTCTTCGAAGACTGCGTCAGGAACAAAAAGAACGCAGGCAACATATCCCAACGGATCGGGACTGGTAAATCAATTCGGGGTGGCGGGGCGCTC
>DOCI01000006.1:0-180 GCA_003503535.1 Planctomycetaceae bacterium
GAAGATCGCGGACGAAACCGACGGTATCACTTAATAGAATGCTGCCCCAGTTGGGGATATCCCATTTGCGGGTTTTGGTGTCGAGCGTGGCGAATAGCTGATCGGCGATGTAAACATCTTCTCCCGTCAGGGCGTGCATCAAGGTGCTTTTGCCAGCGTTGGTGTAGCCGACGAGGGAAA
>DOCI01000006.1:273-5549 GCA_003503535.1 Planctomycetaceae bacterium
GGGAAGAGACGAGTCGTTCGCGGCGCTTTTCGACACTTTCCAGCTTACGGCGAAGTTCGGAGACTCGTTTATCGAGCATTCGACGGTCGAGTTCGAGCTGCTTTTCCCCCGGTCCACGACCACTCCCAATTCCCCCCTCAATACGTTCCAGGTGAGTCCACATCCGTTTCAGGCGGGGACGCATATAGAGCAGTTGAGCCAGTTCGACCTGCAGTTTCGCTTCGTAGGTCCGAGCATGGGTCGCGAAAATATCCAGAATGACTTCGCTGCGATCGATAACGATCGACTTGATCGTCGTTTCGATATTCTTCCCTTGAGAAGGCGAAAGATTGTTATCGAAGATGGCCAGCTCGGCATCAGTTGCTTGCATGAGCTGATTGAGTTCCTCGATCTTGCCTTTGCCGAGGTAGGTGGCCGGTTCTGGATGGTCGCGTGTTTGTGTCAAATAACCAACAACCTCACACCCTGCGGTCTCGGCCAGACCGGCCAGTTCATCCAGGGCATGTTCTTTCGACAGCTTTTGCCCGGGAGTTAACATCCCGACCAGAACTGCTCGTTTTGCTTCGACTTTCAGCGTATCACGCAACGGTTGATTCAAAATGTCTCCTGTCGCAAATGGATTGCATCAATGAATTGCAGGTCAGAAAAAGTGTCTGACGAATTCAAGTAACATTTTCGACCATGTGGAGTCGGAAAGGTTCGCAGACGCTTCTTAGAAATTGTACCTTTTCCAGCACTGGCGGCAATTCGCTATTAAATATTTCCTCGCGTTCTCCAACGATCCAGAGCAATTTTGCCGCAGTTTTGTTGCGGAATGTGACCAAAGCTGGAAAACTTTCCGACATTCTTACTGCACGTATACTCGATAAGACCTGTTTTGCAGAGTTATATCGCCGACTCCCCTCAAAAATTGCCCAACCCACTTCCCCTTCTCAAACTTTTTTCAGACCACTACAATTAGCATAACGACTGGGCAAAATTACAATCAGCCCATCAATCACATTTTGAACGGTCAGGTTTTGTAACTAATCTGGTCGTGATCTATTTTCCACGAATTGATGGATCGAAAAAGATCGAAGACTGACACTTGCGGATCCCATCATTGAAAGACGAAGGATCGATGGCTGACACCGACTCAAAAATCTCAACCGATACTGTTAAGCTCTCCAAAATGGAGAGCATCAAGGAAGCCTCCCATCAATTGCGAGGCCCGATCCCTGAAGAACTGCTCAACCAAGAGCCCAGTTTTTCGGGGGATGCGGCTCAGTTGCTCAAATTCCATGGCACCTATCAGCAGGACAATCGCGAACTGCGAAACCGAAAAGATGCTGATGGCAATCGGATGGATAAAGCCTACAGCTGTATGATTCGAACCGGTGTGACCGGCGGACAAATGACAGCCGATCAGTTTCTCGTCGAGATGGATCTGGCCGACAAATATGGCGAAGGAACATTGCGACTGACGACGCGTCAGGCGATTCAGTTACACGGCGTGCTCAAGCAGAATCTGCAGCGAACGATTCATGAGATCAGCAAAATCAAATTAGATACCTACGCTGCCTGTGGTGACGTCAATCGGAATGTCATGTGCAATCCGGTTCCTTACAAGAACAATCCTGTTCTCGAACAGATGCAGGAAATGACAAAAGCAATCGCTGCTCATCTTCGTCCCCGCTCGACCGCTTACTTCGAACTGTGGGTGGAAAATCCTGATGGCCATAAGGAAAATGTGGCTGAATTCCAACCGGTCGAAGAACCAATTTACGGGAAGACGTACCTGCCCCGAAAATTCAAAATCGGTGTCGCTCTGCCGGAAGATAATCATGTTGACATCATGACACAGGATATCGGGCTGCTGGCGATTGTCGAAAACGATGCCGTCGTTGGTTACGACATGTACGTCGGTGGCGGAATGGGGCGAACACCGGCCAAGAAAGAGACTTATCCGGCTCTGGGCAAACCACTCGCGTTCCTGGCACCAGGCGAAGTCTGTGCGGTCGCCGAAGCGGTTGTCAAAGTTCAACGGGACTTCGGGAATCGGGAAGACCGTAAAGTTGCCCGTATGAAATACCTCGTCGACAAATGGGGAATCGAAAAGTTCCGTGAGAAAGTCGCCGAGTATTATGGTCAATCTCTTTCACCTGTTCGTGGTGTCAAAGTCACAGGCGTTGACGACTACATGGGCTGGCGTGAACAGGGCGACGGTAAACTGTTCGTCGGTATCAATATCGAAAATGGACGTATTAAAGACGAGGGCGATTTGCGGATCAAAACTGGCCTGCGAGCTATCGTCGAAAAATACAAGATGCCCGTCCACCTGACGGCTCTGCAATCGATGATTCTCTGCGATATCGATCCCGCTGATAAAGATGACATCGCCAGCATGCTCAAAGAGCACGGCATTAAAACAGCCGAGGAATACACGATCTCACGACGCTTCTCGATGGCCTGCCCGGCTCTGCCGATGTGTGGATTGGCCGTCACAGAATCGGAACGAGTCATGCCTGATTTGATGAGTCAGATTGAAGCCGAGATGGCGAAATATGGTTTGCAGGAGGAGTTGATCAGTGTGCACATGACCGGCTGCCCGAATGGATGTGCCCGACCTTACACACCCGACATCGGTCTGGTTGGAAAAGCGGTCAACAAGTACACGATGTTCTTAGGTGGAAATGCCGAAGGAACACGACTCGGCTTCATCTTCCAGGACATGGTCAAATTTGAAGACGTCGCTCCGACGCTGTCGCCGATTTTCGCTTACTTCAAAGCCGAGCGTGAAGGCAAGGAATCGTTCGGCGATTTCTGCAATCGTAAAGGACTCGAAGATCTGACGGAAAAGGCATCCGCTGCGGCGTGAGCAAGCGAGAGAGATTAAAATTAAACAAGCTGCGAAAGTCTGATGATCTTCGCAGCTTGTTTTTATTGAACCGCAGATTGACGCAGATAAAATTGTAGGGTGCGTCTCGACGCACCTTTCCCTCAATTTGTCTTCGACGAAATTAGATTAATAAAAGCGTAATAACAGTCATAGCAATGTGCGTTTAAACGCACCTTGCTATTTCAACTACCGCAAAATGTCGTGTAAGTTCAATATCGGGGAGCAGTCAAACTGACTGCGAAATAGCGATTTGAGGGCGACATATAAAGCTCGAAAGAGAACTACTTGTTTGTCTATGGAAAAAAATGACCGCATTAACCAGCGGTCACGCGTTCGGGTTTGAAGTAAGTGCGGACATCAATTGTTGACATGCCGGCTTGGCGAGCGGATTCGATGCCGGGGTCGGTATCTTCGTAGGCGAGGCAATTGGCCGGGTTCACTCCTAAACGGCGGGCGGCTTCGAGGTAGGTGTCAGGTGCGGGTTTCGGGTGTTCGATATCGAGAGCGGTTACGATGGTCTGGAAGTAATTTCGCAGTCCCAGATTGTCGAGAATTCCGTGGCAGACGCGAGGGATGCCGCCGGTTGCGACTGCCAGGGGGATTTTATCGAAGTGAACTTTGACGACTTCGATCGTCTGTTCAATCGGCAGAATGACATCGAGATGCTTTTCGAATTCGTCTTCTTTTTCTTCGGCAATCGCTTCGGCATCGCCGTCGTGTCCTTGAAGATCGAGGAGATGCTTAGCCACTTTGAGGGTCGACCAGCCGCCGGTTTCATAGAACAGATCTTCAGAAAACTCGAGGCCGTAGCGTTCGAGAGTTGTCACCCAGGCAACGTAATGAGCGGGCATGGAGTTGGCTAAGGTGCCATCACAATCAAAAATAATCGCTTCGTACTGCACGAAGATTCCGCCTTTCGGCCTAAAGAGATGAAAGAAACGCTTTTGCAGGCCACGTTATAGCGGGTGGGGCTTCAGGAATTCAATTTGAATTCGCAGATTTATGAGAAGTTCATTGTTTGCGAAAAGAAAAATGTACCACGGATGGACACGGATCGGTGAGACTGTAGTGGAACGTCTCAGTATGTAGTAATGGGCATGGTTGAGCGATGATTCCACGCCCTTCGCTTTGCTCAGAGCGTGCCACCCATCCGTTGTTCATTCACATTACGTGAGCTTATTTCACGGTGAAGTTGATCGAGTAAGTCGCGACCTTGCGGTTGAGTTGATCTTCGACGATCAATTTGAGGAGATAGGGGCCTACGGTTAATTCGCTGGGGATGTTGACTTTATAGCTGTGGAAGTAGTCGTGTCGGCGGGTGCGGCAATAGTCTTCTGTAGGTGGCTATTCCTGTTCAACGACCAGTCCCGGATTACTGCCGGCTCGATGAATTTCGACCGTTGATTTCAGGACGGTTTTATAAGTGCCATCGGGTGTCATTTCGCTGAGGAAGTTACGCATTTCTCCATAGACGAGGACCGGTTGTCCGGGGCGGAATTCATCGCGTTCGAAGCGATCGTAGACTCCGAAGCCCTGAATGCCGCGGGAGAAAGTCACATTGCGAATTTCCAGATTGGCTCGTTCCCGCAAGCGGTCGGTGGCGTCGGACAGTTGAGAAACAGCATGAGTCGCACGGTCTCCCGAATTCGGAATCCCGGTCGCATCGAAGTAATTCGACATGCCCCAGAAAAGTTTCTGCCAGAACTCCTGCTCGGCTGCGGGGAGATCGGGGATCGCTTCGAGTGTCCGCTCGTGACGATCACTCATCAAATACATCATCCGCAGGAAGACATGATCTCTTGTATATTCTTGCATTTGTTTATTGTCGCCAGCCGGCAGATTGTGTTTTATCTGCTGCTCGGACAAGCTGATCAATGTGGCTAAGGCTTCTTCGTAACGTTCTTTATCTGACTTTTGAACGGTTTCCATAACCGGTGTACTGCTCTTTTGCGGAGAGAGTGATTCGGTTTTGATTCCATCAGGGGTTTGAATCTTTCCAACATCAATCGCTTCCGGTTGCTGATTTGAGACCGTCACCATTTCCCCAGGCTGCAGATTTTGTGGCTGGGATCTTCCCTCTGCAGGTCGATTCCAGGGATCCAGTGCCTGAAGTTCGTTAGCCGAGGCACTCCGCTGGGTATGATCAGCAATCACCGGAAGTTCGTTGCTGTTTTCACTCGAAGGGTGTGCAGGAACCATTCGAGTTTCATCCGATGAGGCATCCTCGGAATGTTGACGGGCAAGTCGTCGCATACGGATGATTCGAGGCACCATATCGGGCGGAACCTGACGCAATTCTTCGTACCACTGTTTACGTTCTTCGGGAGTCGCATCGCGGAATTCTGTTTCGATCAGCATCATGGTTGCGGCATCAAATTTTGGGGTTTGTACTTCTTCT
>DOCI01000006.1:5618-9210 GCA_003503535.1 Planctomycetaceae bacterium
TTGACGACCATCGCTTTTTTGGCGGAGGCCATTTGCACTTCAGGCTCACCGGTCACCAGAAACGGATTCTCCTCCGTTGCCTCTGTAATTTCCGTGCTGACTTCCGGATTTGCGTCCTTGTTTTCAGAACTGAACCATGTCTTGGGATTGTACTTCGCGACGGAGTGATCCACGGTTCCACAACCAATCAGCGCAAACAGACCGGCTGCGATGCAGGGCATCATCAAGCCGAAACGGATTGAGAGAAAAGTGTTCATGGAGAAAGGTAGAATCAGAGTGAGGTGAAGACTCGGGGAAGAAAGGGATTTTCCATTCGAGGGGAGTCGAACGGTAAGCCATTCTGACGATCTGATCAAGATCGACCGGATTCTTGAAGGAAATCCTCAATATTTCCGCAGGATTTGCAGAAATTGCAACTGATTGCAGAAGACCTACACCATTATTGAACAATGGAGATTATGTAGCGACCGGCGTCGCGTTGTCGGGCACGTGCAATGTCAGATAGGAGCGATCTGTGATGCGGAAGCCGATGGAGTGATACAGGGCAACCGCAGTGCAGTTGGCAGCGGTCACATCGAGATAGACCCGTTGAATACCGCATTCGGCAAAGCCCTGCAAAGATTTTGTGACGAGGGCTTTTCCCAGTCCCAAGCCACGGCAGTCGGGGGTAATGCCGACGTTTTGAATGGCCCCGAGTTTGAAAGCTCGTCGCATTCCCTGGATGGTGCCGCAGTATTTTGAGGTCAAAGACGAATTGGGATGTTCAATCAGCCAGGTGGTTTCAGGCAGAAAATTGCTGCGGGAGGAAATATCACTCATCAAACGTCTGCAGCCAGCCAGGTTGCTCAAGCAGGGAAAGAGTTGAGAATCAACTTCGCCTGCAAAACATTCTGCCTTAATACGAGCATGGCTTTCGAGAAGTTTGGGTTCCCAGGCAACCCAGCGAAATCCGTCAGGCAACTCAGCTGCTGGCAGTGGAGTCTGCTTCAGATCGAATTCCATGCGATATCGCTTGTAGTAGCGTTCTGGCATCTGTGCAATCCTGAGTTTTGGCCTGAAACGGTAGAGCTTTGATTCAGTAAAAATATGGGGACACTGCATTGCAACTACAGTATTGATCACAACTTGCACTGGCGAAACCAGTGGCATACCACCATTAAAAAATAATGAGAACAAAGCAACAGCTGTTTTCGCGATGGATCGAAAATTCACTTGTTGCCTAAATGCTACATTTGCAGGTGAATATGTCAAATCCTAATTCGGAAATGGATGCCAAGTCTTGGAGGTCAGCCTGAGAGGTGTCGTTTTAACCGGTGCAGTTGCTCATTTATTTGGAAATCCGTGATAAGATATGCGGATTCTCCGATTCAAACGAACCTGACGGCTCATTTTCTGGTCTCATCTGGAAAAATGTCCTGAAATGCGACACGAGCTGACTTTCCAAGCGGCAAGTGTCGAAATATACTGTGAGTTCAAGGAGCGTTCAGGACGGAGTCTCTTGAATGGCGGTGTAGCTCAGTTTGGTTAGAGCGGCGGATTCATAAGCCGTAGGTCGGGGGTTCAAATCCCTCCACCGCTACTTGTGTAGTGTAACCTCTTTGAATTGTGAGAAAGCCTTAATTTTCCCGCAAACTCGTTAGTGTGCTCGATTTGGGTTGCTCTATACGAAATCAAAGTGATTGCTCATTGAAAATGATGGAAACCCCGTTACGTTGAATGCGTGACGGGGTTTCTCATGCGCTCCCAACTTCCGCACTCAACTTCCACTGATCCGAATGGATTCTCATGGATATCTGGACATTACTTTCCGATGTCGTACTGCTCTTATCTGCCTGTCTTGTCATGGGAGGCGTCTTTTCGCGACTCGGCCAGTCTCCGCTTGTTGGTTATCTGCTGGCGGGAATGTTTCTGGGCGGGCCGGGCAGCTTCCAACTGGTGAAGTCCGAACATGAAATAGAAGCAATCGCTGAACTTGGCGTCTCTTTGCTGCTGTTCAGCCTGGGACTGGAATTTTCAATTTCTCGATTGAAGAAACTGGGGCCGGTTCCGCTGATTGGAGGAGCGCTGCAGGTCGTTCTTACTCTTCTGGCTGCAGCCGGGGTTGCTCATTTATTCGGATATACAGCCGGGGAATCGACTGCGATTGGTGCAATGGTTGCATTAAGTAGTACTGCTGTGGTGCTGCGGACTCTAATGGAACGCCAGGAACTGGAAACGCCTTATGGAAGTAATTCGCTTGGTGTATTGCTCATTCAGGATATCGCAGTTGTTCCGCTGGCGATTTTGATTTCGCTACTGGCTGGCGGTGACGATGCTGGCAGCGTAATCGCAAATATTGGACGTGTCCTTGCGGTGGCTTCGGGGCTGATCATCGGCTTGTATCTGCTGCTCAATGTGGTCGCTTATTATGCATTGAGTGCTTTGGAGTTGGCTAGAAATCGCGAATTGACGATTCTGCTTTCCGCTGTCACGGGACTTGGCTCTGCCTGGGCGGCTCATAAAGCAGGAATTTCACCGGCTCTGGGAGCGTTTGTCGCAGGGATGTTTCTGGGAAGTTCTCCCTATGCGACGCAGGTTCGAGCAGATATTTCTCCATTGCGAGTGTTACTACTGACACTCTTTTTCGGCTCAGCCGGGATGATTGCGGATCCGGTCTGGATTGTGCAAAACGCATTAATGTTATTCATCGCGGTTGCCGTTTTGCTGACATTGAAATTTGTCATAATCACTTTGATTTTTCTCTGCTTCCAAAATCTGCTGCAAACATCGCTCGCCACTGCGGTCTGTTTGTCTCAAGTGGGGGAATTCGCGTTTGTGCTGGGGCGAATTGCTGGTGATGCAGGTGTGATTTCAGAAGCGACTTTGAATCTGTTTGTTTCTGTGACGATTGTTTCGTTATTTTTGAGTCCGTTTCTGGTGGCCAAATCGAATCGAATCGCCCGTAGGATTTTATCACTTTTTCCCAAATCATTCACATCGACCACTGTGGATTCCAGCACTAAAACGCATCATGCTGATGTGCTGATTGTTGGATTTGGTCCAGCAGGCCAAATTGCCGGGCGAGCTGCGGTTGAGCGAAATCTTGAGACTGCTGTAATTGATATCAATCGTTCCAATATTCGCAAAGCCGTTCAGTTGGGAATGTATGGACAAGTGGGAGATGCAACTCAATTCGATGTTCTTGAGCATTCCCATGTTGGAAGTGTGAAAGTTGTTGTGATTACTTTACCAAATGTGAAGGCAACAATTGCGATTTCAGACTATATCCGACAGCTTGCCCCTCAGGCACATATTATTGTTCGCTCGCGTTACCAGCGGGATAGTGACGAAATTCTCAGCTCGGGAGCAGATATTGTCTTTGGGGATGAATATGAGGTAGGACAGCAAATTGGTAATCATTTGTGTGACTGGATCAGTAATTATCAGCAAAAAGAGAAGCCTGAAGAATCGCAGGACGTGAATCCAGCTTGATAATGCTGCATCATTAGTCAGCAATAGCACAAGAGTGCAAGTTGAGACTAACGCTGAAGTTACCATGCACTGGCAAAGCCACTTCCACTCTATTATTCATACCGCGTTCCAAATGAAAACC
>DOCI01000354.1:0-1885 GCA_003503535.1 Planctomycetaceae bacterium
TTTCAGCCCACTGATGCTGGCGGTCGTGCCGCTTGTGATCTCAAAAATCCTGGACTGATCATTGCCGCTGATCGTCAACTGATCGGCGCCCAGGCCTTCAATATCGAGATCCTCACTGATCTCCAGTTGAGTTCCTCCGAGTACGATGGTCGCCCCGTTCAAACTGGCAGCGAAGTTGATCGTATCGGCCCCGGCCCCGGTTTCATCCAGGTCGGTCGTACTATCGTTGTTGGCGGCAATGATTGCTTCCCGCAGGGTGACCAGTCCATCACCAGCCGTTGTGTTGTCCAGCGAACTATTGACAGTCAACGAGGAGAGCAACACGCGCGATTCGCACGTTTCGGCCAGCGTCCGCTCAATTTGTTGCTGCCTTCGCCGCGACCGCTGCAGTTTGCCTTTCAGCAGGGCCTGAAAGGCAAAGCACTTAAAGATGGGAGCTGAAAAGAGATATTTCCCGAAAGAATTCCAATGTGACATAAATAAGCCTGTATTCTTCCTGGATAGGTATTACGGCGTAACACTTCTGATTTTGATGATTATTAATACTGAACTGACGATACCAAGTGTTCAACTATTAACAACTCTTGAATCTGTATTTGGACCAAATAGGCAGAATTATTGACGGAAATTAATGCCCCCACAAAACACCTCTCAATCAACCAGGAAACAAGAGGCAATTGATGGATTGATGAGATAAAGGCTTCCGTTAGGTTCGATATGTTGTTCAACTGATGAACAAAGATTGACGACTAAGAAATCCTGAATCCCATCGAACAGAAACGATTTTCAGCATGTCCGACGAGAAAAACGCATCTCAAGAGAAAGGTTCCGCTGCAGAAATGCCCGAACTCTCTCCTCTGCGAAGTGTGCATACTGGCAATTTTCCGGGAATCCTTTCTGCGTTAAACTGTTCACTGGCTGTTTCGACTTACCAGGCAGGACGACTGATTTTATTGCGGCCCGATGGCGAGAAAATCAATACCCATTTTCGTGGCTTTAACAAGCCGATGGGTGTCGCGGTGAGAGAAGACCGACTGGCGGTCGGCACGGCAATGGAAATTATCGAATTTCGGAACATCCCAGCCGTGGCTAAAAAGATCGATGAAAATCGTCCTCCAGACGCCTGCTATCTTCCCCGTTCGATGTGTGTGACCGGCGACATTCAGATTCATGAAATGGACTGGGGCTGGTCGAACGCACTCAATAACACTGCAAACCGCGAAGTGGATCTGTGGTTCATCAATACACGATTTTCCTGCCTGTGTACGCGAAGTGCCGATCACAGCTTCTATCCCCAGTGGCGACCGAAGTTTGTCACTGGGATCGCTCCTCAGGACCGATGTCATCTGAACGGCTTGTGTGTTGTTGATGGAAAACCAAAATACGTGACTGCGCTGGGAGAAAGTGATGAACCTGCTGGCTGGCGCGATAACAAAGCCAGCGGTGGAATTGTTATGGATATTGAGAGCAATGAAGTCGTTGCACGCGGACTTTCGATGCCGCATTCTCCACGTGTGCATGATGGAAAACTTTGGGTTCTCAATTCCGGGGAAGGGGGGATCGGCTTCATCGATCAGGCAACAGGCAATTACGAATCGGTAACTAAACTCCCTGGCTTCACACGTGGCTTTTCGATCCAGGGGCGCTTTGCGTTCATCGGATTATCACAGGTGAGAGAATCTGCCATCTTCAGCGGAATCGAAATCGCACAACGTCCGGAATCCGACCGCTGGTCGGGAGTCGCAGTTGTGGACCTGTCACGCGGCGAGACCGTTGCCTGGCTGCGATTTGAAGACGCCGTCCAGGAAGTCTTCGCCGTCAGCATCATTCCAAATCGAACCTGGCCCGACCTGATCAACGACGATCCCGAACTCATCGGCCTCAG
>DOCI01000354.1:1936-3886 GCA_003503535.1 Planctomycetaceae bacterium
GATCCCGAACTCATCGGCCTCAGTTATGTCCTGCCAGACGAAGCCCTCAAAGATGTCCCGGACGATATGCGTTCAACATCCTGAAAATAGTATCTACCTGGAAGGCTTGTCTCGACTTGCCAGGTTACTTTTGAACGGTTTCATAATGATCTCCAATCTTCAGTCTAATCTTTACGATTTCTTATCGAGTTAAACCTCCCCATTTTCACGCCGTTGAAACTGTGATGTATGGTCACCACTTAGCCCCACCGTCTCCGCATCTCATCCCAACGCTCATGATCAATAATCCCACGCAGCCGCCGCTTGTCTTCAGCCAACTCGCTCCAGACAAATGCCCGGCGGCACACGCATTATATAGTGCATCAAACCAGTGATTGTTCTTGCGGATTCGCGATCGTGGGAAATGGTGATGTGATCACGAAGACTTTTACGGAGTTTCAGAAGCATCTGTACTCAGCATTAACGGCTTGATCCAGACAGGTTTGGTTAACAACCGAGGCTCAAAAATACAGCAGGCTTTTCACTGTAGTGCTGTTAACCATCGGGTATGACCACCCCAGAGAGTTCGAGAGTCTCTCGATCAGAAGCGTCAGCGGTGCAAAAATGGATACGCGCTGGGTTGCCAGAGACTAGCTCTCTCAATTTCGACCAACGCCGTAACCCGTTGCAACAATACACTATACAACGCAAAAACGCCAGACGATCTCTCGTCCGGCGTTTCGTTAACTCTTGGGTATCTCTATTTCGTACCCGTGTACAGAAGCTCCCCCGGTAGGACTCGAACCTACGACCCAGCGGTTAACAGGTAGACAATGCAATCAAGGTATTGCGACCGCTCCCGGAAGAAGACGGTAGGAATACCTTGATTAATGCTTTTGCACTAAAAGCCTTTTTTATAGGCGTATTGCGAGGGTTTTGGCATTTAGGAAGCATTTGAGATTCTGATAATTCTTCCTTAACAGCCAAAAATGTGAGCAAATCACCACAAGATTCCAGAACGATGGTGTTCAAAATAGAAACCGAATCAGAGTGCGGTAATTTGTTGTCTCTGAACGTGTGATGAGAGCTCCAAAACCCTCTTATTATGGGATTGGAACCACCATTATGGTCAGAAATCAGCTAATTTTAACTTCAGCGTTCTAAAATCGCCTTTTAACCTAAATAACAGTCAAAAACGGGGCAAGATACTTGCGGGAATCCTTAGTTTTTAGAACCGTGCTTTCACAATCTCATGTGGATAATTTAGAGGAAATATTTTGCCTCTGGTTCTGTAATTCTTATTTCGTATCATTATGAGAACTAAATCTGGCCAAGAAATGTGGCATAATACTTACTGAAGCTGTTTATATCTCAGGATTGACGGCCTGAGCTCCTCATCACAGTTGATGAGAGTAATTCTTGGCAGCATCGGAAGAAACGGTATTTATTGGGCATTCCACTTACCCAATAATTGCCCATGAAATGTTATCATCAAACCATATTCTGAAGTAACAGTGTAAAATCGAAAGATAATTCTGCTGACGGTTTGCTCTTGAGATTTACCATGATATCCAACATTCTTTTGAGTGTTGAACATGAAATTGAAAAAGAGCGATTGATGAAATCCTCGCGAAGGTGAGTCACAATGAACCACGATGAATCCGAAAAGTCATTTGTTCTCCAACAGAGAGCCTACGAATCAGCCTACCTCTACGTGAAGTCCTTCGAGGCTGCAAAGCAGATGTGGACAACGCTCCTCACAGATTCGGAAAGAGAATCGCTGGGTGGTACCGATGAGGCACTGGACTCGCTTTATCACGAGATGAGCACGGCTGGAATCTGGGCGAGGCTATGGAAGATTTCTCCTCAACGTGCGGTCGTGGAACTTGCTTATCAGCTGGAATATCTTTCTGAGACCAAAGCACGCTGGCTGTTGAAAGAAATGGGAGAAGAATCAGCCACTCTGGTGAT
>DOCI01000232.1:0-10758 GCA_003503535.1 Planctomycetaceae bacterium
GAATCTCTCATTTCAAGAGTGTCCAAGAATCGCGCACGGTCATGTAGACCATTTTCAAATGGTTTCTGCAGTCACGTGAACACGAAATGTCCTGAAAACGCTGTGTTTGCTCCTGTTTATATTGCTTTTGGAAAGGCAACTGTCCTGAATTTCCTCCCGATAAACCGATGGGAGATCCGTATTCTCCTCACCTGGTTAATCCTGCTGGGGAATGGTCCGGCTACTGGTCAAGCCTGTCGGTGATAGAGTCCGTATGAACGGTTAAGATGCTATTCACTTCAGGAATAAATCTGGACTGGGCCAACGCTCCTCGAAACTGCGAACACGCTCCTCAACTGGCGGTTTGACATTCGGCCACCCCTGAGGGCGAATGCGGACAATACGTCCCGGGCGGAAGCCTTCCAGAATAAGCGGGACCTCGAATTGAATCTGAATGCCGCTGCTTCCCAACGGAGGATCTTTTTCTGCAGTTTCTACAGATAATATCCTTCCATCCATACCATCATGGTCGGGCCACCAGGTCCGTAGCGTATTTTCGGCTGCAGCCATTTTGCCACCAATTCCTGGCTTGAAGTCTGCGTATAAGTTGTCATCCATGCCACCAAACAAGCTGGCTGTTATCGTGGCCTGGCCGAATTCGCCGTACTGGATCGTATCCACTCTTGCGGGCATCCAGCGTGTGTGGATGTGGCGAATATGCCGTTGGCGTTGACGCTCCATGGCGACATTCATCGCGGTTTCATCAAGCCAGAGATCGGAGACATGAAACTGCTGATAGAGATATCTGGGATGCCAGGTGAGGGCGAGTTGGATATCCTGACCATCGAACAGTTTCTTTCCCGATGCAGGCCAGAATCCTTCAGTGATGAGGTCGTCGAGACCGAGCAACTCCCGGCCGCGCCAAATGCGTGTGGAGGCATCGATCGTGAATTGATGTTCGCCATCAAGTCCCTCACCGCCATCTGCTCTGTCGAGACGAGCCGTCAGATGATTTTCTGAATCATTGATATCTACTTCCTTGAGCTTCCAGGCTTTTCCTTCGCGCAGGCAAAGGCTTGGGCCATCTTCCAACAGAATTGCGTGAGTTTCCGGTGGAGCGGTTTTGTCATTTCCTTTAACGTTGGGAACGGCGGACGTTTCAGGGTCGGGCGGCAGGTAAAAGAGTCCGTATAGCACTGTGCCGATGGGAATGTCTCTCAAGTCGGCTGGTGCACCGTGGTAGTGGATTTCGCCGTAGGGGAGCATGGCGAAGTGATGCAGTCGGCCCTCCTGGAAATGACCATCCACATGCAGACGCAGGCTACCACGGCGATTCACATGGTCGACAAAAACCAGTTCTCCCCGATAGGATTTGGCCTCTTCGATCGGTGGAAAGGTTCCCGTATTCGGTCGGAAAGGTTCGTCGCCATGAACTTCGCCGAAGAAACCAATAAAAATGAACAGCAGGATGTAACCCGGAATTCTTCGACGATTTATCTTGATCAAATTCAATAATTGGGCACGATTCATCACAACTCCAGTTCACTGTTGCTGTCCGCAAAGCGATCAGTTTCCACGCCCATTTTTTGTGCCATCGTCAACAGCAGATTACTCATGTGAGCGTTCGCATTGGCAGGGCGACTGCAAAGGCGATAATGCTGGCCGGGATCGTCGAGTTGGTAGCCATCGAAATGGCCCTGATTGAGATCGAGATGGCGACCATGCTTGAATCCGCAGTCAGTTCCACCTGCAAGAACGAGAGGCAGGTTGGCATTGCCGTGACTGTGCCCGTAAGCCATGCCACTGCCGAACAAGGACATTGTTGTATCGAGCAAAGGACGACCATCAAAATCTGGAGTCTCGGCCAGGCGAGTTAAAAAGTAACTGAACTGCTCTACGCTGAAAGTGTCACTTTGTGTGAGCTTCTCCATGTGTCCAACATCACCATTGTGATGGCTCAGTTCGTGACGCGACTGAGAAATACCGAGTTCTGGAATTGCCAACCCCTGGCCTTCAAGTCCACTGCTGAAAGTGACCACGCGAGTGGCGTCCGTTTGAAAGGCAAGCACGATCAGATCATAGACAGTTCGGAAATAATCTCCCGCCTGAGTTTGAGGAACATCTCGATCGTTTCGCTGGCGATCAGTCTCGGAGATCTCAGGACGCGGGACATCAAGCCACGCATCGGCACGTTTGGTGCGAATTTCAGTTTCGCGAACCGCAGTGAGGTACTGATTCATTCGGCCCTTATCTTCGACACCCATTTTTCTCTCAAGGGAGCGGACTTCTTCGAGATTGGCATCAAGCACGCTTCCCTTACGACGAAGTTCCCGCCGTTGAGAATCAGTACCATTCTTTGGTTCTTCAAATAGATAAGCAAAAATTTCACTGCAGCGGCTCATCCCCGGGAGTCGGATTCCGTCTGCAGTCCAGGCCAGCGACTCGCCTTTATTGGAGATTTCCAGGGAATGGAAACGTGTATGCGGCGAGGTTACCTCTGCCATCTGCTGATCAACCGAGATCGTATTGCGATCGGTTGGACCAAGATGACCACCCGTGAGCCAGATCTTCTGACAATTATGATGATGCCCTAATCCGCCCGGATGATGCAAACCACTGATCGGAGTGATGACACCACGATGCTTCTCCAGCGGTTGGAGAGAACGTGAGAATGTATAGTCTTTATTCGGTGTTGTGATTTGATAATCGAGTGTGTTGACTCCATTGGGGATATAAACGAAAGCACTCCGTCGTGGAGTTTCAATTTCTGCTGCGTGCAGAGGACGCATGCCGTTCAGAAGCGGCAGTGCAATGAAACTACCAAGTCCACGCAGGACATGACGGCGATCAATCAGCCAGGAATGTTTCATATATTACTCTATAAATTGATTAACGTTTCTGGAATAAATCGGACATGGCGACAACTCGAACGATGTCCTTCAATTGATACTGCTTCAGCTTCGCTTCGTTTACAATCGCTTCGATGTCCTCTCGGTCATCAATGGTAAGAACGCGACGTAAGCCGTAGGTGCATAAATGCTCGACGAAAGCGTGCAGAAATTGATCGCGGTCTTCAAGTAGCAGTTGTTTGAATTGTTCTGCATCGGTGAAGGTCCGACCGTCTGGCATCGTGCCACTGGAATCGACAGGGGGGTCGGCTCCGGTCCCTTTCTCGACTCTCTCATGAGTCCGCCATTGACCGATGGCATCGAACTGATCGAATGCCAGCCCGAGCGGATCGATATTGCGATGACAGGCGGCACAGTTCGCATTCTGTGCGTGAGCCTCGATTTTTTGTCGGATCGTCGCCTTGGGACTTTCTGGAGGATTGGGTTCGATGGGATCGACATTGGCAGGTGGTGGAGGTGGTGTTTTTCCGAATATGGCTTCACTGACCCAGACACCTCGATGAACCGGACGATGTCGTGTGCCATCGGAAGTCAGTCCGAGAATGGCTCCCGTTGTCAGTAATCCACCCCGGTGGTCCTCGGGACGTAATGTAACTCGCTGAAAACCAGATGTCTTCGGCTCAGGCAGGCCGTAGAATTCGCACAATCGCGGATTGGCAATTGTCCAATCAGAGGTGATAAAAGTATTGACGGGAAGGTTGTTTGCAAAT
Source organism: Planctomycetaceae bacterium (assembly GCA_003503535.1). Classification (GTDB taxonomy): domain Bacteria; phylum Planctomycetota; class Planctomycetia; order Planctomycetales; family Planctomycetaceae; genus Rubinisphaera. Next base: position 3,599 of record DOCI01000232.1, read on the forward strand.
ACTTCGCGAAAAACCTGAATCACTTCCTCGTGCATACTCGCTTCCAGCCAGACGTCATAATCTGGATACAGTTTGCCATCAGGTGGAAACATGCCAAGTCGATGGAGTTGCAGCCATTGACGCGGAAAGTCGTCGATAAAACGATTGATTTTCTGATCCGAAAGCATGCGATCGATTTGTGAAGCAAGTCCCTCACCAGTTAGTGTCCCATTTTGAGCAGCATCAAACAATGCCTGATCGGGCATGGAACTCCAGAGGAAATACGAGAGTCGCGAGGCCAGTTCCCAGTCGGTCAATTGCTGTCGTGGCTGGATATCGCCTTCAACGAGGTAGGTGAAATTGCGAGAAGTCAGCACACCCAATAGAGCGACTTGATAAGCCGAATTGATGCTCTCGCCAGCAGCGAGTTCGGTTTCGTAAGAGCTCAGATAGAATCGGAGTTCATCTCTGGCAACAGGTCGTCTCCATGCACGTTCCGCAAATTGCTGCAGATGATTTGCAACCACTTCAGGTGTTGCATCATCGGGAGGAAATATGCCCTCGCGTGTCACACGCTCGGTTTGACTTTCAATGGGGCCTTCCCACTCTATCCAGTCCAGAAGAACAAATGAGAAAATTCCATTCCCCGCTTCATCGAATAATTTGGGGCCAGTCGGATTCAACAGTCGGGTTTCACTGGTATGAGTGAAAATATAGTTGGAGCCACCCAGAATATTGCGATGGTGTCCGCCTTTATCGCGAGAGATGATGTCCGAAACGACAACATTGAACTCGAGACTGGTGGGCATTTCGAGGAAAACTTCAAACTCGATGATCTCCGGCTCATCTTCCGGCGCGAGGATATCGAATTCGACCAGTCCCTCGTTAGTGCCTTCTCCTGTTCGTTGCCCGATGCGGAGGTGAGCCGTCTGACCTCCCCGTGGACGAATTCCGCTGACCTGCATTCTCGCGCGATACAAACCGCTCTGTTCTGATCCCGTCCGGCCAAACCAGTGTGGTCTCAATGCCTGCAAATCCCGACCAGGAAAGATGAGTGCACGGAGCGGCCGCTTGATTCCAAAACGATCGAGGTACTCCTGTTGCTGTTTTCCGCCACCATACCGAATATCAGTGGCTGTCATACGCACTGTTTGAGTTTCGGGAGGCTTGTCGGGAAATGCACGGTTTAGGACGGTCTCAGCGGCACGATAATATCGCTCGACATGCGAAGGCGACAGAGAAAGAAATGAGCCAATGCGCTCAAAGCCGTGCCAGAGTGGATCGGCATTTAATTCGCCCGGCTTGGCTGGATCATAGCGAACACCCAGTAAATCGTAGACGGTATTCTGATATTCCTTTCGGCTCAGTCGGTAGTGTGCGACCGGTGGTCGGGCCGCCATACGAGAAGCGCGTCCTTCACGGTTGCGAGTATCAAGTTGTGCAATGACGGCTGCAATCTCATTTTCGGTGGGCTGAGGTTCCTCTTCGGGTGGCATTTCTCCTGAATTGATCCACTCAACAATTTCTCCCCATAAGTGGGCATCTTCGCCGGATTTGAAATCTCGCGACAGCTGATCGATCCTCAGGTCTCGTTCCACTTTTTCCGGACCGTGACAACGCAGGCAATGATTATTCAGAAACGCCTCAAACGGTTCTGCAGCTGAAACGACTGCCACACCTGAAAGGTATGCAAATAATATGAAACAAAATCGCATCGAGAAAACTTCAGTTAAGCAAAGCAGCCAGGAGGTCTTCATCATAAACTTTCAGCAGAGAGCGCTGGGCTACGTTCGCGAGGTTTGAAAAACTTTATATTCATACAATAAAGGAATTGGATCAATCTTGACTACATCAACACCATTTTCCTTTTGCGGCTTTCAGAATACAACACTCAAGTGTCGCATGGATTCAGTAATGCATAGAAATAATTGTCTCTCCAAAGCAGAAACTGCACCAGTAAATGCCTGAAGTGTCAACGGCCAGACTAAATTCTCCAAAATACATTATTGACACACAATATTGATTAAGGCTTGAGTCATAACTCAAGCAATCAATCTGGAATCATACGGCACAGATGTCTCCATACATAGTCAACTTGAGTAGGGTATCGGACATTCCATTCAGAAACCCACGCTTGATATAATATGGTGTAGTCAGCAAAATCAATATTATCAGGTGCGATTCCTCGTCGCGTCAATTACTCCAGTTGAGGCAACAATGAAGATCAATCACCTCTCCATTAAACGTCAAGTTCAACAGACGCGAACTCGTTCGCAGGCGATTGCTGTTATGCAGATCGGTCTTATTGCTCTTAGTCTGCTGACCACGAGTCTCGCGATTGCTCAGGAAAATGCCGACTGGTTGACGGTTGGTGGCGATCGTGGAAATATGCGGTACTCGACTCTGTCGCAAATCAACCAGGATAATGTTGCACAGCTTGACCTTGCCTGGGAGTATAAAACTGGCGAACTGTCCAACGGACGTGGAAAAATTATTGAATGCACACCAATAATCATTGATGGGGTGATGTATGTAACAACGGCCTACCTGAAGCTTGTTGCCTTGGATGCCGCGACGGGAAGCAAACTGTGGGAATTCGATCCGCTTGAACATACAGTCCAGTCATATCCGCTTGCCTCAGGGGGAGTTAATCGGGGAGTAGCGTACTGGTCGGATGGCCAACCAAACGGGAAACGAAGGATTCTACATGGGATATCAGCTGGATTATTGTATTCACTCGATGCAAAAACCGGTCAGCTTGATCCAGAGTTTGGAGAGCAGGGCGCCAAAGATTTACGTGAAGATTTTGAGGAGGATCTCTCGAAACTCGGATACGGTCCGACATCTGCACCAACAATTTGTGGTGATGTGGTTGTTCTTGGAGTATCCTGTGGGGAAGGTCCTGGAGTTTCTGCTCCGGGAGATATTCGTGGATTTGATGTACGGACTGGCAAACAATTGTGGCGTTTTCATACTGTTCCACGGCTTGGGGAGTTTGGCAATGAAACCTGGGAAGGCGATTCCTGGAAAAATCGCGGAGCCGCAAATGCATGGGGCGGAGCGAGCAGCGATCCCCAACGGGGACTCATCTTTTGTGCGACCGGATCAGCGGCTTTTGATTTTTATGGTGGAGATCGAAAAGGGGAAAATCTTTTCGCCAATTGTGTTATTGCGATCGATGCGAAATCTGGTAAGCGGAAGTGGCATTTCCAGACTCTCCGACATGATTTATGGGATCATGATCTGCCGGTCTATCCGAATCTGGTGACGGTTATCCGTGAAGGCAAGTCCGTCGATGCGGTCGCTCAGGTGACAAAGACGGGATATGTCTACCTGTTAAATCGCGATACTGGCAAGTCACTTTTTGAGATTCAGGAAGAGCCGGTTCCAGAGTCCGATGTTGATGGAGAACAGGCCTGGCCGACGCAGCCGATTCCTGTCAAGCCGGCTCCTTTCGCGGCTCAACATTTTGATGAATCGAATGTGACAACAATCGGCGAAAAGAACCGCGACTTCGTAATTGAAAAGTTGAAAACGTTACGAAGCGGACCGGCATTTAACCCGCCCAGTTTAGAGGGAACGGTTGTCATTCCTGGCTTTCATGGTGGTGCAAACTGGTCGGGAGCCAGCTTTGATCCGGAAACAGCGATTCTGTACCTCAACTCGACAAATCTACCCAACATCATGACACTCGTTCCCGCACCAGCCGGGTCTCCGTTTCGTTTTGTCCATAAAGGATACATTCAGTTTCGAGATCAGGAAGGATATCCAGCGATCGCTCCACCCTGGGGGTTGCTCAATGCCATCAATCTCAACACTGGTGAATATCTCTGGCGGACCGTGCTCGGTGAGTATCCCAAGTTGACTGAAAGAGGGGTTCCTCAAACCGGCACCGAGAGTTTCGGAGGGACCATCGTGACCGCAGGCGGACTGGTTTTCATTGGCGGGACAACTGATGAAAAATTCCGTGCTTTCGATAAATCGACCGGAAAAATGCTGTGGGACTATCAATTACCCGCAGGAGGATACGCGAACCCAAGCACTTACATGATCAACGGAAAACAATACGTAGTCATCGCAGCCGGAGGAGCCGGTAAGTTACGAACGAAAGCCGGCGAAAGCTTCATGGTGTTTGCACTCCCTTAACTGCAATCAGCTGACAGAAAACGTATCCCTTCGGATTTTCACTACAGTCTGAGATCTGCTACAGAATTAAACCCTCTTCCAATTTGAAACCGGATATCCTGTAACATCTTGAAAAGGACCTTCGGGTGGCGGGCACTCCACTTCAGTGGAAGCTCCCGGAAGTTCAACGGTTCGGGGGCTTCACTTCCAGAGCGCCCCCGCCACCATAGTTTGATGGTTATCCGGTTATCATTTGAAATACGCTGCAGTGGATGGCAAAAGCCACTCTTATTCCAGGTTGTGATGACAATCGATTATAAATCTACCTCGTTGTCGTATTTATCGACCGCGTAGAGGTGAAAACGATATGATCAATCTGATCGACTGTTGTAGCCCCAGAAAGCCTCCGAAATTGCCATCGCGTGGCAACGTGATTGGTTCAGCGAGAGCGGAATGTATCGGATGTCAGGACTTCGACGACAATGGATTGAAGCCCGTAGTGATCGGCTTTGACACGTTCCAGGATGTCTTCAATCTCGAACTGGTCCGAACGTTCCATGTGCCGACCAGTTGAGTAGGTGAGCAGTTTTTCAATGAGGCTGCGAGTGAATAAATCAAGGCGAGTTTCGATCAAAACCTTCTTGAAACTATCAAAGTCTTCAAACGTTTCTCCTGAGGGAAACTTGCCCGTTGGATCGACTTTGGGTGATTTGGAGCCAGCGTACTTATCTCGCCAGCGCCCGATGGGATCGAACGATTCGAGAGCATGACCATGTGGATCGATATTTCGATGGCAGACGAAACAGGTTTGATCGGTACTGTGCTTGGCTAGTCTTTCACGGATGGTTTTTGCACCACTAACATCGGCATCGAAAGCTGGAACTTCATCTGGTGGTGGCGGAGGGACGGTTCCGAGAATATTTTCCATCACCCAGACGCCACGAGTCACAGGGGACGTATCCACTCCATTGGCGCTGACGGTTAACACGCCAGCCATTCCAAGGAGCCCACCACGCTTTTTGTTATCAGTCAGGCTGACACGTTGAAATCCGTCTGCCAACCGAAGTGTGTCTTTCTCTGGTAACTGGTAAAGATTCGCTAATTTCTTATCAACGAATGTGTAGTCAGAATCGAGAAAATCGGCCACCGATCCATTTTCATCAAGGAGGGTCCTGAAAAATAGTCGAGCTTCCTGTTTCATCGATTCGGGTAAATTTTGTGCGTAGTATTCCCAAGCCTCTTTTCGGGGCGGTGGCAGATCGCCAATCGCTCGCAGATTGAGCCAGCTATCGAGAAAGCCGTTGACGAATTCCTCAGAACGGGGATCGCCAAGCAGACGACGCACCTGCTTCTTCAATTCCTCTGTCTCAGTTAAACGGCCGGATTCGGCAGCGGCAAAAAGTTTGTCATCGGGCGGAGCCGTCCACAAGGTATAAGAAAGCCGGGAAGCGAGGTCATACGGATGGAGTTCACTTTCCTCTTCGGGAGTGATCTCGCTGAGGTAAAGAAAAGAGGGCGAGCACAGGATCATCTTCAAGGTATCGAGTGCTGCCTGACGTGGTGTGGCTTGCTCGGATAATCGTTGTTGATAAAGAGCTTCAATCCGATTTTGATCGGCTTCATTAAGCGGACGCCGATAAACGCGTTTTGCAAAAGCAAACAATTGCTGCATCGCACGAGCTTCCTGAAAGCCTTCGCTTCCAAAGACCGCGATTTCTTCTTTGCTTCCCCCCGGTTCAACAATCGGCCCATGAACTTTGATTTCGCCGATCTTGATATGGGGCAGCTCCCCCTCACGAAGCAGAGTTGTGCGACTGACCCCATCTTGCGGCTTCTCGAATTCGTCTTTATATCGTTTGTTGGTTGCGATCACTGATGCCCGTGATTCATAAGGACCATTCGGGAAGATGAAACGAGGCGTCTGTCCCGCTTCGAGCCAGACGCGAAATGTCAACCACTCTGGCTGGTCATCCGGCACGATTGCACTTGCCAAAATTGGTTCGATCGCTTGCGGATAATGGATGTGTCCTTTTGTGACATCTCCGGGAACGACAGCGAGTTGAAAGGGTTCCGAAAAGTCGATGCGAAAGATTTTGGGATCGTAATGCGTATCCCGATGCATCGCTTGAGCATTCACTTCAATATCGTAAAGCCCGGAGACCGGCACACCTTCCAGAAAATCCTCGATGTGGCCATAACCGCCTTGTCGTGTATCGGTATTGGGCTGTTCGTACAGACATAGAAACTCGTAATTAAAAACACTTCGGTGAGAATTTGAGAGTTCTTCATACTGCTTGAAATTGTCGGTGAAGTGCCACGACTGTGGCTTCATCTCAGGTCTTCCCAGTCGAGCCTCGACCAGTCGCGTGGCTGCTTCAAAATACTGATCCAGAAGGAAACCAGATGTGACCAGAGACTCGCCGATGTTATCCATGTGCTGGCTGGTATTTTCCTTTGGGAAATCAGCCGTAAGCCCGAGCGTATCGACGCGGCGATCGAAAAGAACCGCCAGCGTGTTCTCATATTCGCGATTGGAGAGTCGGCGCATAACGGTGCGTGACCCTGAGCTTTCGAACTGACTGCGCGCTTCCTGAATACGATCTCGCAGTGCAGTGACAAGCATAACGCGCTGTTCATCACTCGGCTGTTCCGCATCCTCAGGCGGCATTTTTCGGAGAGTGACCTGATCAATGATCTCATCAGCGGTGATCAGATGCTGAAGCGATTGAATCGGAAGGGCAAACGATTCGAATTCACGCTCGCCCTCGGATGTGCTGGCGTTGTGACAATCAAGACAGTGCTTATTTAGAAAACTGGCAACAAAATCTTTGTCTTTTGGATCCGTTTCAGCCGCGAATATCGATGAGGAGATTGCTATAGAAAAGGTAATGACACAATTGACTCTACATATTGCTGCTCGAACAAATTCAAAAAAATGCATATTCATGGTTACGAAAACGTTCCCGTACTCGTTCCGAAGGATTCTTTCTGAACGCCCATGCGCTGAGCGATGTCCAGGAAGAGATTGCACAACGGGATCTTGCCGGGGCCGCTGG
>DOCI01000232.1:10833-17160 GCA_003503535.1 Planctomycetaceae bacterium
GATCTTGCCGGGGCCGCTGGTCGGTGCCTGCTTAAACTCTCCTTTTCCGTAGCCACCGCCAGCCACAATAATCGGCAGGTCTGAGTTAGTGTGAGAGTTGGCGCTGCCCATGCCGCTGCCGAAGAGGACCGCTGTCGAGTCCAATAGCGATTGCTCGCCGTCCTGAATTCCAGCAAGGCGGGTCAGGAACTTTCCATACTGTTCCAGTTGATATTTCTCGAGTGTGACCAGGTGAGCAATCGTTTCTTCATCGTTGCCGTGATGCGATAAGCCGTGATAGGACTTGTCGATCCCCAGATGCTGAGGCAAAAAGCTGCCACCTATTTCCAGAGTTGCGATGCGTGTCGAGTCTGTCTGCAATGCGAGTGCGATCAACTCATAAAGCATCGGGAGATCTTCGACCGTGTTTTTGTCAGCTGGCTTATCGAAAGGTGCTTTCGGCTTGGGTTGATCTGCCCAGCGTTGGCGAAGCTCTAATCGTTTTTCGACATCGCGAATCGAACTGAAATATTCATCGAGCTTCGCTTTGTCTTCGGTGTTAGCTCGCTTGGAAAGAGCCCCGGCTTCCTCGCGGATTGAATCGAGAACCGAAGCCTGCAAAGAGTTCGCCTTCACTTGCTGTTTGTGACGTTCTTCAGAATCGGTGACAAACAGTCGATCAAATAACTCAGCTGGTCCCGTGATTGGCGGAACGCGAACACCGGACTTGGTCCACGAAAGTTGACACCCGCCATGGATACCACCTTCCGAGCCGACCGTTAACGATGGGAATCTCGTTTGATTGCCTACTTCATCAGCAATGAACTGATCAATTGTGACGTTGCCATCTGCACGGTTTTTTGACTCGTGATGCAGCAAGCCCGATAAAAACGTATGCACTGCGAAGTGACCTCCGCGAAGACCATGGTCCAGGCCACGATAGACCGTAATCTGGTCGCGATTCGCAGCCAGAGGTTTCAGTAAGGGCGTTTCTTCATACGCTTTCCCTGTCGTCTCTGGAAAGAAATGCTTCTGCTGAAAGCCGAGTAGGTTGCCCACAGCAACAAACCGGCGAGCACCAGTTCCTGCACCGCGAGACTCTGCTATCTCTGAGTTCTTAATATCCGCTCCTGTCACCAATGATGGCAACCCAGGCAAAGCGAGAGAGACGGCAGCTGATCGAAGAATGAAACGTCGACGATTGATGGAATTTTTCATAATTGAATAATAGCCGATGCAGACAATTAATAAAACATTTATTTATTGGAAAACTCGCAGGTAACCATAGAGGCAAATCCATTCACTACAATCATCTTTTTCAAATCCAAGTTCCTTCAAAGAACTTGGATTTGTGAAAAGTCTTGGAACTCATGTGATAATTTCTTCGACGACCCGTGCAGGACGATTCGCAGTGATAACTTGTTGCTGGTTGCCATGTGTGTAAACAACCTGCTCGTGATTCAGGCCAAACTGGTTCATGATTGTCGCTTGGAAATCATTTGGAGTAACGATGTTCTCGACCGCGCGGTGGCCAAACTCGTCGGTTTTACCGAATGTCATTCCGCCGCGAATTCCACCGCCCGCCAGCCAGATACTAAAGCCCTGCCCATTATGATCGCGGCCTGCCTTCTCAGGGGATCCATGATCTTGAGTGACTGGCAGTCGTCCAATTTCTCCACCCCAGTGGACCAGTGTGGAGTCGAGCATTCCGCGTTGCTTCAAGTCTTTGACCAAAGCTGCGACAGGTTGATCGGTCTTTTTGCATATCGATGCCAGTCCTGTTTTAATGTTGCTGTGGTTATCCCACGGCTGACCGCTGTGAAACAGTTGTATGAAGCGTACGCCTCGTTCAACAAATCGGCGGGCTAGCAGGCAGCGCGTGCCATAGTCGCGTGTTTCAGGCTGATCCAATCCATACATCGAATGGGTCGATGCGGTTTCCTGGGAAATATCGAGTGCATCACTGGCTGCTGTCTGCATGCGGGCCGCTAGTTCGTAGCTGGCTATTCGAGCTTCCAGGTCTGATTCCCCCGGGTGTTCCTCCAGATGCTGTTGATTAAGAGATTGCAAAAAGTCAAGATTCTGACGCTGAAACGGACCGGATAAATGCTTCGGAGGCTGCAGATTGAAGATACGTGGTTCCTTCGGTCGTAGCACTGTCCCCTGGAACATGGACGGCATAAAACCGTTACTCCAATTCGTGGCTCCGTCGACAGGATGACCTCCCGGGTCGGACAAGACCATGAATGCAGGCAAGTCCTGCGTCTCACTGCCTAATGCATATGTCAGCCAGGAACCAAACGTAGGCCTGCCCAAGACGGCAGGGATGCCGCCGTGAAAATATCGGATGGAGACTTCGTGACCATTTGCCCCTGTGTGCATGCTGCGAATCAGGCAGAGATCATCGACGATGCCTGCGGTGTGAGGAAGCAGATCGGAAAGTTCGGTCCCGCTTTCTCCGTATGGCTGAAAATGAAACGGGCTTCCGAATAATTTTTTACTCGCTTCGTTGACGAATGAAAACTGGATGTCGCCCGAGTAATCCATACCATGATGTTTGCTCAATTCGGGCTTTGGGTCCGTCAGATCCATGTGTGCTGGCCCACCATGCTGGAATAGCGAAATCATCGCTGTTGCCTGAGGCTCAAAGTGGGGGGCTCGTGGTAGCAGATCGTTGTGTGGTTTGTCCTTCAGGACAGGTGGTTTCGCGGTCGCCGATTCGCGATTCAACATCCATTGCAACGCGACAGCACCGACACCCATGCCGGTCTGCTGTAGAAACTGGCGTCGAGAGTTTACTGGTAGGTGAGAATTCATGACCGGACTGCTCCGTATTTATTCGATATAAAGAAACTCATTGGAATTCATCAGCATTTGACAGATGTTGACCAATACCTGTTTGCCCGGTGTGCGATTGGGGGCTGTGCCTGCAGAATGATCAGTCATCAACTTGAGTTGCTGGCTGGCAAACTCCATTGACATCTTCAATTCATCTGGACTGGGAGAGCGTGCCAAGATGAGTTGCCACGCCGCAATTATCTGAGCTGGCAACTCGGAAAAGTCATCTGCTGGCCCACGAAAAGCGGTGACAGAATCATGAACGACCGCATTCCCGCCAACGGGCGTAAATGTCAGTTGAACTGGCCAAGTGAACGAGTCTGAGTTTTCATTTTCCAGACAATCGACGACCATATCAATTTCTTCGCCAGCCTGTACCGTAAAAGTGGTTACATTGGTAGGGGTCGAGTTGTTCTGCACTTGCCAGATATCCCTCTGTCCGCCAGCTGAAAAGACTCGACCGCGGACACCGTCGCCATTTTCGCTGCCATGTTGGAGCGTCCCGGCAATGCTGACTTGTCCATCCGTTGGAGCAGTCCAACGTCGCATTGCCGGAAGTTTCCGGTTGCCGGGATGACCGCCGTTGGCGTTGAGGATCACCCAGCCAAACACTGAGTCGGGAGCCTTCGGTCCACCTTGCCAGGAGCTCCCTGTGAAGTGCGGTAGATCAACAAATTTGCTAACCGTCCCTGTTTTGTCGTTCACTTCACCGGTACCATAACTCCATATTGGTGAAGGCATCATGGGTAATTGCGAAAGGTCGAACTGGATTGTTTGCTGAGAGTCCATCGCAGCAAGTTCAGTCGTTCGATCGGCAACCAATCCAGCCTGCTCCAGCACAAATTCGCCATTGAGCATCATTAATGATTGTGGTGCGACTGTTGTGTTAGATCGCACGTCGCAATTCACCTTCATCACAGGGGCATCAAAAGCCTGCAGCATACCGACTGGCTGACTGCGACGAATTTGCGCATACAGACTCCGCCTCGGTTGCTTGCTGTCAATCCTGACCTGTCCGGTTTCATCTTCAGCTACTTCAACTGGAGGGCCATACAGTTTGGGATTCAGACTTCCTGAAGCCAATAGTATCGAATCGCGAAGAATCTCCGCTTCAACTCGCTGCAGTGACTTCCTCCAGTAATACTGATTATCAGCATCGATTGCCTCACCGGAAGGATGCCGAAACGAACTTTGTCGCCACGCAGTTGATGTCAGAATCTGTCTATGTAAATGTTTCAGGCTCCAGCCGTGATCGATGAAGTCGCGTGCGAGCCAGTCGAGGAGTTCAGGATGTGTCGGTTCACTGCCCAGCTTTCCAAAATCTCCCGGTGTTGCCACGATTCCGCGTCCGAAATGATGCATCCAGATCCGGTTAACAATTGCACGAGCTGCAAGAGGATTTTCAGGGTTGGTCAGCCAATGTGCAAAAGCAAGTCTTCGGCCTGTGGTCGGCAACTCCGGGTCGTTGTCCAGAAACGTGACACGCTCTCCTTCTGCCGCAGCAACGGTCAAGCCGGCAGGTACAACAACTTGTTTGGGCTGGTTAAAATCACCTCGGTGGAACAGATGCGTGACAGGCTGATGATTGGGAGGTTCGATTAACGCCATGATGAATTGCTCGACCGGTTTTTTTGCCCGCAGCTCAGCAATTTGGGCATCAAATTTCTTCAACTCTTCGGCTGCATCCGGGCGGTACTGGTAAAGCACTCCAGCAGAAATGTTGATGCTCGGATTACTGGCGAGCAACTTGGTTTGCTCCGGATCGCGATCCTTCGCTGGGGTTTCGTATGCGGTTCGTAATTGCGACTGCAGCGGTTCTTCGTACTTCAACAATTCCTTTTCGAAGACTTCCTTGATAAACGCTGCCTGTTTAGTCGCTTTATCTGCAGCGATCTGTTTGACCTCCTCTTCAATTTTTGCGGCTTCGGCTCGATCTTGTTCGGTTGAGAGTGAAATTAAGCGTGCTGCTGGCGGCTTCCAGGCTTTCCAATCCAATGCCGGCTCAAAAACAGCTCGTAAAGCGAAATAGTCCACTTGGGAAATCGGGTCATAGCGGTGGTCGTGGCATTGAGCACAATGCACACTCGACCCTAGCAGCGTCGTGCCGACAATCTGTAGCGTATCCGCGATGGTTTTGTTGCGGGCTTCGGGGCTGTTGTCGCCGCTACCAGTTCCGTCCGCTGCCATTCGTAGAAAACCAGTTGCTGTTAGAAGTTCAATCTGACGCTCTGTCAAATCGCCTCCAATCGGTCCAGCGAGTTCGTCTCCGGCAAGTTGTTCAATGATCAACTGGTCGAAGGGTTTGTCCGTATTGAACGACTTGATGACATAATCGCGATAACGCCAGGCCCATTCTCGACTGCGATCCGCGACGGTGTAGCCATCACTGTCGGCGTAGCCAGCAGTGTCCAGCCAATGTCGTGCCCAACGTTCACCGTAATGTGGTGAAGCCAGTAGCTCTTCAATTAACTGATCGTACCAATTGGAATCTGCATGTTGCTGCCACTTGTTGATCTGCTCAAGCGTGGGTGGCAGGCCAATTAAAGCGTAGTAGGCACGCTGGATGAGCGTGAACCGATCAGCATCTGATGAAAAGGTCAATCCCTCCGGCATTGCGTTGGCGATCAAGGCATCGATTGGCGTTCGGATGCGTTCGTTTGTGGAGAATTCCGGAATGCCTGGCCGAGTAATTGGTCGATATGCCCAGTAATTACGTTCCTCCTCGGTAATCGGAATTCCCGGCCCGATTTCCTCGGGTTCGGCACGGAGTGTTGGTGCTCCTTGCCGGATCCACTCTTCCAGGATTGCGATCTTCTCTGGCGAAACCCGAGACTCACCGGGTGGCATGTCGCCCTCATGAACACGTTCCAACAGCAGGCTTGAAGCGGGATCGCCAGGAACAATTGCCATTCCCGAATCACCGCCGGATTTCATAAATCGCACAAGTCTAAGATCGAGGCCACCTTCCAATTCGGCGGTCGCACCGTGACAGTCAAAACAGTGCTCTCGGAGGATTGGTCGAATTTCCGTTTCAAAGTAAGGTGGCTCAGCCGCCGTGATCTCCGCAAGCGGAAATGAGATGAAAAACAACCAGATGATCCATTCCTGGTGATGTATTGAAAATGATGACGATGCCAGCATGGCGTCAAAACCTAAGGTCAGTGGTGAGGAAGGCAATTCAGGTGGGATTGGACATCCAATCGGAAGAATTGAATTATGACAAAGATCGCGGATAATATCAACAAGAACTTGTGCGAACTCGTTATCGTATGTATCGCAGCAATTCGATGCATACTGGCTTGTAGGGAACATTCGTTAAGGTCAAAACTTTGCTCGATTTGTACCACTGATTCTGCTCGTTTGATCATCTCGATTTCTGCCCTGATCTGTGTGGAATCTGGTACAATTCACTTTGCAATGAATGTGCTCGACACTGGAAAATCGGTTTAAAGGAAAACACCTAAACCCTGTTCCAATTGAAAACCGGATTTCCTGTAACATCTTGAACAG
>DOCI01000232.1:17328-25000 GCA_003503535.1 Planctomycetaceae bacterium
CCCGCGTTTGATTATTTTCCGGTATTCATCTGGTGATAACCAGTGTTCTTAAAAATCATTGAACTTCTCCGGTTTTCATTTGGAACGCGGTATAAGTGGCTGGGATTTGATTCCAGTGCTCCCACGGAGCCTTCTTCGGCTGCGACTCCAGTCAATAAATATGCCGTTTGAGAAATTAGTTTTCCAGACGATGAGGCCCGAGTTTGATTCGACGGCCCTCGCCTTGTCGCGAAACCATACAGGTTCATGCTTCACTTCTGGTAAAATTCATCCGAGCATGTTGACTGGTCTGCAACAGCAGTTCATAAGAACTCTGTAACTTCAGCCCGTAGCCCCACGGCTTCGGTCAACTTCTGTTGATCTCCGACTTTCGGCTTTAGCCGATCGTAATTCAGTTCCTGAACTTTTTGCGGTAAGCAGCAGGTGTCATACCAGTGACCTGGCGGAATCGTCTGGTCAAATGGCTCTGGTCAGTAAAGCCTGATGCGGCGGCAATCTCAGCCAGACTGCGCGAGGTTGTTGTCAACATGCGTTGAGCGTTCTGAGTTCGAATTGCCCTGAGATATTCGAGGGGAGACTTATGCAGTAACTGGCGAAAACGTCGATTAAAATGAGTTGACGAGATTCCGGCCAGTTGGGCCATCTCCTTCATACTGATCGATTCTGCAAAGTTTTCTTCGATATATGTGATGACTGGCAATAATTCGTGAAAATGCCGTGCTAATTCTTCGCGATCTTCAATTCTGTACATCGCACCCGCAAGCCCAACCACATCCCCGGAGATGTTAAACAATGGCGTTTTGGTGGAAACATACCAACGGGGAGTGCGTCTGCGGTGAAGCACCAGCCATACCTGACCGGGCAAAGCCTTGCGGCTTTCCATCATCCGTTGATCTTCATCCATGTAAGCCTGAGCAAGCGAGGGGGGATGGAAATCTCGATCACATTTTCCCAATGCCTGTGATTCATTCGTTAATCCATGGTTTTCTAAGAATAAATGGTTCACCTTCACAAACCGACTTTGACAGTCTTTGACGTAAAAATATGTATGTGGCAGGGCATCGAACAGCGAAATCAAGGATTCCGCCAGAGGATTATTCTCAAAAAACTGTGACTGGAAGTTACGCGGTGAATTATCTGTCATGGTCAAAACATACCATAAACACGAAGCGTTATCCAAGACACTGTTTAAATCTTTGATAAAGTATTTGAAATAGAAGTACCCAATATTGTCTTAAAAAGTTACGCAATAATGAAATTATTCATGCCTGTAAAATTGATTCTATTGCTCATTATATCAGCCCTTCCATGTTCGCGATCCGAGTCATCCGCTGAAGAGATTCGCTTCAGCCGAGATGTACTGCCGATTCTTTCAGACCGTTGTTTCCATTGCCATGGCCCAGACGAGTCTCACCGAGAAGCAGAACTTCGTCTGGATCTCAAAGAAGACGCCTTTGCTGATCGAGGCGGATATGCGGTTATTATTCCTCACAAAATCAGTGAGAGTGAACTGATAACACGGATTACGACGGATGATGAGACACTGTTGATGCCTCCTCAGGATTCTCACCGTAAGCCTCTTACCGATGCTGAAGTCATGATCTTGCGAAAATGGATTGAAGGAGGGGCACACTGGGGGAAGCATTGGGCCTATGAGAAACCGATTCGTCCGGTGATCCCTGACCGGGCACAGCATCCGATTGACTATTTCGTAACCACGCGTCTCAAAAAAGCAGGACTCTCCTTATCATCGCCAGCCGATAAGCGAACGTTGCTTAGAAGAGTCTGCTTTGACTTAACGGGCTTACCTCCAACATCTGAACAGGCTCAGAAATTTCTGAGTGACACATCCGCTGACGCCTATGAACAGCTCGTCGAGCGATTGCTCGCCTCGGACCATTATGGTGAGAGAATGGCAATGTGGTGGTTGGATGCCGCTCGTTATTCCGATACGGATGGATTTCAACAGGATGCCACTCGGACAAACTGGCCGTGGCGTGATTGGGTTATTCATGAATTCAACAGTAATCAGCCGTTTAATAAATTTATCCGTGAACAATTTGCTGGCGATCTTCTTCCCAACGCATCAGACGAACAAATTCTCGCGACCAGCTTTCATCGTCAGCATATGACAAATGGGGAGGGTGGCCGAGACCCTGAAGAATCTCGGATTGATTATGTCATCGACCGTGTCAATACCACCGGCACTGTCTTACTGGGTCTGACACTGGGGTGCGCACAGTGCCATTCTCACAAGTTCGATCCGATTACTCAGGAGGACTATTACAGCCTGTTTGCTTTCTTCAACAATATCGATGAAGACGGAAGTGCCGGGCGGAAAGCCAAGCCCTATTTAGAATATTCATCTCCTTATGTCGACAGAGCCGTAACCGAAGCAGAACAGTTAGTAGAATTCAGGGCGAAAAAAGTAGACTCCGTAAGAAAAAAAGCTGAACAGGAATTTGCAGTTTGGTTAGATCAGCGTGTTCAACAAACGGAAAAGGGATATCAAGGTTGGACAATCATTCAACCAGGCCGGCTGGAATCTGTAGCAGGCACCGTTCTCGACCATGTTGGCGAGGGGATCGTCCAAGCTTCCGGGCCACTCCCGCGGCAAGATGATTATCTTGTATTTGTTAACCATGTTCACACTCGAATCACGGGGATCCGTCTCGAGATCTTTCCGCATGCCAGCCATACTTCCGGAAAGTATACGCGGGGAGAGAACGGCGAATTCATATTGACTGACATCAAATTACAAGTTCATCAAAAAGGTCGATCGCAACTGCAGGATATTCAAATAACCAACGCAATTGCCGATGTCGAACCTCCAACTAAAGGTCGTCAGTATGGTCTTATTAAAGACACATTGGACGACGATCCACGCAACGGCTGGACAACAGCAGGCATCGAAGAAATTGTGTCTCACACTGCAGTTTTTGAACTTGGAGATCCTCTCTTTTTGGAGCAGGGTGAAGAATTGGTCGTTGTTCTGCTGCATCGATCGACAGAAGGCAATGCCAACATCGGACGATTTCGAGTCTCCGTGACTGATCAACCCGGCCAGGCAGTTCGCAGCTTGGAGCCGATGCCTCTCGAAAAACTCGCGTTAGCAGAGGTGAACTCCTCAGCGGAAGTGAACTCTGAATTACGCAGTGAATTGTTGGCTCAGTTCCTTGTGGATCACATAGAGTTTCAAGTGGTCAATGCTGCACTGGAGCAGGCGAAGAATCAGTTGGTGCAGGTTAAAAAAGCAGCAGGCAAGCTCAATGTGATGGTTCTGTCCGAAAAAGCGGAGAAGCGGGAAACTCACATTCTGGAACGAGGCGTCTGGGATAAAAAAGGGAAGGTCGTTTCTGCCGATGTGCCTTCAGCCATCATGTCGCTTTCTTCCGAGAATGAGCTGTCACGTTTGGATTTAGCGAACTGGATTGTCTCCCCCGAAAATCCCTTGACCAGTCGGGTTATCTCGAATCATTTATGGCAACTTTGCTTTGGAGCCGGACTGGTAAGAACGCCAGATGATTTCGGATTGCAGGGAGAATTTCCGACTCATCCAGATCTACTCGATTGGCTTGCCTTAGAGCTCGTTGAAAGTGACTGGAACTTGAAACATCTTTTAAAACAAATTGTTACCAGTCAGACATATCGACAAAGTAGCAATATCTCAAAAGAACTTTACGAACTGGATCCAGAAAATCGATTATTGGCACGGGCCGCCCGCTTTCGCCTGCCCAGTTGGATGATCCGAGATGCGGCTCTGCTATCCAGTGGTTTGTTAAATCCAGCCATTGGTGGCCCCCCTGTTATGCCGTATCAGCCCGAAGGAGTCTGGAAAGAAATGTTCATGGGACGTTTTGTGTATGAATCCAGCCAGGGGCCAGCACAATTTCGAAGAACCATTTATGCGTTCTGGAGACGTTCAGCTGCTCCAACCTTTTTGTTCGATAGTGCTCAACGCCGCGTTTGTGAAGTCGGTCGCAGACTCACCAACACGCCACTGCATGCACTGACATTGCTTAATGATCAGACTCAGTTGGAGGCCTCTCGGGAACTTGCACAATGTATCATGAAGAATTCAGTTTCTGTTGAACATCAGATCGATCAGTTATTTCAACGTGTGCTGACACGCAGTCCGACGGCGGAAGAACAGGCCGTTCTAATTCGGGAATTCGAACGCACAACTGTTTATTACGCGAAGCATCCTGACGACGCGAAAAGGCTCCTTAACTTTGGTCAACCAGAAAATCAGGATGATTCCCAGTATGTGGAGCAAGCGGCCTTAATGGTTATAGCCAGTCTCATTTTCAATCTTGATGAAGCGATCAGTCATGAATAATTCAATAAAACAAAATCTCAGCCCATTATGGCAGCAGGCTCGACGATATTTTCTAGGTCAAGCCGCTTCTGTCAGCTTAGGGGCGATGGCTTTACAGTGTTTGGAAAACAATAGTGCCGATGCTGCTAAAATCAATCCAGCAATTGGTCTTCCGGAATTACCTCACCATTCCCCCACAGCGAAAAATGTGATCTTCCTTACACAATCGGGGGGACCGTCCCAGATTGAGTTATTCGACGACAAGCCAGGCCTGAAGGAATGGGCGGGCAAAGAGCTTCCGGAAAGTGTACGTCAAGGACAACGCCTGACGACAATGACAGCCAATCAAAAACAGCTCATCATGCCTGCTCGAACGAAGTTCGACCAATACGGTGAGAGCGGCGCGAGCCTGGGAGAATGGCTTCCGTATCTTTCCAAAGTCGCCGATGATCTGTGCTTCGTCAAGTCGATGGTCACCGATCAGATCAATCACGCCCCGGCGATGACGAAATTCTTAACAGGACATCACTTGGCCGGACGCCCCAGTTTAGGGGCCTGGTCCAGTTATGGATTGGGGAGTGAGAATCGCGACATGCCCGATTATCTTGTTCTGATTTCGCAAATGAAGCGTCCCTCGGACCAACCTCTTTACGAGCATTATTGGGGGAGTGGTTTTTTGCCATCGCGTTACCAGGGGGTGAAACTGAGAAATGCCAGGGATCCGGTACTTTACCTGAAAGATCCGGCTGGGATGCCACGAGAAATTCGACGCTCGATGTTGGATGGAATTGCCGAGCTCAATCAAAAGCGTTTGGAACTGACCGGAGATCCCGAAATCGAGACGCGCATCAGTCAGTACGAAATGGCCTGGCGTATGCAAAGTAGTGTTCCCGAAATGACAGATTTGTCTGATGAGCCGGAATCAACTTTTGAATTGTATGGACCGGATTCCCGCAGGCCGGGAACTTATGCGGCAAATTGTATTATGGCCAGAAAACTTATTGAACGAGGGGTTCGATTCGTGCAATTGATTCATCCCGATTGGGATCATCACAGTCGACTCAGTTCGTGGTGCGTTGCTCGCTGCCGAGATACCGATCAGGCGAGCGCTGCCCTGGTAACAGACCTGAAGCAAAGAGGGTTGCTCGACGAAACACTGGTACTCTGGGGAGGAGAATTCGGCCGGAGTGTTGCTGGCCAGGGAAAGTGGGATAGTCCGGAAGGTGGTCGGGATCATCACCCACGCTGCTTTACGATGTGGATGGCTGGAGGAGGGACTCAACCCGGTTTGACTTATGGGGCCACGGACGATTTCAGCTATAATGTCGCCGAAAATCCCGTTCATGTACGCGATTTGCACGCAACGATACTTCATCTGTTAGGAATCGATCATGCACGGTTCACCTATCGGAACCAGGGATTGGACTTCAAGCTAACAGGCGTGGAAGAGTCGCGGATGGTCCATGAAATACTGAAAAACCACCCTGGATAAGAAATAGAGTCCCTGTGAGTACGATGGCATGCCTCAACATGCTTACGGGCTGAGTCAGTTCAAACTTCATCTCCAATCCAGCAGCAGTAATGAGAGTTGTTCCGCTCCATACCGCGAGTGGGTTATGTGACCAGTGAGGTGATTCTGGCTGATAGGGATCAATTCGATTTCCAGGAGCAGGTGAACTCTGATATTGGACTGACTCCGGGCAAGCGGGAAAGCGATGGAAAGTACAGACAACGACACATCAATGAAGGCGCTTGGAAGATATCGATCTTCCTTCATCGATGCGTTAGATATCCTGGCGAGAGGCATCTTTCAGCAGATGAGTGTGCTCTCATTTCTATTCTCTGTCTCCGAAGTGTTTGGATAATCCTTGCTTTTTGATTTTATCGCACCGAAAATGTTTGAATTACTCAAAAAGAAAGTGATGTGATTGATGTTAACGACAATTCGACATTGGACTCTTGTAATTCCTCTTTTGTTCTCGATGTCCTTTCAAGCTGCCAACGCACAAGCTGATGAACCGCTAGTCCTCCGGGTCCTTTGCTATAATATTCATTATGGCCAAGGCATGGATAAGGTTTATGATATCCCTCGGCTGGCGAAGGTCATCGAAAAAGCGAAACCCGATCTTGTCGCTCTGCAGGAAGTTGATGTCGGAGTGAGACGATCAGGTCAACTCCACGAGGCTCGTCAACTGGCTGACCTTACCGGCTTGAAAGTCCGGTTCGGTCCAACACAGCACTATGAAGGGGGACTTTTTGGAAATGCCATTTTGTCTCGCTTCAATTATGAAGACGTTCACATTCAGCCACTGCCTTACACAGAAAGCACCCCCGAACAGACCACCTATCCGCGAGCAGCTATTTCGGTGATTGTACGTTTACCAAACAAAATGCCGGTGCGATTTATCAGTACACATTTTCAACACAATGTTCCGGAAGACCGTGTCGCTGAGGCAAAAGCAATCAATCAATTCTTTGACGACAGGTCCATCCCAACGATCCTCGCGGGAGATAT
The DNA here is from genome assembly GCA_003503535.1 of Planctomycetaceae bacterium. Lineage (GTDB taxonomy): Bacteria > Planctomycetota > Planctomycetia > Planctomycetales > Planctomycetaceae > Rubinisphaera. The sequence continues at coordinate 24,162 of DOCI01000232.1, forward strand.
GAATGCTAAGCCAGATGAAGAGCCAATACAGATACTTCAACAAGAGTGGATGAATGCCATTGATGAACAGAAACAGCCATCTGCTCCTTCACAAAACCCTCGTTCTCGTATCGATTACATTTTCTATCGTGGCTCTTCACTTAAAATGATAAGTTCTGAAGTGATCGATGAATCAATCGCATCCGACCATCGGCCTGTACTTGTCGTGTTTGAGATATCGAAGTAAGGAATTCCTTATTGCTGGACTCCCTCAGTCTGCAGGATATCACACTTTTGTTGTTTGCCGTAATGAAAGTCGTTGGTCTCCCGCAGGCACTTTGGTCTACCATCGAGAATATGCAACCCGTCGTTTGATTTGCAACGATTCAGAAGTGCTTTCGTACAAGCAGAGCACCTGCACTCAAATATCCTGAGCAATTTCGAGATCCACCAATCGGTGATGCAGAAGGTCTGCCATACAGTCTGGACTTACTTCCGATATGGATTGCCGTTCGTCACTGTTAAGATAAGCTCACCCGACCTGTAAAAAAAGCCCGACTAATTGTGGAAGCCGGGCTTTTGAATGTATGTGCGTTCCATGACAGTATTGATTGAACAGGTTGTCCCATATCTAATTCCTGAAGACATCAATCAGGATCTTTGATGACGTGTGGGGCGATCATCAGGTAAACACATTCTTTCTGCTTATGATCGGAACAACACTCGATGAGGAAAGTTTGGGAATCTTTCAATTCTTCGGAAAAATGAAGACGGTGCGTTGTCACGCTGGGAACCTGAATAGAGGCTTTTTTCCCTTGTACCGTTGAAGAAAAAGTTTGAACATCATCGATGGAACTGGA
>DOCI01000232.1:25151-25376 GCA_003503535.1 Planctomycetaceae bacterium
GCTGCAAGGGTTGCTCGACAGGTCAATTTTACCCCATCTTCAAAAATTTTAATCTCTGGTTCTAATTTTCCTGATTCATTCCTGGAAACGCCAACGACAAATGGACGTTGGACACTATCGGAAATGGTTGCTTTTTGCCCGTTGAAGAGTGTCACCTTAGGGGCGAACCAGATATTGGATCGTTCGTCTCCTTGAGCCGCCTGGATATACTCAAATGCCTGTTTT
>DOCI01000232.1:25560-29310 GCA_003503535.1 Planctomycetaceae bacterium
GGCGTGCTCTTCTCATGTTCTGAACCCGATGGTCTCACGGTATTTTCTTCCCGCTTATCCCATTTAATTCCCAGGGAATCTGCAATATTTTTACTCACTACAATAAATCGGGCTTCGATGGTGATCTGACTCAGTCCACTTTTCTGCCAGGCATCGACTTGAATACCGAATTCCTTATGAACTGATTCTGGCCCGTTTACAACAAGGCGCAAATCTTTCCAGTTGGCCGCCGGCTTTAGCTGCTCCGGTATTAAGTGCTCTGGATTTTCCTGATGCATTTCAAGCGGAACCGGTGGCTGGATGCATTCAAAGAAAAAGTTTACCTGGGCAACCAGCAATTTACGGGCGTCTTCGTCGGTGATTCCTTCCTGTTTAGCGATACCATGCAGAGCTTCGTCCATTGAATAGACAATGACCTTAAAGGGTTCGTTTTGATCGTATGATGGCTGGCATGGAAAAGTAAAAGAGCCGATGTTCGTCGAAAAAACATCATCAATATCATGTTCAGCACTTGGTTGCGTTGCATTCGTTAATCCACAAGCGGCAATAACTACAATGGTCGTAACTACGACTGACGTCACAGCGGCGTGACGTTTGATTGTCGCTCGATGCAGGGCATGCAATCGATTCGAGACCGATCTTTTTTGATAAGAGGCCGAAAATAATCCCAGAATGGAAACGGGCAAAGAGACTTTCCAACGCGAACTGAAATGAGGCCGCTGTGCTAAAGTCAGGAGCAATTCGCTGTACTCTCTGCAATAGTCGCGATTCGTGTTTTCTTCAGGAGACGAACTCATCCAATGTAAGACCATCGCATCGCAAGTTTGTTCACGCAGGCTGCAATACCGCGTGACTGCAAGCCAATAGATTGGATTCCACCAGTGGAGAATTCGATTGGCAAACAGTCCCCAATTGATGGCAACGTCCCATCGACGAACATGCGCCAATTCATGCAGCATGATGAGTTTGAGTTGTTCGTCATTCAGCTCGATAATGTCTGTAGGCAGTAATAACCGGGGCCGAAATGCTCCCATAATGGAAGGCTGGGAAACGCCATCAAAAAGAATGACAGGCAGCTTGCGACGTACGCCTGCCTGTTCACAGCATGATTTCCATAATCGCAATAAGCGTTCATCCTGAGAAATAGGAGATTGCTGGACCTTTCGAGCAAACCACCAGTGAATAATAAGCATCCGGTTAAAAATCGCCACTGAACCGCAAACCCAGATCATTGGCAAATATTGCAGACTAATAAATAATTCGAGGATTGAAATGAACGATGTGAAGAGGTACTCGACAACTCCAATCGTGGGGGCCGCCGTTTCGACGGATTTGGTAATTTGCCATTCAGGCCAATCCAACAGTTCCTGGTTTGGTGTGGATGCTGCAGCATAGGCATCCCGTCTCTCCATATGTCGAGGAGCCTCTTGAACGGAAGACACGAAAAAGTTTTGAAGACTCATCGTACTCTCGGGAGCAAAAGGCATCGCCAGACGAATCAGCACCAGTCCCCACAACAGTCCCATTTGCTTTGATGTCAGCCAGCGCCGGACAAACAGATTGATTGCCAGAACGAGGGCAGCGACTAGCCCAGCTGCAATCGCTGAAGTGATAACAATGATTAACACTTCTTCTGATGAGTTTTCGACCCAATTAAACGCAGTCGTGAATCCATTCATTTCTGAGCCTCCTTCTTATCGAGAATGCGACGAAGATCTGCAATTTCTTCTGCGGAGAGTTTTGTAGTTTGCATAAAATGAGCGAGTAACGGAGCCGGCTCGCTTTCAAAGACACGCTGCAAAAAAGAGCGGCTGGCCTGTTTCACACAGTCCGCGCGACGTACGCAGGACCGATAGACATAGCGGTTCCCCTGCTGTTCGAAAGTAAGCACTTTCTTTTTCACTAAACGATGCAACATCGTTTTAATCGTCGCAGCTGCCCAATCGGCCTGATCCGCCAGTTGGGCAACAATTTCCTGCGACGTCAACGGCTGCCCTTCCCATACGACATTCATGACCTGCCACTCGGCATCTGAAATCGAAACATGAGCCATTTTGAATCCTCCTTTAATCGTTTACATGTGTAAATAACTACAAGTGTAAACGTTGTCAAGGCGGATATTTGATTTTCAGTGTGACGATCTTCAGAATCGCTATCTCATTTTGTGCTGAATTGAAATTTGATATCGGATCCAGTACCACAATATTCTTCAAAACACTGGTACCGTTCCGTTATATGGGGGGATTTCAGGGTCACGGCGATTGGAACGTAAGTCTGACGTTGGAAGAATTCCAGGCTCACATAGTCAACTTGTCGAGCCAACATGATACACAATGAATCTAAACATATTCAAAAACACCTGCAGCGTTCGGCAGCAGCAAACTCAGTGTTTTAAACCATTTGATGTCCATACGACAGCAGAAACCATTTGAAAATGGTCCAATGGCTTCAGAATGCAATGATGATTTGCTTGGGAGATTTCGATGTCAAAGGTTTTAAAATGCCCAGCCAATGCTCTAAAAAATATGAACCGACTCGAAGATACTGAGAGATTGGAAACCTTCAACTCCCATAATGAGATTACAATTACTTGAGAAAATAATGCTCGTCTGCCCCCAGCGAATGTCGCCAGTGAAATCCTCAAGTGTTCCATTGGTCGGGACTACCGCAAGATGCGATGATGCCTTGATCATATTTTCGATTCTATAGCCGTTTCAAAGAATATGTAACGTTTGATTGACTGGAAACATAAGGCTCAAACCATCAAAAGCCGCTACAGTAAACTGCAGTAAAAACACATTATCTGAAATGGAGCAATGCAGAAGTTTGTCTTCTGTAGGTAATTACAATCAGCTCAGGGAAACATCCATGAGTGCAGGTTTCCGGCTGTGTCTCCTGCCAGGACTGTGGAGCCGTCGCTTGCCACCGCGACTCTGGTCGGCAGTAGTTGTACGCCTGGCGGAAGCTGACTCTCGGCAGTTTCTTCAGCGGTAATGGTAAACTTTTTCAGTTCGTTCCCCTCAGCCGACCAGATCTTAACGGTCCCATCGCGGCCACAGGTGGCGAGTTCCCCGTTTGGTCCGAATTGGCAGTCGAGCACGCCATCCCCGTGAGCGTTTGGTCTGTTCGCCAGTGGCCAGCCATCTTTCACATCCCACCAGACGACTGTGCCGTCCTCACCACAGGAAGCAACGACACCCGAGTCGCTTCTCCAGGAGAGAGCGCGAACAGATTTCTTATGTTCTGAAAGTGGTAGTATCACTCCACCGGACTTACCGTCCCAGATGTGAATATTGCCGATCCTGTCCGCAGTTGCCAGATATTTTCCGTCTGGTGAAAATGCGACGGCAGTGACCCAGTCGGTGTGTTTATCAATGGTTGCCTTGAGGCTGCCATCTTCGGTGGAAAAGAGTTTCACGAGTCGGCTCGTGCAGCCGATCGCCACCAGTTTCTCGTCAGGTGAGATATCAGCCGCCATGATCGCGTCGGGCTCGTCGCCTACGCTTGCCAGTCGTTTCCCAGTGGCCACGTCAAAGAGCACAACAGATCCACTTTGAACGGGTTTGCCGCCAGCAGCAAGGAGCAGACGCCCGGATCGGCTGAAGGTGAGCACGAGCGGCTCGCCCTCTGGAAACGGAATTGCTCCATATGAACTATGAGTTGTCGGGTCGAACAGTTTGATCTCGCCATAGCCACTTGTGGCAACAACAGGTGCCCGCGAACTGGCGGCAATGGCCAGTAGTGGATACG
>DOCI01000232.1:29423-29611 GCA_003503535.1 Planctomycetaceae bacterium
AGTAGTGGATACGGACGCAACGTGGTCACACTGGGGAAAGTCGACAAGTTCGCCGGAACAGCACCTGGTCCCCCTTCATCTGTCGGAGTCGTGGCTTTGAAGCCCAGTGTCCGCATTTCGGCCACAGAACTTCCTGCGTTTTCACGCAGCCCGGAATCTATCCATTTCTTGATCAGTTCGATCATTTG
>DOCI01000232.1:29774-35959 GCA_003503535.1 Planctomycetaceae bacterium
AGATTCAGCCCGGCTTCCTGCTTTCCGTCTCCATGGCAGGTCGCACAATTTTTTTTAAGAATTGGAAAGACATGATCCTCATAGGTGACTGGTTTGTCTGTGTCCTTTTCTTTGCCGTCATCAGCACAGACATAAGGACTGCTGGCCAGAAGGACCGCTACCGAAAGTACGGGCAGCGATAAGTGGCTGAGCAGGAAATTCATCATTATCTCCGAATCGGGTAAGTGTGATCTTTTGGGTGGGGAGGCAAATTCGCGTCAATGTGTCAGTGATTGAAGAGGAACTCACTCGAGTTGATCAGTCCGGCGAAGATATCCTCATAAACGGTCGATGGATTTTCCTCATTCACGAGTTCGCGAATCATCTGCATTTCTGCTGTTGTTGGACGACGGGAGAGAACGCGTATAAAAATCGCCTCGATAACACCTTCAGGTGTCGATTGACTTTCGATGATCTTCTTCAGCACTCCGCGAGTAGCCGCCGTGTGCACTCTTGGGCCGGATGTGTCGCCCACGAGCAAGTGCATGACCTGCGTAAGTGAGGGATCGGTCCTTGTGTCGCAGGCGCAAACCGTATCTCGGGGAGACTGGCCGAAAGTATCGAGTACGAAATCACCAGTGGCTGTATAGTAATGATGCCGATTGATGTAGTTGATGGCCTTAGTGCCAGTCGGGGTCTTGGGGAATGAACGTGGCTCACCGGTTACGGCCACAATTGAATCTAACATAACATCGGCCCGAAGTCGTCGGAGTTGAGCGTGTGAGAACTGTCGCTGATCATCCTTGCCGGAAGGTGTCGGTTCGATCGAAAGTTGGTACACCCTCGAATTGCAGATGTCTCGAACCATAGGCCGCAGTTTTCGGCCGTGTTCTGCAAACCGAGCCGCAAGTGCTTCGAGCAAGGGACCGTTAGCCGGAGGATTCGTTGCCCGGAAGTCATCAACCGGATCGACAATTCCCACACCAAACAGGTGTGCCCACAACCGGTTCACGATATTCCGATTAAACAGATCGTTTTCAGGATCTTTGATCCAGGCTGCCAAGGCTCGCCGGGGATCACCTTCGCCTCCGACGGGTTCGACTTCACCGAGGAGTTTAGCCGGAACGGGACGACCATCCAGGGCATGCTTTGCTGGCGGGGCAGAAGGATCGAAGATGACGGTCCTGTCGCGACTGTCGCTGCCTGTTTTTCGCTCCACACAGGTGAAGAAACTGACGAAGCCGTAATAGTCGTCCATTGTCCAGCGATCAAAGGGATGATTGTGGCATTCTGCACATTGCATCCGCACGCCGAGAAAGAGTTGGGAGTAATCGGCTGCCAGCACTTTGGGATTGAGTTTGTAGTCTTTAATGAGCATCGTGTAGAGGCCGGTCTGGCCATCGATGTTCGTACTGCCGACTGCAGTTGTCATATCGGCAACCACTTCGTCGAACGGTCGATCGGCGGCAATCTGATCACGCAGCCAGGCATTGAAAGCGTTTGCCGGCTTGTGAGAGTCGGCTCGCCCCGTGTAGTCCTGGCTGTTGATCCGGAATAACTCACCCCAAAGTGCGGTGATGTAGTCGGTGAAGTCTTCACTATCGAGTAGAGTATCGATTTTCCGCGACCGTTTGTCGGCCGAAGTGTCAGCCATAAAGGCCTCGTATTCCTCGACTGTCGGAGGCCGGGCGGCAAGGTCGAGCGTGACCCGCCTGAGGAATGTTTCGTCGTCGCAGAGTTCTGAAGGTGCAATCCGCAATTTTTGCAGTCTCTCAAAGACGAGCCGATCAATAAAGTTATTCTCCGGCGGATTGGGCCAGGCAAAACCTTCAATGGATGGCAGCACGATCACCTCGGCTCCGACGGTAAACCGACTGAATCTCGCAAATACAGTTGTGTCTCCCGGTCCTTTGGAGGAGACGCGGCCGTCAGAGTCGATTTCGGCTACGCTCGAATTGTTGGTGCCGAACAAAGCCAGATGGGTGACATCGCGGGTCGAGCCGTCGGCATAGGTCGCCGTCACTTGCAGATCTACAGTATCACTGGCCTTGTCGAATACAATAGAAGGTTTAGAAACTTCGATTCCCGCCACCTCTGGCACGTTGCCGACGTCATCGGGGGCTCCTGCCTCAATCCAGGCGATGAGGACTTTTGCCAGATCGCTGTCATGTTCAAATCGCTTGCCCCCGGTGTGAGGCACGGCACCAATGGCTTTGAGAAGGAGCAGGCTTTCCTGAGGGAGAGCTGTGTTCACACGACGTCCCGGCATCTCCGCGACTGTCCGGCGGTAGTCACCGTCTGGATCGTAGCCAAAAAGAGAAAGCATAAATCCATCCTTGCCGCGGGCCGAACCGTGACAGGTACCAGAATTGCAGCCTGCCCGAAAAAAGACCGGCATGACATCACGTCGGAAACTTGGCACGGTCGAACGGCTTGAGTCAGTCTTGTCGCCGAGGGAATCGGCAGCATGAATGACATTCGGGAACAATGACAAACCTGCAATCAGCAGAGTCAGAATTGATTTGAAATTCACAGTAATTAGCCTTTGTTTGTTTCTGCGTTCTGATTTGTTCGTAGGTTACTTTTCAAGTCTCGGGTCGATTCTCAGCTTGCCCGAACCCGTTCGCAGGAGGATTTCTTCGCCGCCGACATTGAACTGCACTTCACAATTAAGTTCGCCAACCAGACCGAGCAACGCTTCGTCGTGTGCCTCAAGTTCCACTTCAACCTCATTGGACGTTTTATCGATAGTTGGCTCAGGCCCGACCGCTACCAGACCGACCGGCAGGCCAAGCATGCGAACACTCGCCTGTCCCTCGAAGGGACGTAACTGTTTGACGGTCCAGCGGTACTTGATTTTATTGCCCCGGCGGACACTTTGCGGTTCACTCGCAAGCGATACAAACGGCTCGGCGACCTCGATATTGATGACTTCCGACGAGACTCTCACACGTTCAGAACCCTGATCCGTGTCACCTCTGACCGAGCTGTTTTCTCGTCCACCTCGAGCCTGAGTCGTGGTGACCATGACATAGAGCGGCGAGCTGCCAAGTTTCGCGCTTGCATTGGCAGAGAGCGTCAGATTGGCTGTGCTTTCTCCGGAAGGGATGATCTCAGCTGGCGATGTGCCGACGCCTGGTGGTGCGAACTCACACTGTATTTCAAGGGGTTCGTCGCACCACGGTTGCCGCACGATCTGTACGGGGATCGTGAGTTCGGACCCTCGCATCAGCGGCTGCTTGGGCGCATCGAGTATGACCTCGAATCCCGCTGGTTCACTGATTGCGGTCGCAAATCGATCAACTCGAATGTTTCGCCACGGATAGTGTGAATACGATACCCGCTGCAAGTTCTGTTGATTGACGGTTACGAATGGATCGCCTCCTTCAGCAGGTTGAGCCTTGATTTGAATGATTGATGCTGAAAGGGGGGCGTCCTCATCAGCGATGAGCGTCATCGGCCAGGCTGACTGCAGGGATGGAAGTTGTGATGACAGCATTCTCACACCGGGGGGCAGTCCTTCAACCGCGAAATCGAGAGGCCCGGTAATGTTGCTCCCCTGAGCAGGGTAGAGCGACAGCTTCACCGTCCAGCGACTCCCTCGTGGCACGGACAGCGACGTCTTTCGCGGCCTCTCAGGTTTATATCCCTCAAACGGAAGGCCAATGTGGAGAATATTTTCGGGTGGAGCGATTTCAATACGATAAACGTGAGTGGGGCCGCCGACACCACGCGGATCGAAGACTTCAAGAACATAGTCGCCATCCTGCTTGGGAGTCCAGATGACGGACGGGTCAAATGTATCAGGAAAATCGCCTTGCCCGCCAAAGATGTCGCGTTCAGGTCGCGTCGCATCGTCGGCTTGAAGTTCAATAGTTCCAAGTTCTCCTGACGGGTCGACAGGCCGCAACCGGATTGAAGGATCCACTGGCGAACCGAGTGCTCTGGCCCATACTCGTACCTGTAACGGCACACCCTTTTTCACAGTGATGCGAAAGCGGTCTGTCTCGTCTGAATTGGCGAGAATCCCATTGACCGCAACTGGGATTGCAGACACAACAGTCTCATTTTCACCGGAAGATTCAAGCACATTGGGAAACGGGCTCGATCGCATTGGAAGTGGTGATGGTGCGTCGCCCATTAGTGGAAATGTACCACTTGATTTTGGCAGCGAGATCGTTTGTGAAACCGGGCCAAGTGGGTCTCCCAGCAATTCGACTGAGAGTGACGAACCAGTCGGTCCACCAAGTGGATAAGCGGCCAATGGTCGGAAGAACCGGCCTATGTGGATCGCGTATTCCCTCGCTTCCGGAATAAACATCGAGCGTTGCAGGATAATCGTGTAGTCACCATCGACTGGCAGCTTCATCGACAAAAGTGGATCCTGGCGATTCAGCGATGAGTCATCATTTTTTGCGATCCGTTTTCCGGATGGGTCGAGAATTGTGACGACGGAATCGTAACCGTCGGGTACAGGATTCCACCGAAGATCATCGCCCATTTTGACCATGTCAACTTCAACAGAAAGTCTTTGACCGGCTTTGCCAGCCACGCGGAAACAGTCGACATCCTCATAGGAACTGTTGGAAAGAGTACCTCTAACGGTGATGTCTGAATCGATCAGCAGAGCCGTTTCCGGGGTATCGTTTGTGTTGGCTTTGGTCTCTTCTTCATCGATGACAGGAAAGGGCCCCACATGAACCGTACCCATTGAGGAGAGTCCCACAGCAGTGAGGACGCGGAAAGGATGCTCGCCGGGACGGCAGTCCGTCTCGACCTCGAGCTGACAGATGAGTCGCTGCTTTTTGGAATCGAACTGAGTACCGACGCAGCGAATACCAGTTTGATCGCCGCTCTTATCATCCGGTCCTACGGAATGATCTGGGTAGAACAGCACGTCAATTGCTTCATGCCGCCATCGATCGATCACAATTTCACTTGTCGTGCCTCGTCCAACAAGCCGTGGAGTCACTCCGGCGATCCACGGGTCAGCCGAAACGAGACCACTCGATAGTACGAAGCAGATTAATAATGAAAGAATTGGCCCAATGAACGCGCGCATGCTGCTCTTGCTCCTGCAGGAAAAATCTCATCGACACTTATCGGATAAGCTAACTGATCAGCGGTTTGACGACCTGAGCATCGCGAATAATTTCGATAGGTCGCGTACCAAAAGCGACCAGCTCTTTGTTTGCATCGATCCCCATCTGGTGATAGATCGTCGCGATGAGGTTTTCAAGCGTCACCGCATCTCGGACAGGTTCGCCACCTGTTGAGTCGCTGGCACCGTGAACGAGGCCTCGCTGGAAACCACCACCAGCGAGCATCATTGAATAGCAGCGAGCCCAGTGGTCGCGTCCACTCTCTTTATTGACCTTCGGTGTGCGGCCGAACTCGCTCGTAACCCAGACAATAGTCGTATCGAGCAAACCACGGCGATCCAAGTCGGAGACCAGTCCCGAAATTGCATAATCGAAGGGCCGCATCTGATCGAGACACGTTTTTTCGACACCGCTGTGGCAATCCCAGGACCCGTATTCCAGTGTTACGAAACGCACACCGGATTCGACAAGTCGTCGAGCAATAATCAGCCGCTCGGCCAGTCCTTTGGGGTGAAGCCTGCCATCAGGTCCTTTGATGTCACCTGTAACCTCGCTGCCATACAATTCGAATGTCTCATCGGTCTCACTATCAAATGAGAAAGCATTCTGGGCATCAGCTGAGGTCAGGAGTGAGTAAGCTCGATAGTGGAACTCATCCATTGTATCGAGCAGAACCGGATTGGCTTCGAGTCCGCGGATTCGCTGTTCGACCATGTCGCGAACCGCCCGTCTCCGCTGGAGCTGTTCGAGTGAGAGGTCAGCAGGCAATGAGAAGTCACGAACGCGGAAGTTCTTCTTCTGTGTTGCCGGGTCGCCGCCAGTTTCGAACGGACCGTGGATGCTCGGGAGAAACCCGGTCCCCCCGCTGGAGGCATTCTTACTGGGAATCGCGATATAACAGGGGAGTTCGCCACGGGCACCGAGTTCGTGCGAAACGACCGATCCGATCTGCGGGTAGTCGATCACTGTCGAAGGCGTGTAACCAGTGTGCAGGTGATAGGTTGCCAGCCCGTGGTCGGGAATCTTCCCCACGACGGAACGGACTACTGTGATCTTGTCAGCAATGCCCGCCAGCATCGGCAGGTTATCGCTGAACACATCGCC
>DOCI01000232.1:36073-45873 GCA_003503535.1 Planctomycetaceae bacterium
ACGCTGAACACATCGCCAGTTTTCGTTTTAACCACGCCAAAGGAGCCACGATATTCAACCGGCGCTTCGGGCTTAGGATCGAATGACTCATGATGCGGAAATCCGCCGGGTAAGTTTATCTGAATCACGCTCATGGCACGTGGTTCTATCTTTTTCCCTGAAGCGCCTGCAGTTGGCGAGGTTTCCTCAGCCTGCAATCGAAACAGGTCGGCCATCGACAATCCGAGCGTACCAAGTACACCCGCCTGAAGGACCTGGCGGCGCGGCATCGAGCGGAAACCAGTACAGCCGTGAACAGAATCATGGGATGAGCTCATATGTTTAGTCCTGCAGATAGTGTAACATGCATATATGACTTTACATAAAAGCAGCCAGTGAAGCAAATTCAAATTCCGGTCGTGAATTTCCCAATGCAGCCTTCCTTGCAGGCTGTCACAACATTCCGCAATTTTCTGAACGAATTCTCGATAGATTATCGATCAAAGAACTGGTGCAAACGACAGGGAACATTTGATTAGCAGTTGAGGAACGTGTTCCCTATCGACTGCTTGCGGGTGATTGCACAGAAAATGACCGAAATCCCCGTAGACTTCCAGAATTGACATAAGCTGTCATGCAGGCATTCCCTCATTCCGCAGAGAGATCGACTCGAATACATTGATTATCGTTGCGGATGAATGCGCTTTTATTCGCATAGGCAGGGGCACTCCAGACGACATCTCGACCAAAGGCAACATTGGTCGGCTCGATGACTTTCATGGAATCGATTTCTTCATAACCCTCGCGTGAGATTTTCGCGATGATCAGTTCTCCATGCTCGTTGAAGAGAAAAAAGCGATCTCCATGTTTCACAATGAGAGCCGTGCCGGAACCAAGTGGTCGTTCTGAATGAAGCGGCTCGGTAGTCTCCCAGAGGCGTTCGCCCGTCGGTAAATCGATGCCGTACATTTGGCCGTTCTGATCCAAACCGATTATCGTTTCATCGATCAGAAAAGGTTGTACATTCACTGGAGAGATTGCCATACGTGGCTGATCTCGCCAGACCGTTTTGGCTTCCGCTTTTTTGGGATCGAGTTCGATCAAAATATTTTTATTGCTGTACCCACCTACGTAGAGCAGATTTTTGTGGTGTAATGGAGACATGATGATTGAACCATTGCTGGCTTCATAAGGTTCTGTCCAGTATTCCTTTCCTGTCTCTGGATTCACCGAGGAAATTCCTTCAGGATGAGCGAGAACAAGCTGGCGTGTCCCACCTGCATTGATAATGGTAGGGGGAGAATATCCCTGCTCGCGGGAAGTTAATGTTCGCCAAATCTCGTCGCCGGTTTTCAGGTCGAGTGCGATACAATGACTTCCCTTTCCACCTGCCAATGTGATCAGCTTGTTCCCATCGATGAGCGGATGAGCGGCATAGCCCCAGAGAGGAGTTTTCGTGTTGTAAACTTCTGGAAGATTCTTCGACCAGATCACGTTGCCGGTTTTGGCTTCGAAGCAAAATAGGTTTCCTTCTGCTCCCAGAGTGTAAACATGACCTTTATAAAGATTTGGGGTGCAGCGTGGCCCAGCAGGGTAAGAAATTGAGTATTTAACGGGATACTCATGCTTCCAGATTTGTTTGCCTGATTTCTCGTCCAGACACAAAACGCGTTCAGTTCCTGAAAACTGCTTGCGATCAAAGTTGGCAACTTTAACATCATCGCTGGTGACATAGTCGGTCACATAGACGCGACCATCTGCAACTGCCGGGCCAGAATACCCTCCGCCAATTTCTGCTTTCCAGAGAATTCGTGGCCCATCCTCGTTGAATTCAGAAACAATGCCATTTGCTTTCCAGACGTTGTCACGGTTCGGTCCCATCCATTGTGGCCATTCCTCTGCGTGTGCAATTGAATGGAGAGAAAGCACAAGAAGAAAGGTAAGACGCTGCATCGGATTGCTCCATCTGGTTCAAAGAATTGAGTTGTCACTGATGATATGCTCCGAATCGTCAAATCACAATTCTGCATATCGGATTGCTGATGGCATGGACTCCGTCGACTGTTCATTGACGAAGATGTGTGTATTGGTCTCCCCGTTCTTCACGCCGTTTGAAATGCTCTGCTCGCGTCATTTGGTATGAAATTGCAACAAATCGAGTCAGTCCCGGTGGCCACTCCACCTGTTATCACTCTTTCGATACAGGGACTCCATGGGGAATTGAAATCAATCAATTTACGCATTTGGAGAGATCATCAGAGGTAATTAAGCGTGCTCAGAGCCACTTTGATCCGTAAATAGGTGCCTGGGTATTTTACACAGGGTATGCGAGCCGGAGAGATATTCTCTCTCCTCTTACCAGCGAGGTGCAATAATGATGTCCGTTCGCAGGAAGAGCATCGATAATCACAATACAGAGACTTCTTGATTTAGAAACGGAACGAAAATCCTGTTGACTTCAAACCTTGGGATTGTCCCATGCTTCGCTACCATAGTTTCAAGACACACGAACGCTCTGTTCCAACTGAAAAATCAGGGTGAAACTGGCTTTGCCAGTGTATCTTAACTTTATTTTTAGTCTCGACTTGCACTGACGAAGCCAGTGGCACACAACCCGAAGTTTAAATCGGAACAATCCAATTGTAATAAATTTCCTCACGGCCCGCGGGACTGAACATGGATGGCAAACAAAACCAAAACCGTTTCGCAATCAGATTATTGATCGGCTGCGGTCTGTTTCTGATGCTTAGCGGTTGCTTTCATGTTGTCGTATTTATTATGGAAGGAGATTCCTGGAGTGGTCCAATTTCCTGGCGAAAACCGATTCTATTCGGTATTTCGACTGGAGTGACCCTCCTCTCACTTTCCTGGGTAGCGGGACTGGTTCTGACAAAAAAACGCGATTCCTTCTGTTTAAGTATTGTTGGAATTTTTCTTGTTGCTGAGGTCATGTTGATTACGATGCAGACTTGGCGGTCTGAGCGTTCCCACTTCAATATCGTTTCAACCTTGAACTTATCCGTACAATTAACAACCGAATTATTGATAACGATGAGTGTGATTGTGATTGCAGATTTGACGTTGCGATCTTTCGATCGTCTGAATGTCCCGATAGACATGAAGTGGGCCATCCGTGGCGGAATGAGTTTATTGCTGGCTGGTTGTCTGATCGGTTTCCTCATTCTTGGAATCGGCTACCTTGAGTTGTCGTTTGGGAAAGCTCCCGAGACATTTGGTGCCAAAGGCGTACTCAAATTTCCGCATGGTATCCCGCTGCACGCAATTCAAATATTACCGCTGATTTCGTGGCTATCAGAGCGATTCGGGTATGAAGCTCAAACAAGGGTGATGCTGGTTCAAACCGGGCTTGCGCTGGTTGTCGCCTTCACTGGATTTGGACTGATGCAGACGTTTACAGGACGTTCTCGATTTGAAAGCTGGCCCGGCCTTTATCTGTATTGGGGCTTCACTATCGTACTGATTGGTTCATGGCTTATTTCCACAAGAAGTCGATTGATGAAGCAGTAGGTATCTGTCTCTGTCCCCTCATCCCTGAAAGGAATAGAAAATATCTGATCAGGAATTTGGCTAAGCCGCGGCAATGGCTATAGTCAAATAAATGATATTCAACCGCTTATTTACAAAGTATATTTTATGAGTACTCTCGTTTTCGGGGCGACCAGCACAATAGGACATGCACTGATTGAAAATCTCTTGAAACGAGGGCAAAAGGTTGTCGCCGCCGGTCGAGATCATCAAAAACTTGATCAACTGGCTGCCAAATTTAGTGTAGCAACACAAATCATAGATTTATCTCAGCCAGAATCATTCCAATCGGCGGTTTCTTTCACCGTCGATAAATTTGGAAAGCTTGATGGAGTAGTGAATTTAATCGGCAGTTTGTATCTGAATAACTGCAGCCAAACGTCATTTGAGGATTGGCAGGAAGTGATTGATGTGAATCTGAATTCCTGTTTTCATGTGTTAAAAGCTTCCTTGAAACCAATGCAGAAGACTGGTGGCTCGATTGTATTTGTAACTTCCGTAGCATCCGAAATTGGAATGTCAAACCACGAAGCCATAGCCGCTGCCAAAGCGGGGGTTGCTGGATTAGCAAGAGCAACAGCTGCCAGTTATTCAAATCGAAATATTCGAGTCAATTGTGTTGCCCCAGGATTCACCGTCACGGAAATGACTCGAAAAATTTGGGAAAATGATCAATCTCGACAACTGTCAGAATCAATGAATCCACTCGGGACATTAGGAGAGCCACAGTATATCTCTTCATGTATTAGTTGGCTTCTGGATGAAGAAAACAAATGGGTTAACGGCCAGGTGATCTCTGTCGACGGTGGCATGTCGACCGTGTTGCCTAAACCGAGGGCCAGGTTAAGTTCGTAATGGAAGTTTTGCACATGCTAATTCTTGATTAAGAATTATGCATGAACATGGATCAGCACAGATTGCAGGGAATCCATCAACCCGTGCATTTAAATATTGAATCCACCAGGATCAAATCTAAGAAATCACTTTCGCGGTGTATGTATTATTCCACTACAACTCAGTTAAGAAGGTGAGTATGTATTTGAGATACTCTGTGATATTGATAGCACTCTCCTGCGTTGCTACGTATGCAGATGACTGGCCACGTTTTCGCGGATCCGCTGGTTCTGGCGTTGCCGAAAATTCTGAGTCTCTGCCAGATCAATGGTCTCCGACCGTGAATCTTGCCTGGAAGTTACCTCTCCCAGGACCTGGAGCGTCCAGTCCGATCATAATTGGTAACAAAGTTATCGTGACATGCTATTCCGGATATGGGCTTGATCCCAATCATCCAGGCGATATCGAAAATTTAGTTCGCAATCTCCTGTGCGTCGATCTGAGAACAGGCACGTTACTGTGGCAAAATAATGTAAAGGCTTCGTTACCTGAGGACCTTTACGATCAGTCTGGAGTTTCATCGCACGGGTATGCATCGCACACACCTGTTTACGATGGAGAAAATGTTTACTGTTTCTTTGGTAAAGGGGGCGTCTATGCCTTTGATCTCAATGGCAACGAACTATGGCATGCGGATGCAGGAAAGGAATCAGATCCTCCTAAATGGGGATCCTCATCAAGTCCTGTTCTTTACAAGAATACATTGATCATCACTGCTTCAGCCGAAAGTCAGTCAATCATTGGCTTCGATAAACTGACAGGAAAAAAGAAATGGCAACAGGAAGCAACAGGCTTGGATGGTATGTGGGGCACACCCATATTAGTGGAAGTGGACAGCCAGCGAACAGACCTTGTGATGCTGGTCTCTGGAGAACTCTGGGGGCTCGATCCAGAAACTGGTAGACTGCGATGGTACTCGGAGGCAACAGGTTCTCAGCAGGCCTATACGAGCGTAATTTCACTTGGACACCAAGTGTTTGCTTTTTCAGGGCAGGGAAGTCGAAGTTTAACATTAGGGATCGACGGACTGGGAAATATTGAGGACGATTACACTGTGTGGACAAGTTCCGTCAGTGCAACGTATGCATCGCCCGTACTGCATCAATCAAAAGTGTATGTCGTTTCGAAAGGTATTCTCACAGCTGTAGATAGTAAGTCAGGCAAGCGACTCTTACAAATTCGCTTAAAAGATTTTCAGCAGACTGGTAACGCTCGTTTTGGCTCACTTGACTATGCATCACCTGTCGTTGTGGATAATCGACTGTTTTATTTGAATGCAAATGGACAAGCGTATGTTTTTGGACTGGAGGATGATGTGGAACTGTTGGCGGTCAACAAGATCACGACAGAGAATGAGAACTTCTGGGGTTCACCTGCAGTAAGCAACGGACGAATGGTGCTGCGGAGTTCGGCGAATCTTTATTGTATTGCAAAAAGTGAAAGCCCCATTGAAAATCAAAAACCAGTGGCGACTGAGTTCGATGTCGCTGAATTACAGCAGCATGCCGATAAGCCGCGAAATAATCCCGTCAATGTGATCGATCAGAGCGAAGAATATGCTGATAAGATCATTGATGCTGAGGGGGAACGAACGAAGAACACTCGTTTAATGCGACCTCGCCGTCCAGTCTCAGTGAGCGATTAAACCGTCAGAGCATATTCAAAAATAAATTACAGCGATATCCAGAAGTAAACCCAGCATTTATGAGCGTTTGACGAATTATGCTGCAGGGATTAATCATAACCCCGCGCCCACCCTACCTGGGGAAGTCCATGTTAGCGTCAGCAGATCAGCCTTCTGTACCACGCCTTCGGTCAACTTCTGTTGATCTGATGATCACCGACTCTCGGCTCGATCGTAGGTGATTCAGTTCTTCTGCTGCATCAGTTGCCAGGATCGTCCAGGCCGATCGACACGGAATTGGACCACGCGAGTGGACTCCACTTCAGTCACATATGCCGTCCTTCCGTCTGGTCCGCCGAAGCAAATGTTGCTCGGTTGCGTCCCCAGAACATCGATCTCCTGGAGAATTTCACCACTGGGTGACATCTTCACAACCGTGCCTTTCCCATATCTGGTGAGGTACAAGTTCCCGTCCACATCGGCCCGCATACCGTCAAACCCGTGGTCGGCAAATTGGCGGACGAGCTGCTTTTCCCCCAGTGAACGATCAGCGTTAATCGGAAACGCCCAGACATTTCGTTGCACACTTTCATTCACATACAGCGTTTTTTCATCAGAGCTGACTTCAATCCCGTTCGTAGTTCCCATCTGACTGGCCACCAGAAGCGTGCTGCCATCTGGATCAATTCGCCAAATCTGACCAGTTCCTTCATTCCAGTTCGGATCACTTGCAAAAATTGTCCCGTCTTTGGTGATGGCTAAATCATTGGGTTGATTCATGGCTGGGTTGTGGGCAAATGTGCGGATCTGTTTTGTGTCGACATCCACCAGCAAAATATTATGCCCCTGATAATCGGCGACGTAGAAATCGCCGTCCGCATTGAAACGAATGCCATTCCCAATGCTGCCCTCGGGGACTTCGACAAACACAGACGCCGAGCCAGCTGGAGTCACACGGCCGATTGTTCCCTGACGCTGTAAATTCACCGCATACAAATTGCCCGCCGCATCACAGGCAGGTCCTTCGATGCCGGGTGTGAATTCGCCCTTACGGGTCAAGATTCGTGCATTCCAAAGCGGTTCTTCAACCTTGAATGTGATTTCCTGCTGTCCGAAAAACCGCTCGGCCGGCCATGATGACCAGCTATCATCTTCACCGACACGCAATTGCCACCACCCCGCCAGGTCGATCACCTGCCCACCGGGAACCATAAGACGAGGTGACATCTCTAGTCCCGCATTGGACTGATTGCTTCGAAGCACCAGAAGATTGGTGGATTTGATCTCGGACTCTTCTGCCAGGATTGTCCAACGCTGACTGATGCCGTCGGCTCGGCGTGAAATCAACGTTCCGTTCCAGAACAGATCAAACTGTTGGTTAGTATTCTCCAGTGATACAGTCAACTCCTGCGCCTGCTTAGAGGTCCCGGTCAGATCGATCACACAACGAAACCAACTGGAAGAGTTACCCTGAGCTGCGTCTTGTTCACTCAGCGTAGTCTCCGTTGTCGGCACACCGATACGAATCCAGCGCTGATTCGATTTATTCCGCAGGCCGCTGCCGGGCGTTGTCTCGGTTACCGGCAGGCCCGTTGTCATGTAGACAGCGTTAGCGAGCAGTCGGATGAAACCGGGCTGCTTAAAATCTTCAGGATGTCCCAACGCGAAATAGTAGGTCGATCCGCCGTCAGTTCGCTTATAAATCCAAGCGGCTGGTTCGGGCTCGTGTCCGTCTACATGGCCAGTCAACAAAAGTTGAGCCCCTGGTTGAAGTGGCCCGGTTTTGTACATATGCCCGCCTTGTATATAGGGCTCGCGCGGCACATCTTTCAGTAGTTCCAACTGGTCAGCCGACTCGACGATGCGCGTTGTTGCCAAGAGTTCGTCTGGATAACTGCCGTGATAATTGCCGCCGATGATTTCCGCATCAAATTCAGGCCAGTCCTTCAGACCGGCGGGCACATCCTCACTTCGCAGTGCAAATGCATGGCTCGACGAGCGCAATGCAATTAATGGTTTGCCAGCGTTCAGATACTGTTTGATGAGATTCAATTGTTCGGGGGGCAATGTCCGTCTGCGGATACTCATCAGCACAACATCGGCCGATTCAATCGCTGTCAGTCCTGGAATAGAATTGCGATTCTCCTCGTTGGCATGCAGAATGGTGACCCGAAAGTCTTTGCCTAACATGTTGACAGCGAAATTTGTCAACGATGTTTTTGTATCGTATGGATCCTCAGCAATGATCATCACGACATCCGGTCGCTGATCTTCGCGATAGCGAAACGGTTTCCCACCCACAAATTGATCGGACGTGATCGTTGAACAGACAAACCGCTCGATGTGTGAAATGATTAAATCATTTCCGGAATAATGACTGACGTAAGGCCAGCGTTTCGGGTTGTACATCGCATCGGTCAGGTCTCGCATCAGGGCCACGTTTTTGCCGTTCTGTGCCATCTGTCGCAGGCCGAACGGGCGACCGAGTACACACATGTTGACATGCACGCCAGCCAGTACAACATTCTTAATGCCGCGTTCCTCCAGCGCATTCCAGATTTCATCTCCACGATCAGAAATCAGATCGCAATCGGCATCAATACTGATCAACGGTGACTGCTTGCGCCAGGGCCGCCCCGGATTACGACCTTCAGCTGCCAGTTGCTCCTGCCACTTGGCCCGCTCCTGGTCGCTGTCATCATTGCCGCCGTCGGATTGATCAAGCGGATACAGCGATTGTTCTTCGGCGGGAATCGAATAACACCACGAGGTGATTTCGGCAGGCAACCGATCAGCGGATTTGGCATTGATGGCTCGCATTCGGGCGGGGTGATCGCCGTATGCATCCATGCATCCGCTTGGCGCGTGAATAATTGTCGCGCCTTGCTGGCGGGCAGCGTTCAGCGTTGCTTCCAGTCGGGGAGCAAATTCGTTAAGTCTCTGCACGGCGTTGTAACAGGTGTGGGAATCCCATACATCACAGACAATGATAGCCGTCTCACTCGGCTTCCAGACTTCGTCAGATTCCACATAATGGAACCGCAAGCCGTCCGGCCCGGTTGGTACCTGAGATCGCAGAGTGAGATTGAACTCAGGTTCCGCAGCTGCACCCGTTTGTAATAAGCCGATTAACTGAAAGAAGACAATGAAAACCGGCAGCGAAAACAGTTTCAGAATGGGCATGAATACCTCTTGGGTAGGGTCTCGAATGCGGCGTGTGTGATTCTGATTCCCGCTAAAACCAGTAGACATCATGACGCTGACACAATCGCGTTTACGTCATATTTTCAGGTCATACCGATTCGGGACTTTTCATCACGTGGATATTATGCGATTATGATGTCACGTGACATTAATCGTCAATGCCCTCCCGCAATTCAATTCAGGGAATCCACGAATGTTCAACGTCGGACGTCGCCAGTTTTTGCAAACATCCGCTATTCTCGCCGCCAGTGGTCTCACAGCCTCTCAACTGCATGCGGCACAGTCTGCAAGCTCA
Source organism: Planctomycetaceae bacterium (assembly GCA_003503535.1). Taxonomy (GTDB): domain Bacteria; phylum Planctomycetota; class Planctomycetia; order Planctomycetales; family Planctomycetaceae; genus Rubinisphaera. The sequence goes on from DOCI01000232.1 coordinate 45,616, forward strand.
GCCGGAAATTTGCATATAGCACCGTTCCGATTTGATGTCTCTCCACCGCTGGGTCATCCGCTCTGTGGTGGCTGGATCAAGCCTGTCGTCGCTTATGATGATCCCCTCGAAGCGATTGGTTTTGTTTTGCTCGGGGCAGGGGACCCGATCGTCATTTGCTCCGTCGACTGGACAGGGCTGCTCAACGAGGCCCATGTCGAGTGGCGGAAAGCCCTCGCCGAGGCGGCAGGCACCACGCCAGATCGAGTTGCCGTGCCT
>DOCI01000232.1:46023-47015 GCA_003503535.1 Planctomycetaceae bacterium
CTTGCCGTGCAATGTGTGCATCAGCATAATTCACCGTTTGCCTGCCTCGAAGCCGAGCGGATGGTCGCCGCTACCAGGGATTTTACACACATCGTCGATCTCGCTTTCTATCAGAAATGTCTTGACGCCGGACGCACCGCGATTGAAGCGGCATTGAAACAGACAGTTCCCATCACTCACATCGCACAGGGAGAAGCGGCTGTCGAAAAAGTGGCCGGCAATCGACGAATTATTGGCCTGAATGGATTGGTTGTCGCGCAGCGAGGCAGTAGTTCCCGTAGCGAACCGCTCCGCCGATATCCCGAGGGGCTTATCGATCCCATGCTCAAGACGGTTGCCTTTTATAATGGTGAGAAAAAAGTTGTCGCCTGTCATTATTACGCCTGCCATCCGATGAGCTACTACGGGGATGGCCGCGTCTCTGCCGACTTTTGCGGACTGGCACGTCGCAAACGTCAAGCCGATGAGCCCGGTTGCCTGCATGTTTATTTCAACGGATGTGGCGGAAACATTGGGGCTGGAAAATATAACGACGGCTCTGTCGAACTGAGGCCCATTTTGACCGACCGGATTTATGCAGGAATTGTCGCCTCGGAAGCTGCGCTCACGCCCGAACCGATTCAGTCTCTGCAGTGGACTACCGCCGATATTTTACCGCCGCCCGACGAACGCTTCGATATTGATGCCCTTGTTAAGCAAATTGAGGATCCGGCTCAAAATCCGGTCAGTCGGAATCGGCCAGCATACACCGTATCGTACACAAGTCGATTTAAAAAACAGATTCCGATTACGCTGTCGGCCCTGCATGTCAATCAAACGTCGCTGCTGCATCTGCCTTCCGAAAGTTTCGTGGAGTATCAACTCCGCGCTCAGGGGTCGGCTCCAGATCGGTTTGTCGCCTGTGCAGCTTATGGAGACGGTGGCCCGTGGTACATCCCCACCAAAGACGCCTATCCGCAAGGAGGCTATGCCGTCTCGGTCGCCTGGTGCGA
>DOCI01000232.1:47167-49757 GCA_003503535.1 Planctomycetaceae bacterium
CCTGGTGCGATCCCCATATCGACACGCTGCTCTCGGGAGGCGTCGCTAAACTGCTCGAAATGGCGTAGCTGGTCGACCGGATGACACGAGTTGATGACTGATTCGCGAAAAGGGAAAGATCGATATGCGCTGTTATATTTTCATAATCTGTCTGGTATTGCTGCAAAGCACCTCCTCGGCAGTTGCAGAAAGCCCGGCTGTTCAATGGAAGCTTGAAGGAAACGCCCCGTGGCAGGCGCGGGATTCGCAAGGCGAACTCGTCTACGATGGCAAATTGTGGATCTTTGGAGGCTGGTTCAACTCCTATGCCGCGCCACCTCGGGATGTCTGGAATTCTGCGGACGGATCAAACTGGCAATGTGTTGAAACGTCCGCTCCCTGGATTCATTCCGATCTGCCGATGACCGTCGTTTTCAAAAACCGCATGTGGCTGATGGGGGGCTGGTACAACGGACGCCTGCCTGGACACGAAGCCGGTAACCTCGTCTGGTCCAGCTCGGACGGTAAAAACTGGGATCGAGCCGGGCCAGCCCAGTGGTCGCCCCGCCTTGCAGCCGGGCTCGTCACTCTCAATAACAAAATGTTTATGCTCGGTGGAACTGAAAATTATTACTTTGGCAATGCAGATCATCTCAAGAACGACGTTTGGGCATCGGCAGACGGTAAAGCCTGGAGCGAAGTCACGGCAGCAGCTCCGTGGAAGCCACGTGCCTATCTTCAGGCTGTCACACTCAACGGGCGGATGTACGTTTTAGGTGGTGGCAACTACGTTCCCGAATACACGGCATATAATGACGTCTGGAGTTCTGCTGATGGCAAAACCTGGCGGCAGGAAACAGCTAACGCCCCCTGGCACGCCCGCCTGTGGTTCAGTTCGGTAGTCTATCGAGATCATATCTGGGTGCTCGGTGGCTGGTCGGGCGAGCCGCACACAAACTGGAATGACGTCTGGTACTCAAAAAACGGACGCGACTGGACCCAGCTCAAAACCGAAACAACCTGGAAGCCGCGCCATGAACATTCCGCATTTGTGTTTCAAGACAAAATCTGGCTCGCCGGCGGACACGCCCAACCCTTGAGTCAGGAAGTTTGGTCACTACAACTGCCCAAAGATTTCGGCCAATAACTCTCAGAGATGACAGTTTCGATGAAAACGTAGAAAACGCTCCACCCAGTAGACTTAAGCCTGTTCAGTCCGTTAAGAGTAATGGTTGGCTCCGAGCTTTAAACGTAACTGATCAAGCAACCTGGCTGAAGTAATTGAGAGTGGCTTCCTCATTGGACTCGCGCTCATTTACATCTGGTTGTCTGAGCCCAGGGATCTTCGGCAGCTTCGATTCGCCACAAACTGTCGGTCCGGCTTCACTATCGGTGTGGTTGCTGGGTGTAGGATGGGTAAAATTGACTCCGTTGTCAAACCGATCAAAAATTGTGAAGACCTGGACGGGTTACTCAAACCAGCCCCGGATATAAAAAAATATTGCAGTGAAAAGAGCGGTCGCCAGCATGATTGCGATGACAATGAGATATCCTGATTTCACTCCCATCCCCGGCAGGTCATCGAAGTTCATGCCATAAATCCCTGAGATCAGCGTTAATGGTAGAAACACAGCAGAAATAATCGTCAGAAACTGCAGACGACTATCCACACGATTCTGTACGACGGATTCATAATCACGTTGTAAACTGTCCACTCGAGCCGCTGCTCCGGCGATGATTTGACCTGAAACCTTTGATAACTGCAGCATATCGCCAAAGAATCTGGACTGCTCACTGAAGCGAAATGCAGCCGATTCGATAGTTTGCAAAACCGCTGCACAATAGGCATGGTCGTCATGCACCGAATCGTGGTGACTGATCCTTCTACGCAATGTGGAAATCTTCTCAGGATCGAGGGAATCGAGATTCTCATGGGAAGCCTGATCCATCAGTTCAGCTTCTTGACGCACTTGTAGAACTGCATCTACGTTCTGCTTGCCAATTTCAATCAGTAAATAGTAGAGCAGGGCAGATGAGTTGTTCGCATAGAGAGGAACATCACCGTCCAGATCCCGGATGACATCCTCAATGGTATGCAGCTTGTCATGATGAATTGTAATGATTGTCGTTTGTAGACAGAGGAAAGAAACATATGGTTTCTCAGGCTCGTCCCAACCCAGGTGAGTGGGGACTTCCATGTACATCGCAGTTGCCTGGGACAGCATTCGTGTCGTACGTTCCGTCTGCAGGCAGGCCTTAAGAACTTCCGGTCGTAATTTCAGAGGAGTGAGTAAATCCTCAAGTTCCTGAGGTGTGGGGGCTTCAATATCGATCCAGCGATTGATTTCATCCTCCTGCCAGGAAGCGGAGAGTTTGGTCTCTGCTAACGTGACCAGCGTTGAGTTATCACTAATCCCAAACACACGAAATTGCATAATAATGCGTTCCTGATATCAACAAATCTGTAAGTTTCTTTTGTCGTGCAATTCTACCCTTGTCAACTGCAGGGGTCACTTCGCTAGAGCATTTTCAAAAATGAACTGCAGCGTAAGGCAGGAGCAAACTCAGTGTTTTAAGCCATTTAATGTCCATGCGACTGCAGAAACCATTT
>DOCI01000232.1:49963-50229 GCA_003503535.1 Planctomycetaceae bacterium
CCCAGCAGATGCAGGATCGTGGCGTGCAGGTCGTTAATGTGAACCTTGTCAACGGCTGCCTTGTAACCGATGTCGTCTGATTCGCCATAGGTTGTGCCCCCCTTGATGCCGCCACCGGCCATCCAGGCGGTAAAACAATGTGGATTGTGGTCTCTTCCAGGTTTAGCGGCCTTCTGAGCTACAGGCAGTCGACCGAATTCACCGCACCAAACGACAAGCGTGTCCTTCAAGAGGCCTCGCTGATCGAGATCCGAAAGCAGACCGGC
>DOCI01000257.1:0-16364 GCA_003503535.1 Planctomycetaceae bacterium
ATTGATGCGATTGAAGAGTTTTCACTGTCGGCTGGCAGGCAAATTGCGAGTCAATTGGTTCGCAATTTGTTGGCAAACTGGTATCCCAAAATCCGTACGGAATTTTACGGAGAAACTCTCGAATTACGGTGCATATACGCGTCGGTTTGTTAGGTTTTGCAACGCTTTGCAAAAGTCGACGAATGACGTATGATGTTGTCAATTAAGCATTTAGACCGCTTTTTACTAAAAACTGCATTCGGTCTACGGAATCGAAGGATCAAAGACATTCAGAATTTGCCTTTTTCATGGATTACAAATGAATCCCGTATTTAAGCAAACGTCTGGCTCAATGTTTGTGAGCTATTCTAGTCGAGATCGGCAGCAAGTTGTTGGCGTAGCCAATCGGCTGCGTGATGCTGGCATTAACTGTTGGCGTGACAGTGACGACATCCAAGGCGGCGAGAATTACGGTCCAGTAATCGCTAAAGCCATTAGGGACTCGTCGCTTATCTTACTCATGTGTTCGGATGCCTCAATGCGTTCGAAGAACGTCAAGCAGGAAATTCAGCTAGCCTGGAAATATGATGTTCCATACCTCCCACTCCTTCTTGAAGATGTGAGCTACCCGGAGCAAATCGAGTATTGGCTGGAAGGTTCTCAATGGGTCGACGTTTACAGCACACCAATCTCAACATGGCTGCCCAAAGTAATGACAGCAATTGACTGCATAAAAAAGAAGTCTTCGATGGATACAAAGCGAAGGCCTGTCGAACAATATGCTTCCAAATGGAGCGATCTCTGGACACTAGCACGTTACACGGATCAGGTCTGGCCGGTTCCAGCGGACAAGGTTGACCAGAAGGCGACACGCGGTACCACGCGCGGGCTTGGAGCAGCTCAGCCTAGCGTCGAACATGGGTATCAACTCGGCAGTCGAGTGCGTTTGGTTGTCGAGCTTGAGACCGAAGGACATCTCCTGCTGCTCGATCGTGGACCGGAGGAAATCCTGTACTGCCTGTGTCCTTCGCACTTTGCGCCTCTTGCGGATCTGCAACCGGGGCGATGGATATTTCCTCAGCCCGAGTCGCCGATGGATGCCTTTGTGGTCACTGGTAGACCGGGTCGGGAAGAACTGATGGCGATCGTGACTGAGCAGCCTTTGTCACTGAATTGGATGACAGCCAACGCTCAGGGCGAACCGGCGAAGATACTGACGGCCTCCAACATCGAATCGTTGTTGACGGAACTGCGAGACCTGTCACCGGAGACATGGGCCGTCTACTCCAGTTACTTTGACGTAATATCTTAAATCAGCTGTCGGGTCAGGCCAATGCGATTGTTGCTGCTCTCCATCTGTATTTTCTGTTGCTGGCTGACGATCGCGTCGTCTTCAGTTTCTGCCGAAGAGCCGGTGACCCAGCCGATGATCACCAATGTCGAGATCGGCGAGTATGTTTTTGCCCCTGAGAAGCCGATGACGATTCGTTGGACCGGGATCAATCTGCCAACTTATGTGAGAGTCGAATTCAGCACGGACGACGGCAAGACATGGACGAAGGTTGCGACGGTCCCGTCGCAACCAACCTACGGATCAACCACTATTGAGACCGATACCAGGTCCATCACAGGAAAGAAGATTAGTGCCCAATGGAATTGGAGTTCTCAGGACGAGACCAATACCGCGATAGATAGTCTCGACTCAATTTGCTTTGGGGTTGGCTGGGGCGAGGGAGATGTGGCCGGGCGAAGTCGATCGCTTCCGCTGCACATGCCAGATCCCCCCATATACGCGATCCTAATGTGGATTGTCCTGACGTATGCGATCTATATGATTTTGCTCATGTTGCAAAGTCAGGAAGAGGGACTCTGCACTTTGTTCAGCGTCGTCTTGTGGACGACCATTTTTATGATTAGCGACTTGCCAGTCATTTGGTTCAATGTCGGAATGGTGATACTTTACATACTTCCGATACTGCAAGCGTTCCTCGAATGGATTCGTAAATGGTCGGCAGCTGTCATCATCGGGCTACATGTTTATGCCATACCGCTGATCTTACTCGTAATTCTTGGACGGGGTTGGATTGTTGCCGCTTGGACGTGGGGCATATCCACTTTTTATCCGAGCGGCATATTCGTCGCTGCTGCATTCTTACTTGCAGTCGCCTTTTACAAACCAAAGCACGAACAAGTGACCGTTCAGCGAATAGAGTTGTACTTGTCAGGTGATCCAAGCGTCCGCCGCAGGCTAGAGAATTCTGGCTGCCTTCCCGCGGTAATCACTGTGGTCGCGGGAGCAATCCTGATTGTCTTTGGTTTGAATTCCGCGTCTTGGTTGGGAATAGAGAATCCCTCTTTGGGAGCTTCAGGATGGGCGGTTGTCGCGTGTGCAATCATCGTTGTGCCGGTAGTATTCAGTGTTGGTTCCGTATCGCTGGATGAAAAGATCATTGGACGCGTGCAGCGGCATTTTGAACTCGGTGATATCGCAGGGGCGCTCCAACTGTTGCAAAAGCTGCGACCTGTTGAGCAGACTGGCACAGACCAGGATATCGTTCAGTTCAGTACGTCAGATTTGAAAGTGGAGCAGTTGGCGTTAGAGTCGACATTACTACGATTGCTGGGGCGAGATATCGAGGCACAGCGAATCGACGACTTCTTGATCACTGTCACGAAACGACAAGTGCATGTTGCCAAGAATGTTCAAGGCCACATTGCACTTGGTAATGAAAGTAACCGGGTTTCACGAACTAAAAACATGGTCGCGTTGTTTCTCGCAGAGGCTGGGCTTGCCGAGATGGCGTTGAAACGTATTGGCGAACGTGGCCAGGGCTACATGAATTGGGTCAATCACGATGCGGCACGCGGTGAGGCACTGGCGCAACTAGGACGTTGGGCAGACGTGAAAAGGTGCGTCAGCCAAACGCCGCAATTGTCACGCTTCTCAGCTTGGTGGTTCGCCCCAGATCCCCTCGCCTTGGACTTAATCGTCATTCTGCAAGCGGAAAGTCATGCTTACACGGGCGAATCGATGGGCGATCATCTCGGCGCAGCGAAGGCACGACTGGGAACCCGGTACATCCCCGGACATCCGTATCTCGCTCGACTTGGCCTCGTCGAAGCACATTTGGCTGCAGAAAAGGGAGACTGGACTGCTGCCATTTCCACCATGCAGCAGACATTATCCGACGAAGACACATACCTCGAACAGATTGGCACATCACTGCCGGAGGTTTCTTTGTTGAGAATCGCGAAGGGCATGGAGTCACATCTCGAACGGTATCTGGGGTACGCGCTCCGCGGCAACCTCGGCCAGCAAACAATCCGTGACGCCTTTGAAGCAATTGTTCGGCGGAAGGGGCTGGTCTTTCAACAAGCGGCGGCCCTCAGTAAACGGACTGACGAGCCCTCGGAACTCAAGGCAATAAGGCAGCAGCTCTCACTCCATGCTCTGGGCACAAACCTGAGCGATCCCAAACAGCGGGCAGAGTTCGAAAGGTTGGTCGTTCAGCGACACAAACTCGAAGCAAAGCTGGCACGCAAGGACGAACAACCAGAGAATGTCTTCCACAACGCGATTACACTGCCCGCTATTCAGCAACAACTTGCATCCGGAGAGACACTACTGGACTTCGCCCGAGCTGCGATGGACATCGCTCATGATGGCGAGCATTGCATCGTTGTATTCATTGTACATGGACACCACGCCGAGATCGCATTAGTTAATCTGTGCTATGAGTCCGAACTAGACGATGTTGTGCGCGAATACCGCAATCAACTCGACAACGACTCGGCACGTGGACTGGGTGCCGTCTATGGAGACAGCGCCAAGCCGCCGACACTCAAGCCATTTCGCATCGCGTATCTAAGGATTTTGCAACCGATTGCTGATCGACTGAATGAGTCGAAAGATCTCGTCATTACACCAACGGGTAGCTTAAACCGTGTGTCGTTCGCCAGTCTCCTCGGCCCGGATGAGGAGTACCTGGTCGAAAAATTCGGCCTTCGATACCTTACGAGCACCCGCTCACTGCTCGGCGCGAGTCAAACAAACACACCGTCAACTATGCCGACATTCATCGGCAGCCCGGCCTTCGACGACCATCCAACGGAACCGTCCACAGAGACCGGAACAACACGCAATCTCATTCCTGCACGAATGCAGATATTCAGTGGGATGACGTTCTCTCCTCTGCCAGGCGCAGAGCATGAGATTGAGCGAATTCAACAACTGTACGCCGCGAGCGGTGAATCATGCACAATTCATACGGGACAGGCTGCACGCTCAAACACCATTCTGGATCTCATCAATCCGCGTCTCTTGCACATCGCCACACACGGATTCTTCCTACAGGATGTCCCGCTGGCCGGTCCCAATGGACTCGATAGACCCACTCGGTCGAAACCTCGGCAGGATGTCAGCTTGCAGCTGCTCAGTCCGTATCTGAGATGCGGGCTCGCTCTCGCGGGTGCCAATGCCGGTGCAGAACGGAGGAAGCAGGGTATCCTCACCGCCGAGCAGATTCTGTCGCTGCGGCTGCGAGGAACCGAATTGGTTGTATTGAGTGCCTGCGAAACAGCACGAGGCGTGGAAGTCGGGCAGAGCGATGTGCAGGGACTAGTACGCGCATTTCTGTTGGCAGGCACAAAATCAGTCGTTGCCTCGTTGTGGAAAGTGCCAGACGCGGAAACGGTCACGCTAATGGAAGCCTTCTACCAGAACCACATCCAAGGTATCCCGCCACATAAAGCTCTAGTGTATGCAATGCGTGCTTTGCTGAAAACGACTAATATGCGCGATCAACCTGCTCATTGGGCCGCGTTCATCGCCGTCAGTCCATGCGACAGATCAGATCCGTCAAGCGAAAAAGCCTGCTGATTGTCACAGCAATCCTATCAGATCTCGCGACCGGTCTTTGCAGAATACAGCCAGTGCCGGGTTTCTTCATCAAAGTTGCCACCGTTTCGGATCTTCAGCACCGTCACCTCAGCTGGAATATGCATCAGTATTTCGTCTTGGTCGTCGAAGTAGACCTTGATCTTCTTCTGTTTGATTACGACGGCCTTTTGCTCGAATCGCGTCACGAGAATGATTTCGTCATATCGAATATTGAAGCTTTCCACATACTGCTTCGCTTTTTCATAATCGAGTCGGAAGGTGATCACATAAACTGACCCTGGCCAGTGTTGCGACAGCGGGCCAAAAAAATCGGGTGCCTCATCAATGCAACCGTCGAGATCGAGGCCAATCGCAGGTATGTCTATCACAAGTTTTCTCCATTGGTAACCATGGTATTGAGTCTGACTGAGAAGGCTTTTCACATCCGGGAATAAAAAAAGGCTTTACTCAAACGGCGAGATTTGAATCGATAATTGACATGAAAGAAACGCTCCCAACACGGGTTAGGAAGGAACAGTTTGAGTTCTTACTGCCATAGAGGTAGACGCATGTTACCCGCAAGGAAAGAACATTCCGATGCTCGCATCGGCAGCCCCGCAGCCTGCCCCGGCATCAAATCTAAGTTATTGCAATCCCAAAAGGATGTTCCTGCGTAACTATGTCTCTTCAAGACCTCCCATTGATGAACGGTTCGAACTGCTTCGAATTGAGGCGATGATTTGATCGACTTCTTCCGAAATAAGAAAAAATTCATTAATGTCGGGGCCAAGTGAAGCGGTGAAGACGATTTCCCAAAAACGCTCCGATTGTCGATCAGGTACGATGACGGAATATTTTCGATTAAGTTTCCCCGTTACCGGCACATAAGAGAAGGCGAAATGCCGAGTACCTGCAGCTTGCAGGAGATGCAATCCAAACGGAAGTTCCCCACGCATCCATGGCCCCTCCGCGAACATCGAGACAGCCACACTTCGCTGATGCTGCAGGATTTCTCTTTCAGAGAGATTACCAGGTGGCCTGAATCTTTGTAATTCCTTCGGACGAATCTCTCCGGCCTGATAATTGAGCAGGAATCCAGAATCCCGATATCTGAAATAGCCACTCGATGAAACCATGTTTCTTAATTCCCTTTTGGAATGATCATAACGAAAACGGAAGAGATTGATGATGGGGAGAATCCAGTTCTCAGCTGACCGATGCCAATGATTTGGTAGATCAAACTCGATTCCGAGACGGTAATCACGGATACAGCGTGTCTGAGATGGCTCAGTTTTCAATTCGTCATCGATCTCAATTCGATCACCAAAGTGTTTTAGTAGAACCTGAGTCAGTTCATCGAGTGAAACGAAGTGAATCAGTTCTAGTGACGAATAATTCGCCAGCGTGGAATATCGACTGGCAAATTCCGCCTGGTCGATATCAATCAGAACGACGATCGGCTGAATTCCTCCTGATGCGGCAATTTCGGTAATATGTTCCAGTTCTTGTTCGGGCCACTCCTTCCCGAGATAGGAGCTGGAAACTAATAAAATGCCGTGCGAAGAACGCTGAATTCCTAGCTCGATCGCAGCTTCGAAATCATCCAACTCATCGAGTAAAATCGAATAGTCCGCGAACCAGGGAACCAAACCCGCACGAATTATTCTGGCAGCTAATGAACGAGCGAGGTCTGCATCTTCAGATGCATAGGAAATAAACAGATCCCATTTCAACCCTGATGAACGAAGGCGACTTAGTTGTTCGAATTTCCAAATGAGAGCATCGTGATTGAGATATCGGAGACAGTTTGAGCATTGAGAAGTAAACAGCGTCTCATCGAGCTTTATCGATTTCCCACAGGGACAGACAAGCAGAGAATATTCGAGGCCGCAATTGTTGCATTGGACGACGGGCGACTTCCAGTCGCATTCGATCACAGCATCGCATTGGTGGCAACAACCAATCAAGTCACGCTTCTCCCCTAGTGTTTTCCATTTGATTCCTGTCCGCTACGACTTAGCAGCAGAAGTCTTGACAATCTCGTAACCGAATCCAGCGAGGTTTTTTGCGATTTCCTGGATCGAAATTCTGTCAAGGTCTTTAAATTTCTGGTGCAGATCAGCATACGGCTGAATATTCCAGTTCCTTCTGACTTTCTTTGATTTTGATTCGTCCTCACACCAGAGGTCCATACTGGATTTATCATCGGGATCGAAATTGTTTGACAGATCGCAGTATTCGAAACCGAGGGACAACTTCTCTCGCAACCATCGGTCGTGCTCAAAGATTTGTATAGATTCGCCCACAGTTTCTTCGGGATGGTTGTCACTCGCATCGTCCAGGAAACTCAAGGGGGCGTTCGGTTCTTCGTGGGGAAAGCAACGACGAATCGTATAGCCTACGTCGCAGAGTTTGGCGACAATGAGTCGTGCGACAGCCCGGTTTGATTCCTTTTCCTGTTCGGAGATCTCGCCATAGGTTTGTGAAATGGGAGCACCCATTTCTTCACGAATTCGGCGATAGGCCTCATAGCAGTCTTTCGCCACGGGATCGATAATATCGGCTGTCAATTCTCCTTTCCTGACTTCCTCAAGAAAGTTCTCGCTGACGTGCATTTCCAATTGCTCTGAAGGGGGCAATTGAGAACTACCGAAATAGGCGATGCCAGCTAATTGAGACATCGTCAGCACAGATTCGAGCGAACGAGCCCCATGATGATAGCTGTTGACCCGTAGTAAGCCACGTAAAACACTTTCGCTAATCGCAGCCCTTTTTGTTTTCGCGTCGATGAGTTGAGGATAGGTCCTTTCCAGCAAACTTCTCAAAATGATGGCCCGGCGAACAATATGAGCGGGATCTAAATTTATATTCGTAGCGGAGTTTTCCGTATCAGTCCCATCCCGGTTGGGCCCCTTGACGTTGATGTGTCCCCGCAGACGACTGATGAAATCTGGTCCTTTCTTGAGCTTCATCTCGTCCGACTTCTCATCAGGATTCGACTGTTGTGAGGTGACCCCACCGGTCACTTTCTGCGCGAATTCGCCATAGGAATGGCTTGTTCCTCCTGCGAAGATGAATATCGCACGCCCTAACGGGTGGATGACACTACCTTCCCGAAATTCGCCGTCCTGCATCGGAGCCAGAAACTGCTTGAGCCATTTGAATCCATCCGAATCAAATTCATCCCAGAACACAAGAGGAGTTTCCCCACCGAGTGCCTGATCGCGAACTTGATGCAGGGCGGCTTGCAATTGACTCAAAGCCTCCTTCGGATCGTCAGGAAATTCGGACAGGTTGAATGTGAGAGGCGAAGCATTTTTCCCTGGCAAACTCTTCAGCAATTGCTTGATTGCAAAACTCTTTCCCGATCCCGGTTGTCCAAACACCGCAATCGAGAGTGGTCGAGCGTCAGTCTTATTCTTTAGATAGGTTTCAATGAGCGACCGAACCGCATTAATCCGCTCGATCTCCTCCCGGTCGACCGTCAAGTAGTTTCCGTAAGCGGCTTTGGGTACCGTTGTGAGCACTTTTTTCGCTCCCTGACGGACAATCTGTGCCGCGACTGCATACATGTACTCAAGCGTCGGGCCAGCAAAATCACCCAGAAGGTCCGAATAATTTCCAGTGGAGCCACATTTTCGTTGTCCATCTCCCCGGCCGTGCATGCTGATCGGATTCGAGTCATCGTGAGGCCATGTCGTCGAGTAGGCAAATGCGGGGTCCGCCGCAATATTTTCACACCGCTTTGACGCTACAATCTGTAACCCCAGTGCAGCGATCTCTTTCTGGAGCTCATCTGACACATTGAGGCTGTTCGGGTTTTGCCACGCAAGTCGGGCCGTCAATCCCTTCCAATCGGGAGCCAGTTCCCCGCCATCGAAACCAGCTGTTCGGGGAATATTTCCGCAGATTTGATTGTGCCTCAAAGCGGAAAGTCCCCGTCCGAGTGCAATATAAACTGGATATCTTTCGGGATCGAGGGCGTGCATTGTCAGGCTTGCCGCGATGAGACTCATCGCTCCGAATACTTTCCCCAGAAACTTCTGACTGTGAATGCCTTCGACTTCGTCCGGCAGGTACAAAAATCGCTGTAGAGTCAGAGGAGCACGGTCTTCTCTGTTTGATTTTCGACTCTTTGCCCGCTTCTCTGAATCAATTTGGAACCAGTCTCGGCCCAATAGTGCTGCTGCTGAGCCGGAATCAAAAACGACGCAAACCCGCCGGCACCAAGCTAAATCGAATGCGGAAGGACCTCGACGAAACTCTTCCTGAATTTCTTCTATTGTCCGATCCCAAGAAAGTCCCTTCGAAAGTTCGCTACCACGCTCACGTAGGTGTCCGACATAAATGAGCACCGTCATACGCTCTCTTAATTCTGGAACGTGTAGCAGGAGGTTCCAGAGTTTGCTGCGATCAGGAGGGCCTCCCATCTTAAAAATAATCTCGCTCGGTATTTGTGAGACGATCTTTTCAGAGAGGGCTTGGTGAGAGCCGCCTGCAGGATTCCAAACCTGTTCAATTTCCTGAAAGACCGAAGGCCACAAGGCGGGATTTTCTGTGAACCCCAGCCTCAAATCATCGATGATCAGGACCGATGATCCTGTATCAAATGGCATCTTGTACAAGCTGTGAAGCTGTTTTGACTGTTCGGAGTCAAGTTTTCTCAAATGACAGCCGAAGAACTTGTCCGCCCGAAAGACTGTTGTATTACTGTCTCGGTTGAAGGCCGGGAATTCTCGCCAGCGAGTATAAGACTTCGCAACTGGCAGAGATTTGAAGTCTGCGGATTCTGGACCGATAACGTTTGTCTCGCCGTATTCAGCCGCCGGAAAGACATTCTTAAGGACTCGTGTCATTAAGTCGGTCAAAAACCAGGCACCCCCCTTAGATACAAGTTCGATGGTTACAGCCTGCGGTTCAGAATACCCCGCTGTGGGGCGTTCGTCCGGAAGGAGATGATGATCAATTACTAAATCTCCAGTCACGGCCACAGTTCGTGAACAATTCGATGCGTCTTCATTTGTCATTAACGCTTTTCCTTCAAACTGGATTTTCTACTGCAGCGACAAGCCCTCGACACAGCTTGTGTTGATACATTGTACACTAATTCTGGAAGTGATAAAACGGGGTGTGAACCGAAAGATATTTTCCCGTCACTTTTATACCGCTTTAAGTGGCTGGTCTTGAAAAATCACTCGCCAGTCCAACACTTCGTTGACCATCGTCTGTGCGGCTGAATCGGCGGCGCGAGCGATGTCGGGCGAAAGTTGACGCAGTGATTCCGTCGAATCCAATCTGGCAAGCAACGACTTCATCAAATCAATGTCTTGACTTAAACGGTCTCGCATAGATCTCGACCTTTGAGAGACACGGCGAAATTCCGCCTGATTGCTAATACCAGCCAGAGCGGCCCCCAGGGCTGGAAAAAAACCACAGAAAAAAATTAGTGTGTAACCCGGAGCAAGTTGAGGCCAATCGTGCCAGATGCCTTGGGCGAGATGTTGGAGGCAACAAACGAGTGTCAACCCGAGGACCAGCATTTCCAGCAAATGGAGTCGGTGCTCGATTCGTTCGGAGCGAATATGATTTATCTCATGAAACGCAAATTGGCTTTCCAGTAGAGACAATTGATCCTCTAACGATCTCGCTAAATAATCACGATCCACAACCGCTGTCGGCAGACCGAGCCAACGTTCGACTGCCCTCGAGTACCAAGCCATCCAGGATGCTCCGGGGTCTCCATAACTTCCCAGATGGTCCGGAACATTTGGCGTCACCCGCTGTCCGCCAAGGTGCGAAACGAGTCGTTGGTGCCGAATCATCTCCGCGAGCAAGCGATAGTCGAGCCAGCGACGATGCCAGGATGCGCGACGCCCGCGAATCACTAGAAACAGAATTGTCACGATCATCAAGAGTTCCAGTCCAGCGAAGATCAGTTCTCCGACAGAGTGCGGTTTCAGATGCAACCCCACGGCGCCTAAGGCCATCGCGACGGAAAACGCCGCTAAGAAGTAAGCCGCCACGAAAGCACTGCGATACCCATCGGCATAGAGACTGGCAAGTTGGTCTGGCCAAGCGAAAAAAGGACGTAATGAGGCTATCGAACGCTCGACAGGATGTTCATTAACTTGCCCCCAATCTCCCTCTTCTCTCAGCTGCTCCTCGAAGGATTGGACCTTTGGCGACGGGGGCACCAAACGGCCTTTCGCGATTAAGTCACGAAACCATTGCCAGCAAATTCCCCAATGCCATTCTGGCCGAGTCTCGCGATAAAATGCCTCTAATAGTTTTTCTGAGCAATCGGAATGACTTGGGCCACTATCATATTGAGGAAGGTTCAGCAATCGCTCTACTTTTTCCGTGATTACAACATTGTCATCAGATGACTTCAATTCAGCTCGCTCCCCCTGCCCGGCAGCATCCTGGATCTGCAAAACGCTGGTGATTAGCTTCCAGTGATGAGGCATCTGGGCATCGATCCAAATGACTGGAACCTCTCGTTCGAGAGCGTCGTCGAGAGTTTGCTCGGTTCCGCCCCGTTTGTTTTTGCGAATCCCATCCCAGACAACAATCAGCACGTCAGATTGGTTGAGGATCACATCCCCAGCAACATGATAGGCGTACGATTCCGCTCCACGCTTACCGTCCAGTTCAAAAATTCCGTCTGCTTTTCCCAAGAGATCTTCAAATGTTGCCAATGACTGTTCTTCCAGCGAATGTTCCCCACAAAAGTCCTTCTGATACTCTTTTCGAGCAAAAGGGAGTACGGCTGCTAATTGACATCCACCCGCTAGTGCCGCATTGGCAAACAATCGATCTACTCCCTCAGCAAGAGGAGTGAGTGCTCGAATGACTGGGAGTCCTTCATCATACATTTCGCGATGAGTCACATGATGGTGTTCGACTGAGCTACGGATTGCAGTCACAATATCTTCGAGTCGATCCTGAAGAATTTCGGTCTCAGCAATATGTAGCCGGTTCGGGCGGTGTCCCACGACACCAATCCGAAAAGCGAGTTGAGGGCGTGGAGGCGAACTCAACTCATTGAGTGATTCCGGAACGTCATTCTCCATAAGTTGATCTCAAATCTTGATACGATTCAATTGAACGGGTTACGGGCTCTCAGATTCAGAGTGGGCAAGAGGCGGGATGGAATTTCTGAATTCTCATTCGGGTATACCAGCTTATTTGCCACCTCAACGCCCAGACTGACATTGGTGTTTAAGCCGCTGACGTCGTTTTGCTCGCTCTATTGGCGTGACTTAGTCAACGCTATCACATAAATTACTATTCATGCGACAGATAGGCTACTGTATACAGATTGAATTGCCAGGCTTGGGACGAATCAGGTTGACAGTAGCCGCTTCAGACTGGAAACGATAGAGCGACAGTGCAATATTCTGACAGAAAGTGGCAGACCTGATGATTGCGGAAATTTTCTTGTTCGTCTGGGGCTCTCTCGCATTTGTCACTCTCGTATTTTATCTAATGCTCGGATTTCGCGGCCCGGTGGGGGAAAGGCGTTTCGGGCCTTTCGGATTCCTGGACCTGTCCTTTGTGATTCCGTTCGTTTGGCTTGCTTTCCGACATGGTTTCCGTTTCGACTGGGAACCGTCATTCAATTATATCGCGTGCTTGTCCTTCGTCAGTTTCTTGCTGGCGAATGTGATAGCTTTTTGTTTGTGGTACCAGACACGCTGGACGGTGAGGTTGCCGGAGTATCTTCAGCCGTCCGCCCTAGGGCAGATGCAGAGCCCTCTAAAACGAACTGGAATTCGGGGTCTCACACTTCAAGGATACTTGTTGATTTTCTTGCTAGCGAATTTTCCTGAGTCTAACCTTGGCTGGTGGCAGATCCCGATTCTGGGGCATCTCTTGATTCAAACTCTTGTGGTAGCGTTGCCAGTGTTTATCGTGTATCGCACATGGCGATTTGGTGGGTTTGAAGTTCTCGAACCACGGGACGGTGATTATGCCTGGGACGTTTTCGTGAGCTATAAAAGTGAAGACGCAAATGAAGTTCGTCTGATCGTTAATCAGTTGCTTGCACTCGGCATTCGAGTTTGGTTCGCAGAGTATCAAATCCGCTTTTTTGCACGAGACAAATTTCAAGACGCGATCGATACTGCAATTCGAGAGAGTCGTTTCGCAATCTTATTTACAAACGATCGCTACACGCGATCGGAATATGTCAAAAAAGAGATCGTGCAAATACTCGATCCGAAAGTTGGGAAAATCGAGCGAGTGATTGAAGTATGTCTTCCTCGCGAAGAAAAGATGCGAAGTCTCTACGGAGATCATATGCCGTCGGTCCCGAGTTTTGAGTATGCCGACAACCCAATTGAACTCCTGGAATTTCTCGACACAGAGTTTACTTTAGGCATCGGCACGCAAAGGATTGATCAGTCGTGCAGACTCCTGAAATGTGACGGCGAGTCAAAAGATCGTGAACTATTTCGTGGGCGATACGATGGAGCAGATTTTTCGATTGACCACACAGGCTGGCACTTGGTCAAGAAAACTACCGTCACAATTGGTCCTTCTGGGCGGGAAGTGAGTGAACCAAGTCGAGAGATGGAGCAAATCAATCCAAGTGGTCTTCCAACCTTGAAAAATGATCCGAAGTTTGGGAAACCAGGGGCCAATTATCAGTTGCCCAGTTTCTCCCGGATAGTTGATGGTGACTTTCTGATCATTTCGATTCGCATGGGGCTCGATCCGCCTCGTTTGTCATATTTTCGGAGGCTTGCAGCGAATCGTCTACAAACCGAAACTGTCGAAGATCTGGATGATCGAGAAGTCTATGAGGACGGCATGGACTTCGCGTTGCTGCGAAGCGCCCGGCAGGCCGAGGAATGCTTCGGAGTTCACTTACTACATCATCTCGAGCGTCCACACTTGGCAATCACATGTTGGTCGATCGCTGACTGGCAAAGGCGGTATTCGGTTGTATTTCCCCATCCGCACTCGGGACGTAATGTGGAATTTGCGATTTCAGTACGGTTTCCAATGCAATTCACCAAGTGCTGCGAAGCCGTTGCTGTGTGTGATAAGTTCGTTCAAGGCATTCGATGGGAGAGTATAAATGTCTGACTTCGATCAAACCGACAATTCCCTGAGAGACATTTCGTTCCAAGACCGAGCACCTTGGTGGTTCAAAAATCGATGTGCAAAAGTTGCTGAAGAACTGTCGGATTACGGCGTTTTGATGCGAGACAGCGCGGCCGCCGATCCCTCTCAAGGCTTGGCAAAAATTGAATCCGAGATTCGCGTGCTCACTCAGTTTGACCCGAATCGACCTGAGCACTACGTGAATTTAGCACATGCGATCGCACTTGATCGAGGCGATAAACAATCCGAATGGGAAGACGCCTTGAATCGAGCCAAGCGTTTGTACTATTCCTTGCGTCGACTCAGTGACGGGAGAAATGCCACAGAGAATAATATCGGAGAAGTCCTTCAGGTTGCCGCGATGATGTGTCAGCAATTTGCTCAATACAGCACTCGATGGGCACGA
The DNA here is from genome assembly GCA_003503535.1 of Planctomycetaceae bacterium. Lineage (GTDB taxonomy): Bacteria > Planctomycetota > Planctomycetia > Planctomycetales > Planctomycetaceae > Rubinisphaera. The sequence goes on from DOCI01000257.1 coordinate 14,376, forward strand.
GTGCGAGATGCGTTGAGACGGGCGGAAGATTGAAATTACGCAAAACCAACTCATCTAATTGTTTTAGGATCGACTATGAAACTCGGCATTCTATCTGATATCCACGGCGACCTTCGATCTCTCGACATCGCCTTGAAGCTGTTTGCCGATCACAAAGTGAATCAGATTTTGTGTGCAGGCGACACCGTCGAAGGGGGGCCTCAGGATGGAAACGTCCTCGTCCGACTTCAGGAAAACGCGATTCCCTGTGTACAGGGTAATCATGACGAAAACGCGGTTCGACATGCGGAGATGTTTGCGTTTACTGATGCAGAATACAAAGCTGCAGAGGCTTGCCAAACGCTTGACGAGAAATCACTGGCCTACTTGCGGAATCTACCACTGACCGAGTCATTCACCTTTGGTTCAGTAAGTTTACTCCTGGCGCATGCCACGCCTTCGAATAATGGTGCAGCGATATTTCTAAGTTCTCGCCATGATGTCATCGAGAAGAAATTCAAAAAAGATCTTTCTCGGATGAGCGAAGAAATCCTGATTGTCGGGCACACCCATTTCCCTTTTGACCTTCGCTTTCAGGACAAACGTGTCCTCAACCCGGGAGCGGTGTGCCAATTGTCTAATCGCGACAGTCATACGTGTGCTGTCTTCGATCTCATCGACAATCACTTTTCAGTACTCGCTTTACCGACGGGAACGGAAGTAGACATTCGCCCGCTTGAGTTTTAGGAGGGCGAGGCAGACAAGCGATTATTCAACGGATATTACTGTCGAACATAACCCCGGCAACTTTTTAAGTAGTATCTTTCTTTTTTTCATTACAACATTGGAAAGGCTGGCTTTGAATATCACTCTTGAACCACGACTTTTTGTTAGCTACAAAAGCGAAGATTCGCAGTTTGTACGAGCAGTCGTAGAGCAGTTGATGCTATCTGGAGTGCAGGTTTGGTTTGCGGAATACAACCTTCTGTCTGGTGACCATATTCAGATGGAAAATATTTATGAGCAAATTCTCGAACAATCCGACTCGAATGCTGCTGAAAAGAAATATGCAGAGTTGATCGGCGAAACTTTGCGAACCGCAATTGGTTCTTGTACCCATGGGCTCGCATTTACAAATACACCGTGGGCAGAATCGGTGTATTGCAATCAGGAAATCAAATGGTTGGAGGAGCAGTTTGTACATGATAAATCACGCGTGCTCCAGGTCTGCCTGCCCCGGGAAACTTTGCCAAATCATGTGCAGAAACTAGTGGAAGCAAGACCGACGCTCATTCAGTCAGCAAATGAACCTGATCTCGATGAGGTCGTGAGGTTTGTCCTGTCTGAGATATCCCAACCGTCAGAGGCTTTTCGCACCGTTCAGTTTGAAGCAGCGCAACATTACGAAATTGTGGAACAGGGGGCGTGGGTCGATTTTTGGTTGGGACGACAGTTTGATGTCGAGCCGAGAAGTACGTCGGAGCACTTCGATCAAATTCATCCCGAACGAGGCCGAATTTTCTCAGGTCGTTTCGCGGGCGTCCCGCTAACAATGAGCGTGCAAGTCAGCCCTGGGAATGCCATGCTTTCTTCTTGGCAATTATCGGAAGGCATGCAGAAGCCTGATCGCTTAAATGTTTCCGGAGCAGGTATGCAACAATCTTTAGATGACAGGCGGGTGAATGCCTTGTTGAGAAGAGAGGCCGGAAACTGGTTTACCGGAACCGATTTTCAGGAGCGCGGCTGCCATCTGTTCTGGCATGGAAGGTCGGGACACCTTGCAATGACATTCCTTGATCCTACTGATGGCCCGCTGGGAGCCTGGCATCGTCGATATCTGCTAATCCTGGAAGATCCCAACTCCGGACGTATTGGGCAATTGAATATCGATTTTCAAATAAAGTGTGATGCGTCCGGTCAAACCACCACTTTTCAGCAGTTTCTGACAATTGCCCCAGCACTCGATCAACTTATGAATTCCTTCAATTATCGGGGAGTAAAGAAGCACAG
>DOCI01000257.1:16467-16670 GCA_003503535.1 Planctomycetaceae bacterium
ATACTTTTCGTGGCGTCATTTACAATGCTGATTGGGGGAATTCTAGCGGTCCTCTGTCTCGCTTCCATTGGTTTCCCCTGGAATTTTCTGGCAGGAGCGGTCAGCGGTTTGCTTGCCGTTCCTGCAATACTTCGTCGAGTACGACCACTCTAAATTGGAGCCCTCATGCCCACTCAATTATATCAAAACGACAAATATGGCTT
>DOCI01000332.1:0-10644 GCA_003503535.1 Planctomycetaceae bacterium
TGGGTGGCGGGGGCGCTCTGCTTCAGCGGAAGCCCCCGGAAGATCTTTCTAACGATAAATCTCGTTTGACGTGTGCCACTGCTGGCTTGCCCAGCTGTGCTTCATTCAACGTAGAATTTCAGCAGTAGTTTGGGTTAGCGAAGCGTAACCCAACACGAGTTGACTTCCTTGGTACGCTACTGAATTCCGAGACGTTGGGGTACTCGTTCCGCTAACCCAACCTACGGTCTCTACTGCCTCATTCCAGTAATGAGCGGAATAAGCGTGAAAAATGCTTACTCCTTTTCCCATTTCGTATTGTCAGCAAAGTTCACTGTCCAAGGCCTGATCACAACTTTTTCCGTTTCTTCGGGCATGAAGAAAGCCGACATCTCGAATTCCAATGTTTCACCAGCCGGGACAAGATTGCGCTCACCAGATTGTGTATGCGGAAAGTCCTCCAACTTCTTGTCGCTGGCGTCAAGATAATCATTCGTGACGGAGAATGTCGAAATATCTTTGTTGGAATGATTCGTGATTTTATAGCGGACGACTTTATCTCCATTCTCTTTCTCAATGCTCAGAAATTCATAGGAGACGGGTGACTCTCCAGAGTATTCAAGAGCCTGCACTTTTTCGGGCATTTTCTCATACTCAGTCAGCGGAATGTTGGAAAGCGACAGAGACTCGCTGAATGTTTGGGATTCAGCGACAATTTGCACCTTCAGGGTAGCAGGTAAGGCCTGGAAATATTCATTCTGTGTTCCCTTTTCCCCTGTCCAAAATCCTCCTCCACCACTGGATTCAATCGAATTACCCTCGGCATCAATTGCGAGGATCGTCAGCTTATCGTTCGAGACTCCCTCGTATTCAACTGTAACATTCGCATCCTCTCCGCCACTGGACTGAAACTGCTTGAGCGTTAATTTGATCTCCCCCTCTTCAATCACCGCTCCCTTTTCCAGTTTGCCAAAAGTCAGACTGAGGATTTCTGTCGGAATTGAATAATTGAATGTTGTGGTAACCAAATCGATCTGCGTGACCGATTGAACAAGGTTGACTAGTGAAATGGAACTATCGATGATCGCATGATGCAAGCTCACCTGCGGCATCATCATGCTGTAGGAGTTTTCCGATTCAGATTTAATTCTCAAATCCGTATCGCCGGTTCCGGTTATCGCGTCGATATTCCAGGTCGTTTTTAAATTCCCAGCTTCTGTTGACTGATCCGTCACTTCCTGAAGTTTCGCGATCACAGTGCTCGGCACTCCAGCCACAATCAATTGCAGTTTCAAAGCTCCTGCCGCATAAGGAGGATATTCTTTAAGGGATTCGACAAGCATCAGAAAAGGACCGTTGGTCGCCACAGGAGTCTCTCGTTTGCCCTCTTTGAATCCCAGTAACTTGAGTTTATATCGCGGAGTAATTCCGACCTGCTCACACGCCGCTTCGATCACCTGGAGCCGGGAAACATCCTGCAGATTCAAGGTGATCGGCTTAGAAAAAGCTTCTGAGAAATTCTCTGCCTCAAACAGTTCAAATCCACATTCCTCAGCCATTTTTTTGATGAGTTCACCAGCCGGCTGATTGTCGAGAGAGACGTCAACCTGCCAGGCATTCTTATATTCCTCGGCTGTCAACGCCTCCATCGGTGGGATCACATCGGGCTCGGCATACTGAAAATCGAAATCATCGTATTCCTGCATTTCACCGAATTGCATCTCGGTCTCATCACCAGCCATGTTGTCCATTTTGAACAGTTCATCAGGAAGATGAATTTTCCAGCGATCGTTCATTCGCTGAAATTCAATCGGATTACGCTTGTCATCGTTGACAACGATCGCGGTCGCCTTATCTCCATCGATTTTCAGCTCTTCCAAATTCGCATCGGTCACTTTACCCAGATCAAAGTTCCCACCCGATTCCGACATCCAGCCCATGAGGTCTTCCAGAAAGGCCGGCTTGTTTTTGATCGCACTGCCCAGCATCCGCATCATGTTTTGCGGATCATTCATAGCAGCAGTTGGAGCTGAACCCGGAAATGGGGATTCCGCATCGGGTCCAGCCCCATGTTTTTTCATCAACGCTTCAAATCCCTCTTTGCTATCGGGATCAAAAGCCGCGGTGAGAGAAGACATGAAAATCATCACGCCGCATAAGGAGGCCTGAGACTCTTCCGTCAAACAATTCGCCCCGGCTTTCCAGTTACCTTCTTCAATATTCGTTTTGAACGTCGCAAACGTCGCTTCCGGTTTGCTCAAATCGAGACTGAGATCTTCCTCAGGAGCCGCTTTCGCTTCAGGCTTTTCAACATCAGGCAGATTCACCTGCTCCTGCTCAGGAGCTTCCTGAGAACTACAGCCGAGAATTGTCAGGAGCAGAAAAGTCGTAAAGATCCGAACTCGTGTGTTCTGCATGATTGGTTCCACTTGTGGTTAAGTCGATGTGAATTGCGAACAGCTTTATTGATTCAGGCGAATGCCCTAGCTTAGCAAGCTGTGATTTAAGACGGATCAAATCCGTGATTGGATCAAAGAAACTGGAGAAAATAGACTGAAAAAATTTATTCCCCGTTTTCAATGGCACTCCAGAGAACGCCCGTGAAATAGTCAAAAGCGGCGTGATCGTCTATTTCTGTGAGGACTTCCAGATTCGCTTCCTGGTGTCGGACTCCGCGTCGATCAACAACCAGCATGCCACGTGTCAATTCACCACCGGTTTCCACATCGACCGACATCAGCCTGCGTGAAAAGAATTGAGGGCGGACAGCTGCCGCTAAAGCGGCAAGGCCGTTTAAGGCGATCCCTTCCTGTCCCAGATGTCGGCGTGAAGAACGCAGCGCGAATGAAAGTAACTGGTGCACCAGGTCGGAAATGGGAGACTTACTGTCCTGAGGCAGTCGGTCCAGCGCCCCGAAATTCAACCGCAGTTGATCGGAAATATCGAGCGGGACCAGAGTTTTGAGGCAAGAAGATTTAAAGACATAACGAGCCGCCTCGGGATCGGCGTAAACATTCCCTTCAGAAGTCGCGGTTACATCTCCTCCTTCGTTAATCGAGCCCCCCAGGCAAATGAGCGTTTTGACTTCCTGTAGAAAATCGGGAGCGATTTCGCAGGCCAGGACAATGTTCGTCATTGGGCCAAGTGTGAGCACGGTTACTTCATGTGGATTATTTCGAACGACATCGACCAAAACTTTAGCCGACGCATGAGGACTGGCCAGACTGACCGCTGTTGTCGGACAATCTCCCAAGCCATTCTTGCCGATCAATAGAGGAATCGGCACCTCCCGTAATGATGAGATTAATGCGGGAAGTTCTACTTCGGTGCAACCGAGCCTCGGATATTTCTGGGGATCCATCCGATTGAGAATTGTCTGCATGTTCTGATTGGCTTGCTTCCCGCTAACGACTCCAGCGGTCGCCGTTAAAGCCAGCACATCGATTTGCGGATCGAGAATGGCAACCATAATTGTGAGCGCATCGACGATACCGGGGTCGGCATCGATCACCAGTTTGTGTCGACGAATCGGCGACATGGACTTGGTCGGTTGAGATTTGACTTCAGGCTCAAATTCTTCGGGCATTAATTCTTCAGGACTCATCGGTAACACATCCCAGGGAAGCAGATTTCACGGTCATAATGTATCGATGCAGAGTTCCACGTTCGTATTTATAAGGAGGCATGACCCAGTTCGCTTTTCGAGTCGCCATCTCTTCGGGCGTCACATCAATACTGATTTCATTCTTCACTGCATCAATGGTAATCGTATCTCCGTCTTCCACCAGAGCAATTGGCCCACCTTCCTGTGCTTCCGGACAAACATGCCCGACAATGAAGCCGTGAGAGGCACCCGAGAAGCGGCCATCGGTAATCAATGCAACATCTTTTCCAAGACCCGTCCCAATCAAGGCAGCGGTCGGAGAAAGCATCTCCGGCATCCCCGGTCCTCCCTTAGGACCTTCGTAACGGATAACGACAACATCCCCTTTTTGAATTTCCTTATTCTCAACGGCGACAATCATGTCCTCTTCGCAGTCGTAGACACGAGCAGTCCCCGTGAACAAGGTTCCTTCTTTTCCGGTAATTTTCGCGACTGCTCCCTCGGGAGCCAGATTTCCCCAGAGGATTCGCAAGTGCCCCGTCGGCTTGATCGCATGAGCGACATCATGCACGACATCCTGCTCGGGAGGGAAGTCTGGAATGTTCGCCAGATTCTCTGCAACTGTCTTACCAGTGACGGTCATGCAATCGCCATGCAGGTATCCATTGGCCAGCATGTATTTCATGACCGGAGGCGTCCCACCCGCTTTATGCAGATCGACCATCGAATACTTTCCACTCGGACGCATATCTCCCAGCAGAGGTGTCCGCTCGCTGATTTCCTGGAAATCTTTCAACGTCAAATCAACATTGACCGAACGAGCCACCGCCAACAGATGCAGCACCCCATTGGTCGATCCCCCGAGTGCGATAATCATGGTGATCGCATTCTCGAAGGCTTCGCGAGTCATGATATCGCGAGGTTTCAAATCCATTTCGAGCAGCCGCAGAATGTAATCGCCTGTCGATTTGCACTCAGCCACTTTAAGATCATCCGTCGCCGGAATCGAGGAACTGTAAGGGAGCGACATCCCAAGGGCTTCCATCGCGACCGACATTGTGTTCGCAGTAAACATCCCACCACAGGCTCCTGCACCCGGGCAACTGTTCCTCACGATGTTATGCCGTTCTTCATCGGTAATGCGGCCCGCCAGGTATTCGCCGTAAACTTCGTTGGCGGAACCGACGTCAATCATTTTTCCATTCCAGCAACCGGGCTGGATCGTGCCGCCGTAAACCATGAGGGCAGGTCGATTCATACGGCCAGCCGCGATCAGGCAGCCGGGCATGTTTTTGTCGCAACCCGGCAGTGCAATGAGGCCATCGTAGAAGAAAGCCGACATCACGGTTTCGATGGAATCGGCAATGATATCCCGGCTCTGTAAAGAGAAGGACATCCCCTCGGTCCCCATCGAAATGCCATCGCTCACGCCGATGGTGTTAAATCGCATTCCGATCAGATTCTTCGCCTGCACGCTGTCGCGAACCGCTGTCGCCAGATGATCCAGATGCATATTACAGGGATTGCCATCGTACCAGATACTGGCAATGCCAATCTGAGGTTTGTTCATATCCTCATCACTCATCCCAGTCGCATAGAGCATCGACTGAGAGACACCCTGCTTACGCGGCTGGGTAATCCGGCTACTGTACTTATTGAGAGAATTGGTGGCGCTTGGGTTTTGGGAGATCATTCGAGATTCCATCAACTGGTGTTCATCGAGATTAAGATTTATTGAGACCGATCATTGTAATCAAAACAACCACCAGATTTACAGTTCAGACAATTCCTGCTGCCCCAGACGCACAGTGGTTGGGTGGCTGGGGTCGTAGCGAAGCGCAGCCCCCAGAGAAGCTGACCCCATCTTATTTTCCAGAAAAATGAACCGCAGATGAACGCGGATGAACGCAGATAAAATGAATCCGCGTCCATCCGCAGTTCATTATTTCCATAATAAACTGGAAAATGAGAAAGCATGACGCGATCAGTTCACCCCATCTACGATCTACAGTTTCATAGATGGAACTCCGGCATTCTTCTGAAACAGGGTTTATACCCCGTAAATACCCCCGACCCATTCATGATTATGATTGCGACAGGGGGTGAATCCTGAAAATGTAAGCCGGTATTCCTGAACGCCGTTTGTTTGCAGGATTGCGGGTGATTATACTAAGTCCAACATCTTCAATTCGTCGATCACCCTCTTCCTCAAAATGTCATCTGCTATTTTATGACGATTTCCAATTCCATTTCGCTGCCTGTTCTGAATGATCAGAACGAAGAAGTCGTCCCGATGCAGGCGACTTCTCCCCTTTTGAATTTGTCAGGGGAGCAAAAAACCTGTCGGATGGTCACGCTGGGATGTAAGGTCAATCAGTACGAAACCCAGCTGGTTTATGAAGCCCTTCAGAAAAACGGTTATCGGGAAGCAACAGAAGACGAAAATGCAGACCTGTGCGTAGTAAACACTTGCACGGTAACACATACTGGTGATTCCAAATCCCGACAGGTCATTCGGCAACTCTCCCGGAAAAATCCGGGAACCCGCACATTAGTGATGGGCTGTTATGCAACCCGGGAGCCTCAGGATCTGGCAAAGTTGCCGGGCGTTTTTGAGGTGGTGACCAATAAGCGGGAACTTCCCGACATTCTGCAGCGTCATGGAATTTACGATATGCCGGTTGGCATCAGTGAATTCGAAGGCCGAAAACGGGCTTATGTGAAAGTGCAGGATGGCTGCATTCTCAAGTGTACATATTGCATTATCCCCTCTGTCCGTCCGGGTTTACAGAGTCGTTCTCCTCAGGAAATCGAAGACGAAGTTCGTCGATTGATTGATAATGGCTATCTGGAAATCGTCATCACCGGTGTGCATGTCGGTCATTACGGAGTCGACACGACTCGAGGGAAATCAGGGAAAGCTCCGTTTCGCTTATGGCATTTGTTCGAGAAACTGGACAAAATCCCAGGAAACTGGAGAATGCGACTCTCCAGTATTGAAGCGGTTGAAATCAATAACGAGTTCATCTCAGCAGCGGCTAACTGCGAGCATCTTTGCCCTCAGTTTCACCCGGCTCTGCAAAGTGGTTCTGAAACCGTACTGCGACGGATGCGGCGGCGGTATAACATGGCTCGTTTTCAGGAAAAACTGCAACAAATGCGGGAGCGGCTCGACCATCCCGCCTTTACTACCGACGTGATTGTCGGCTTTCCGGGTGAAACTGAAGCCGAGTTCGAAGAAACGTTACAATCCTGCCGGGAGGCACGGTTTATGAAAGTGCATGTTTTTCCATACAGCGGCCGAAAAGGGACGAAGGCGATTGATTTTGCCGATCAATTGCCCCCACAGGTCATTAAAGAGCGCGTGGCTCGACTGAGTGAATTGGAGCGGGATCTGGCGGAAGATTATTATCGAGAGCGAATTGGGCAGGCATCTCAGGTTTTTGTGGAGCGTCTCTCCCAAAAGCAGGAAGGCTGGGTTCGCGGAACCGATGAACGTTATGTGCCCGTCGAATTTCCCGGGAAGAAATCGGAGATTGGATCGTTTCAAACCGTAACGGGCCATCAGGCATTCCGAGACCATCTTTCAGCAACTCGCGGCGGGCCAAACCATGAGTGATCACACAAAAAACTTCCAACCCTTTTATTTCTCGCTCGAACCGAACGGGAAAATCGCGGTGGTACGTTTCAAGCACCCTCGACTTTCCGAAGAAGATAACGTCGAACAGCTCGGATTCGAGTTGATGCATATCGTCGACCAACTCGGCTACAATCAGATTGTCCTCTCGATGAAAGGTGTCGAATGGATCACCTCTTCCATCATTGGCAAGTTGATTCATCTGCATCGTCATCTCCAACGGATTAATGGAGAACTCGCCCTTTGCGAACTGGCTCCCGGTGTTGTTGATGTTATGGAAACCAGCCGTTTGGACACCTATTTCTGCATTCTGCCTGGGGTAGAGGAATCCATTTCTCAGTTTGAGACTAAGAAGTGAGCAGGCATCGAGGTTCCATTCAAAATGTAGGACAGGCTTCCAGCCTGTCTGGATAAAAGCTCGTCTGCAAATTAAAATTCTGGAGTTGTCAATTTCAGGCCACTCATTTCTGTAGGTCAGGCACTGCCTGACCTGATGAATCTAAACCTGCGAATTCGTCAGACGCTCTCTCGCTTGCTACCCCTATATAGACAGGCTGGAAGCCTGTCCTACGGACATAAATCTCGTCGAATATAACTCGGCACCATTTGAAAGATTCAGTTTGTCATATTTTGTCGCGATCGAAGGAATCGATGGGTCCGGTAAAGGAACCCAGACTGCCGCCCTGCATGAATACTTTCAGCAGTCGGGTCTCGGCACCTCTTCCATTACATTTCCTCGTTATGGTGAAACACTCATCGGTCGGCAGATTGGTCGATTTCTGGATGGACAATTTGGCGAACTGCAACACCTGCACCCGATTCCCATCTCCATGATGTATGCCGCAGAGCGATTTGAATCGCGGGAATTGATTTTCGAAAAGCTGAATGGATCCGAACTGCTGATTTCCGATCGCTACGTCGGCTCCAACTTCGCGCATCAGGGAGCCCGCCTTCAGGGAACCGAACGAGCGGAATTCCTGGAGTGGATTCAGAAACTTGAGTATGAGGTCTTTGGAGTTCCGCGACCAAATCTGGTGATTGTTCTCGACTTACCTGCTGAAATCTCAGCCGAAAGGGTCGCAATGAAAAATGCTCGTCATTACACCGAACAGGTGACCGACCTGCATGAATCTGACTGCGATTATCTGGGCGGAGTTCGGGAAGTCTATCTCGAATTGTGTGAACAGAATGAAGCCTGGCAAGCCGTTTCCTGCCTCACTCCCTCGGGAGAAGCCCGCTCGCCTGAAGAGATTCAAAATGAACTTCGGGAGTTAATCACTTCTCGTATGAATCTGCAACTTGACTCCAAAGCGTAACGATTCCCCCGCTTAAATCGATTCTGCCGATCCTCTCAAAATTGACGCTTGTACGCATCAATGTTCAATCCTGATGTTCATTGAACATACGGTTCGATACTAAGTGAGTGGCACGTCCCAGAACGAAGTGATGGGCGTGGCCGGGTGCCAAGCTCGCATCACGCAGCAGGGCAAGCATGATTGGACGCAGTTCAACAGATTATCCCCCAATCAAAATTCCTGTTGGGTTACGCTTCGCTAACCCAACCTACGGGCTCGAATGAAACCCATGACAACACTCCCCGCAACCTCTGAAAAGCCGTTGGCCCGTGACGGGTTTATAATGGCGATGATTGCGCTGCTCGGGCTGGGCACGATGATGGTTTTCTCCTCAACAGGCGCGACCCGCGTCCTGGAATTGCGGACTGATTACCTGGTCAAACACCTGACATTTTTGAGTCTGGCGGGCGTGATGTTTCTCACGGTCATCAATCTGCCGACACGGTTGATTCTGAAGCTGGCTCCCTGGATGTATCTGGCTGGACTTGGGTTACTGGCTCTGGTTCTGATTCCCGGACTGGGAGTAAAGATCAATGGAGCCCGCCGCTGGTTTCATCTTGGCCCGGTCTCGTTACAGCCGTCTGAATTTATGAAAATCCTCCTGCCTTTGTTTCTGGCCACGATGTCCCGCTGGTCACGACAGCGCACTTATACCCTGGCTAACGGCATTGCTTTTATCGCGATTCTCATCACTCCTGTGCTCATTGCGATAGAGCCTGATCTCGGGACCGCAGCTATCGTCTTTTGCATGGGAGCCTGCTATTTGTTCTTAGCGGGATTTCCGCTCAAGCTATTCGTTGCGGGATTCAGCTGTATGGTACCCGTGCTGGGCGGATTGATGCTCTATCGTCCATACCAGTTAAAACGTGTCATGGATTACGTCACCGCTCTCGGGAACTGGGAGAATGCTCAATATCAGGTGAAGCAATGTCTGCTCTCTATCGGTTCGGGAGGAATGTGGGGGATTGGCCCGGGGCGAGGGTTACAGAAACTGAGTTTTCTGCCGGAATCGCACACTGACTTTGTGTTTGCCGTGATTGGAGAAGAGCTTGGACTGGTTGGCACGCTGGCGACAATTTCTCTGTGGCTGTTGCTCTTCTTGTGTGGAATCAAACTTGTGCAAAGAGTACAGCAGGATCGCGAACGTTTTGCCTTAGCCGGAACTCTGCTTGCGGGCATTGTCATTCAGGCGGCGATCAATGTCTGTGTTGTGACTTCGCTCGTTCCTCCCAAGGGGATTTCGCACCCCCTGCTCAGCTACGGCGGCAGTAATCTGCTCGCAACAATGCTTGCCTTTGCACTGATTATCAATTTGACTCAACAACAGAAAAATACTCTTTCAGTCGACCATTTGCATTCGACTCAATTCGATTAATAGTCGTACCACAACCCAACGCCAATCTGCATTTCATGTTCATCGTAGAATGAAAACTGCGGGCTTTCCCCGTTGTAATAATAGAGTCCCGTACGGAGCGTTCCCGCTGTGATGTTGTCACCCTTCCAGGCCCAACCGGCCTGCAAAGCAACGTTTCCACCAAAGTTGACTTCCTCGCGAAGATGAGTATTGAAGGCGATGAAAGGTTTTCCCTGAGGCCCTGTTGGGCATGTCGGACCGTAATCGAACCCGAACTGGAATTCCCAGGGTTCGGAAATTTCATTATGAAACGACCAGCTCGTCTCGGCATATAATCGTAACTCGGGAAATGCGTAATAGGAGTAGCCGAAGACGAACGCATCTCGGTAATAATTCAACCGATTGAAGCCAACATTGTTCAGCAGAAACTCATCACCAAGATGCGAACTGACATGATAAAACCCGAACTTATAGCGATGCGGCCCATCTCCATAAGTTCCGAGCAAGTCGTAGCGATAGTCGGTTGCGATCACATCCAGATCACCCCAGTTCTGACGCAACTTGGCACCGCCGAGCAGGTCGAACTGAAATCCTTCCGGAGTATCGTGCGGGCCAAAACGAAACAGGCCAAGACGCCCCCCCATTGTTGACTCGACATAGGTTTGATCTCCACTCACATTGACAATCTGCGTCGACAGTCTCGGCTCTGCGGCAC
>DOCI01000332.1:10717-14136 GCA_003503535.1 Planctomycetaceae bacterium
GGCCCAATAAGTTCCATAAATGAAACCTTCCGGCAGGAATTGCCGTTCCCAGATTTCTGCATAAGGGGAACAGTATTGGGCGGTTTGAGTTTCCGAATAATCAGGGCGAAAAGGCGGAGCTTCGCTGGTGATCAACTCCTGTGCATTCACCGGAAAGCCGCCGCAGAGAGTGAGGATTATCACAAACAGCAGGCCTGTTTTAATCAGTGTGTGGTTGTGCCCCACAAGATACTGTTGCAAAACGGCTGCAGCATCGAATGTTATGGCAGGAAATTTTGAAGGGTTTCGCATTGGTTCCTCCTTGAACCATCACCGCGAAATAATCGTTAATCATCGACATGAAAACGTCGTTAGTTTGAGCTGATAAACTCGGCTGTGGTCTGTTGCTCAGTATCGATTTTATTGCCAGACTTTTCCCCCAGCAGGACGAGCATCGTGCGGATGATGCCGGGGATATCCTGTTCTCCCGATCCAGATCGAGCAACGACTGTCATTCCATGAGCGGTGTTCACAAAGAACGTCGCCAGATCCTCCGGTCGATGTCCCTCGGGAAGTTCGCCCTGATCTTGAGCTTCCTGCAGTTTCTCCTGCAGCATCGCTCGCATATCAGCAATCAACTTCCGGGCTCGCAGACCAACGGCGTTCTCGCTGGCTCCAAATTCAATAATCGTGTGACTGACCAGACATCCTTTGCAGTCATGTTCTTCCTGAAACTCCTGCCAGCCACGCACCCACGTCCGAACATTCTCCAGCGGAGTGTACGGTCCGTTCAGGATCTCCTGAGTTCGAAAAAACACATCGTTGGCGTACAGCTCAAAAGCTCGCTCGTAGAGGGCTTTCTTATCTCCAAAGGTCGAGTACATGCTGCCGGAATTGATGCCCATCGCTTCGAGCAACTCTTCACAGGAAGCCGCTTCATAGCCTCGTTTCCAGAAGACATCCAAGGCAGAGGCTAACGCCTGCTGCTCATCGAATTTTTTCGGTCGTCCTACCATGAAAGATTCGGGTTTGGGGGTTAGGGTCTCGGGTTTCAGGTAGAAGGTTCAGTTGGCTTGAAAACTCTCAACACTCAACATTAAACCCTTAACCCATAGTATCGTCCTTTTTGAATTCTGATTCAACATGTAATTGAATCGGGTTTCAAAAATGCAAAAATGACATTTGTGGGAATTCTGACGGATTTCTCAATTTTACCGCCACTCAGCCGCCCAGTCAGAAGTTTCGTATCCACTGCGGATCCTCCATTCTCTCAGCACGCCGAGCAGTTCGCGTTTCTGATCGATGAAATTCTCGTCATCCCATAGATTTAGGACTTCCGTCGGATCATTCTTGAGGTCAAACAGCTGTCCCCAGGGCTCATCGAGAAAGTGAACGAGCTTCCAGTCCTTGCTGCGAACCATGGTCATGAATTGCGTTCCAGTCAGAATGCCATCCTGAGCCTGCTCGGCAAACACATAGTCCCGCTCCTGCCACTCTTCCTGAAACATCGCTGGTCGAATCGAACGCGCTTCCAGACCTGCAGGCACTTCCGCTCCCGCCAGTTCCAGAATTGCCGGACCAATATCCATCTGCTGACACAATCCCTCAATCTTCTGCCCCGCAGGAATCCGCCCCGGCGACCACACCACCAGCGGCATTTTTGTGATCGTATCGTACATCGTCCATTTCTGGCTGTGACCATGATCAGTCAGACAATCGCCATGATCGGACGTGAATATCACAATCGAATTTTCCAGATACCCCTTTTGATCGAGCGTATTGAGAATCTTGCCAACCTTCTCATCGATCATCGTTACGTTCGCCAGGTAGTAAGCCCGCTGACGATGCCGTTGCTCTTCAGTTGGATTCAACTCCAGCACTACCGAATCGTGATCGACTTCCTGATTATGCGTTCGCAATTCCTTAAACGGTTCCGGCTGCCCGGCTAGTTCTTCCTGAGTCACCTCTAATAGTGGCAGATCCTTTTTCAGATAAGACTCGGCATAACGGGGAATCGGGTCGTAGGGCGGATGCGGTCCCGGGAATCCGATCTCCAGAAACAAAGGCTGCGTGAGCGGTTTCGAGTCCAGCCACCAGCAGGCCATATCTCCGACAAACATATCGCTATGCAAATCTTCTGGCAGTTCCCAGTCGAACGCGCCGAGGGCATCCCGATAATCAGCCCGCTTGCGATACAGTTCCCGCTGCTGCTTAACATGCCCGCGAATCTGCAGAGCTTTGTCCCACTCGTCAAAATAAAACCGCTCTTCGAGATAACGGTCCTTATTCTCAACAACAAACCGCTCATGAAAACCGAGCGGCGTATCATATGGATAACTGTGCATCTTCCCGACATTCACACACCGATACCCAACCTGAGCCAACTTCTCGATCCACGACCGTCGCCACAAATCCGCATTCTTCAGCACGCCAGTCGTATGCGGATAATAACCGGTAAACAGACTCGCCCGAGCCGGCGCACAGGAAGCAGCCGTGATGAAACAGTTCGTGAACGTCGTTCCTTCATTCACCAGCCGATCCAGATTCGGCGTTTCCATGTAGGGAAACCCCAACGCATTGATCGTATCAAACCGCTGCTGATCGGTAATAATAAAAATAATATTTGGCTGGTCGGACATGTTATATCTTCAGTGTAAAATCAAATTCGTTCTACTGGATTGTTCCAATTAAAGCTTAGGGATGTGTGCCACTGGCTTCGCCAGTGCATGTCGAGACGAACTCTTAAGTTCCAATGTACTGGCATAGCCAGTGGCACCCTATTATGTCATTGAAACTGAGCACTACTCGAACATCGCACTGAAACGCCGTTGCATTTCCTCATGCGAAACATCTTCAATGTGAGAGCCGAGCAACCATTCGTGACCAAACGGATCAAGAACTTTCGACGAACGCTCGCCGTAAAACTGATCCTTCGGCTCCATCACCAGTTTCGCCCCGGCTGCCACAGCCTGATTCGTCATCGCGTCCACATCCTCAACATGCAGATGCACCGACGATCCCGTCCCCTCAAACGCTTCAGGCCCCTGAATGCCATACTCGGGATACTCATCGGAAAGCATAACCGTCTGCGATCCAAATTTCAGTTCCGCATGACCAATCCGCCCACCCGGCTCCGCCAGCCGAAACACTTCCACGGCTCCAAACGCCTGCTGATAAAACTCAATCGCCGCAGACGCATTGCGAACCCGCAAATACGGATAAACCTCGTGAATGGCATTCGCTGTCATCGCTGAAATCCCGAAAGAAGTGATGTCCGAATGGACGAATTGAACTTGCTCCAATTGGAGCAGTACATGTTACCCTAATCATTCTATTTAATAAAATAAGAACCACAGATGAACTCAGATAGACTCAGACATTTTGCATCCGCTTAAGGAAGTGAATTCCGGGTGGCACGTCCCAGAACGAAGTGATGGGCG
>DOCI01000332.1:14228-17289 GCA_003503535.1 Planctomycetaceae bacterium
TGATGGGCGTGGGGATTGCAAACAACCACGCCCTTCGCTCTGCTCAGGGTCGTGCCACCCTGGAATCAATAATTTCCTGTTTAATCGTTCGACAAGTGTCCAACAATTGCCCACCGTCATTTAGTGCGATAATGCTTTTGCAGCCCTGTTCTGTTTGTCACACGAACCCGGCTTCGCGAAACAGGAGCTTGCTGATCTCGTTTTTTAAAAGATCTCCTTGTTTCCCTTGGCGTCTTGGCGGTTATTTAATTCAGCGGATTCAGTTTGACGGATTCCCTGCAATCTGTGCTGATCCGTGCCCATCCGTGGTTCTTATTCAAGATTTGGCGTTTTACAAAACTTCAATCCATAAATTTAATTTTGATCCCCATGCGCCCAAACTTCAGCCTGAAGCAAATTCTGTAATGATGTCATCGGTTTCGCTTCTGAATTTTTCTGAATAAGCATGGTCCAGTTCGCGGGACGTCCAATTTGAATCGTCGTATCCATCCCCAAACTTTTTGCCCCATTGATCGTAGCCATTTTCAGAAGTCTCCTCGGTTCCACATCGGGAAACTGCTGTTTTAGAAACCGAACTTCATTCCAGATCGATAAATCCGGATTTGAACCTCGACCATCCGTCCCGAGCGCAACATTCACACCAGCCTCCAGCATCGATTGCCACGGATGCTGCGAATGTTCAAAATAATGATGCGTCCGCGGACAGTAAACGATGTGCATCTGCGGATGATCTGCCAGAAATTGTATCTCCTGCTCATCCAGATAATTCCCATGAGCCAGCAACACCCGGGGAGCCTTCGCCAGCATTGTTAATATATCGAGCGGCCTGGTCCCGGCTGGATACATGCCAGCCGACCACATTCCGAATTGACTCAGCATGTCAACCAGTTCGCCGGTTCCCTCTGCCAGCAATTCCAGCTCCGCTTTCGTCTCTGCCAGATGCATCATCAAAGGCAACTCGGCTTCCCGAGACTTCTCCACACAAAACTCAAGCAAATCAGGTCGAACCGTAAACGGGGCATGCGGACTCAGCCCCAATCGGAAACGCCCCACTTCCTGCAAGAACGAAGAAATCAACTCCCGTTGACTCGCGACCGCTTCATCCGTCAGACCAATCACTTCCTGAAACAGAATGACTTCCGGCCCGGCCTCTTCGGCTTCGGGATAACAGTCCGTTGACTGAGTTTTCACATCCGCCAGAAAACCGACTCCCGCTTCTGCCGATTCTTCAATCCCTGCCCGAATTGATGAGGCAGCATCGACATTCTCGCGTCTTGCCTGCATCGTCTGACCAATCCAATTCGAGAATGGCCGATTTGTTCGAAAAGGCTGCTTCAACTGACTGAACTCAAGATGACAATGCGCATTCACCAGTGGCGGAATAATGGCTGCATTGCCAGAATCAGTTGCACCTCGTGAACGACCCGCAACAATATCCACAAGCAGGCCCCGCTCGCAGATGAGCGTCACATCTCGCAAAACTTCGTCCGATTCCCCCGTCCACAGGAGTGGGGCATAAAGTGCAGTATCATATTTTGTCATCATTCAAGGATATTCGGTTCACTGAAACATTCCCAGCCAGTCAAATGCCCGGACTTCTTTAAGTGCCTGCGATGTCAAAGTCTGCTATCATATAAAGCCTTGGCGATAAGCAATTGTTGACTTCCTGATAACAGAAAGTGGTTCTATGTACCTGAGTCGTTTATTTCTCTTTGTCTTGTCTTCCTGCGTTTTGACGTTCAATTCGATGACTCCCCTCTTTGCTCAGGACGAAGCCAAGCTGCCGGCTCCTGAACAGTTTCATCTGTTTCTGCTCATCGGGCAGTCCAATATGGCTGGGCGAGGGAAGGTGAGTAAAGAAGACCTGACTCCACAGCCCCGTGTCCTCTGCTTCACCCAGGAACAAAAATGGCAGCCCGCAGTCGATCCACTCCATTTTGATAAACCGTCGATGGTCGGGGTCGGGATTGGAAAAACATTTGGAACGATCATTGCGGAAAAGAATTCAGAGATTACTGTCGGCTTAATTCCCTGTGCCGTTGGCGGCTCACCGATCTCCTCCTGGGAGCCAGGTGGCTATCACGCACAGACGAAGTCACACCCTTATGACGACATGCTCAAACGCTGTCGTATGGCCATGAAAGCCGGACAGCTGAAGGGAATTTTGTGGCATCAGGGAGAGTCGGATTCGAATCCAAAACAGAGTGTTGTGTATGAACAGAAGCTCCACGAATTGATCGCCCGGTTGCGGAAAGATCTCGACGCTCCAGAGGTCCCCTTCATCGCAGGACAACTCGGACAATTCCCAGAACGACCCTGGTCAGCAGACAAAAAGCGAGTCAATGAGGCGCATGAAACACTGCCAGAAAAAGTACCTCACACCGCTTTCGTCCCTGCCAACGGACTGACACACAAAGGCGATCAGGTTCACTTCAATGCTGAATCCTACCGGGAATTCGGCAGGCGCTACGCCAATACTTATCTAAAGATGACCAAAGAATGAGTTCCCTGCAGAATGCTGCCATTTCGATGGAATCTGCTCAGAACGACCGGGATTTCAGGGATCGTATTCGTCCGAAGCGGTGCAATCGGCAATTTCGCACTCTCCTGACTGAACAATCCTCGAAAACCGCTGGTATTCCATGAGCTCTGCGGGCTATACTTTCGGGACACTTCTCGAAAATCTATCTTCTAACGACCGAGAGTTCGCAAGTCTGAGTTGAACACCGCAACTTGCAAGAATCAGCAATACACCGAGAACGACATCAAGGAATCGTTATGTCCACTGGAATTCGCCGCTTACTATTCGCATCGGCCATCGCCGCAGGTTTAGTAGCGCTCATGTCAATTACCGATATGATCGTCGGAGTTCCCTTCGCCGGCTTCAGCATCACGATGGACGTCATGTTCCTGCTCAGCTCCCTGCTCATCATCTATATGATCCGCCAGTGCTTCCAGGAACTGCGGTAAGCCAGAGCGAGAACGAAATCATACAAGCACGAAGCGCAAGCGAGTGTGTCAACAAAGGTTGTATGAATCACACACTCGCTTGCGCTTCGTG
>DOCI01000226.1:0-3150 GCA_003503535.1 Planctomycetaceae bacterium
AACACTCAACCACACTGGCCACTGGCCACTCAACACTAGCCTCTTTCCCGATTCGGATTTGAAAACCCCCGCTCCGAACAACCACGCTCTGAACAGTCCTCTTCATCCCCCATCCCCAACCACTCAGGAGACTGCTCGAACGTCTCCCGCAATTCGCGTTTGACTTTCTTCAGAATCCTCGAAACATGTCCACGATGATGCCCAAACACAGCCCCAATCGTTTCCAGAGGCCACCCCGCATTCTCACGCAGCGCCAGAATCGCCAGCGACTTCCACCGACCGGCATGATCCCCCGCGTAATGCTCATGCAGCATCTTCCAGAAATCCTCCCGCCCCATCCGCGGCAAAAACACCCGCTCCCCCCGCTCACTGATCACTGACATAAGTTTCCCTTCTGTATAAAATGTTTGATGGTTCACCCCACCCGATTTTGTTGCGCTCGATTGATGCGTGGCCAGTGGCTAGAGGCCAGTGGGGGTTAGAGATTAGAGGGGAGAGGTTAGAGTATGGAAAAATGAGGAACATTGTATTTCAATACGGGATTCGAAGCCCCCTGTTTCCATCTCTCGACACTCAACCACACTGGCCACTTCCCGAAAATGCCCAGTGGCTAGAGCCCAGTGACCAGATGACAATGAAACCCACAATGTAATTTCAATCGCAGATCTTGTTTCTCAACCCTCAACATTCAACACTCAACCACACTGGCCACTAGCCACTCAACACTGGCCAATCAACCCACTAGACATTCTCGCTCTACTAACCCACACTGTCGCTAGAATTCCCCACATTCTTTCTGCTCTTTCTGTTTGAATTTATGACCACTGATTGCTCTGGAAATTTCGATCGCTACCGCAAGCAAACCCTCTTCTCCGGCATTGGTGAAGCAGGCCAGAAACAGCTGCAAAATGCACGCGTTGCCATCGTCGGTTGCGGGGCACTCGGCTCGGTTCTGGCCGAAACTCTCGCAAGAGCAGGTGTTGGATATCTACGAATCATCGATCGCGATTTCGTCGATCTCTCCAACCTTCAGCGGCAACATCTGTTTGATGAAGACGATGTCCTTGCTCATCTGCCCAAAGCGATCGCCGCTCAGAAGAAGCTGCGGCGAATCAATTCTGAAATCGTCATCGAATCCCATGTCGAAGACCTGCATGCCTCCAACATCGAGCAGTTACTCGCCTCCTGCACACTCATCATGGATGGCACCGATAACTTTGAAACGCGATTCCTCCTGAACGATTACGCTCTCGAATCGAACACCCCCTGGATCTCCGGCGGCGTCATCGCGGCACGCGGACAGGTCTTCACCGTCATCCCTCACCGCACAGCCTGCCTGAGATGTATTCTCGAAGAAGAGCCCCCACAAACCGAAACCTGCGACACCGCCGGTGTCATCGGCCCAGCCGTCAATGTCATCGCCTCTCTTCAGGCAACGCGGGCGCTGCAGTGGATCGCCTCTGCTGGTCAGCTCATCGATCAACGCATGACTATCGTCGATCTCTGGGAAGGATCTTTTCAGCAGATCGACCTTTCCAGTTTATCCGACAACCAAAGCTGCCCAGCCTGCAATCAACACGAGCGACTCTGGCTCCGCGGCGAACGAACCAGTCAATCTACAATCCTCTGCGGACGAAATGCCGTCCAAATCTCACCCAGCCCCGGCAAAACCATCGATCTCAAGCAACAGCAACAACTCTGGGACACCATTGGCTCCACCAAATTAAATCCATTCCTGCTCTGGTTCCAACCAGCCGACCAACCAGAAATTGAAATCCATCTTTTCCAGGACCGCCGCGCCATCATCAAAGGCACCGAAGATCTCAACACCGCCAAAACACTCTACTCCCGATACCTCGGCTCATAAGGAAACAGCCATTCGTACTCTGGCTGCGCCTCCCAGAGAACTCTGCGAGATTCTCTGGGCTACCCTTAGATGATATTAACATCGGTTTTTCGAATTCACCCCGAATCATGCTTGCCCTGGTTCGCGATGCAAGCATGGCACTCATTTTTGAGGAAGCATTTCCTGGAAATGCCACGCCCATCACTTCGTTCTGGGACGTGCCACCCAATCGATAAATTTATTCGTTAACTGAGGCTTCTCTTTAGATGCCCGACACGCTTTACATCTATTTCATCCGTTCTGATGCCTGATACACAGGCCGCGGAGCGGAAGCCGAAGTAGTTGGGGTTGATTCCGGAGTTGATCAATTTCGTCACCTCTTCCAGTTGCAGGGAGCCTGCGAGGGCGGAGGTTAGGTTTGTCTGTTGGCAGTGGTTGCAAAATTGCAGGAGTTGGGTCTCGGTGGCGTGTTTCGTTAAGCAACCTACTGTTTTATGTTGAGTGTCAATCAGTAAGCCGGTGCAGCCGAAGGCACGGAGATTTTGAAAGAGTTCCTGCTGGTCTTCCGCGGTTTGACTCAGGATCAATTGTCCGAGTGGACTGTCGGCATAGATAACGGCGATGAATTGATCGGTCAGGATTTGCTGATGCTGAAAGCGGTGAATCAAGGCTTTTAGTGATTGTATCCAGTCTACAATTTGCTCGTTGTTGCCGGGGCCGACTTTGAGGATATTTGCTTGACTCAAAATAGAGTCTGGCCGTCGATCGGCTGGCCAGTCGTGTAATTCTCCCAAGGCAACGCTTTTCAGAATGTCGGAATGCTCAGGAGGGATTTGGCTGAAAATCTGAGCGATCACATCAGCGGATGCCATTCCGAGGGGGCCGTTTTGGGGTTCTTTGATGTCCAGAACGTCACAACCTCCTGCTATCGCAGCAGTTGCTTCGATGGAAGAACGAACACTGATCAGCAGCTGAGGCATCGGAATGTATTGATTCGAAGGGAATCATTCCTAGAAAGATTGCAAAAAAAGTCAAGACTGACGGTGATGTTTCCCGGAAAAGCCGTATAATCCCCGCATCGCGTGAAAAGGAGTTGACGACGATACGAAGACACATCGCTTGCCAGTGAGACCGGAAAAGAATGCTCCTCCGGTTCCTGCCACTCGACTTCCCGAGGGAAGCCCGGCCCACCGTCAAACATTCCGCGGAAAAACCGTTAACCGTATCCGAAGAACCGTAACAAGAGTCGATATCAGTATGCAACGTTCAGACATCCGCAACATCGCCATTATCGCCCACGTTGA
>DOCI01000226.1:3260-4217 GCA_003503535.1 Planctomycetaceae bacterium
ATCGCCATTATCGCCCACGTCGATCATGGAAAAACCACCCTGGTCGACAGTCTGCTCAAGCAGTCCGGTCAATTCCGGGATTCCCAACTGCAGGAAGCCTGTATTCTCGATTCCAACGATCTGGAACGCGAACGAGGCATCACGATTCTTGCCAAGAACATCGCCCTGAACTACGAAGGGGTGAAGATTAACATCATCGACACCCCTGGTCACGCCGACTTCGGTGGAGAAGTCGAGCGTGTACTCAGTATGGCTGATGGTGCTCTCGTACTGGTCGATGCCTTTGAAGGGCCCCGTCCGCAAACGCGATTTGTGCTTTCAAAAGCACTCGAACAGAATCTGAAACCGCTGGTCGTCATCAATAAAATTGACCGCCCGGATTGTCGCCCCGATGAAGTCCTGTCGCAGGTTTTCGACCTCCTGGTCGAACTGGGAGCGAGCGACGAAGTTCTCGACTTCCCGTATGTCTACGCGAGTGGACGCAGCGGCTTTGCGACACACGATCCGAAAGATCACACTGGAGACATTCGTCCGCTGCTCGACATGATTATCGAACATGTGCCACCACCGACTGTGGCGATGGATGATCCGTTCCAGATGATGGTGACGACATTGCAGTGGTCGAAGTATGTTGGACGAATTGCCACGGGACGAATTCTGGCCGGCAAAGTGAATACCGGCGAAAAAGTTGTGCTGATGCGAGCAGACGGTTCTCGTGTGAATTCCACAGTGGAACAGGTCGAAGTCTTCAACAATCTGGGCCGTGCGGCTGTGCCTCAGGCGAGCGCTGGCGATCTGGTCGCTCTGGTCGGACTGCCCGACCCTGATATTGGAGACACGATTGCTCATCCTTCGATCACCGAGGCATTACCGCGAATCAAAGTGGACGAGCCGACGATTTCGATGAGCTTTACGATCAATAGCTCACCTTTTGCCGGGAAGTCGGGCAACATACTT
>DOCI01000225.1 GCA_003503535.1 Planctomycetaceae bacterium
GCCGGTTGAAGATCCCAAAGTTTTGAAGCTTTCTGCTCAAGCTCGAAAGAATCTCGGATTGATTTCCAGACCTGCCCGTCCACAAACCTACTGGAGGAAAATTCAGGTTCCCGGAGCCATTGTGGATCGGCCTGGTCGCTCGGATCGGGGAGTCACATCCCCGGCTGTTGGTGTCGTGCTCGAGGTCCACGCGTTTCCGGGTGAAACCGTCCGCCCCGGAGATCGCCTGTTTACGTTGCGATTGTTCAGTGAGTACCTGCAGAACACACAAAAGGAATTGTTCAGCTCCAATAAGGAAATCGAACTCATTCAGGAACAGTTGGATCGACTAAGACCGCTGGCGGAATCTGGCGGGATTCCCAAGACCAAAATTATCGAACTGGAAAACCAGCTCCGACGACAGGAAACGGTGATTCAAGCCTATCGTCAGGATCTACTTACGCGAGGCTTAAGTACGACGGATATCCAAAAAGTCTCTGAAGGAGAATTTATCTCAACGATCGATGTGGTCGCCCCTCCTGCTGTCAAGCTTGCGGAATCGGAAAACAGAATCCAACTGGCCTCATTTCAACCCGTAAACGATGAATCCATGACATTCGCTTATGAAGTTCAGCAACTCAATGCAACTCTAGGGCAACAGGTCCAAGCAGGACAATTGCTCTCGACGCTTTCAGATCACAGTTCCCTTTACATTGAAGGTCACGCCTTCAAACGCGAAGCTCCCTATCTGGAACGAGCCGCTCAGAATCGCTGGCCGATTGAAGTGGAGTTCGCAGAAGATGTGGAGGACCACTGGCCGACTTTGGAGCAGACATTTGAAATCCGTTACCTCTCAAATTCCATCGACACAGCAAGTCGGACATTCGATTTCTTTGTCCCTCTCGCGAATCAGGCAAGAGCTTATGACAAGAATAACGAGACGTTTGTCGTCTGGCGATTTCGTCCGGGGCAACGCGTTCGATTGCACGTGCCTGTAGAAGAGATGACTGATGTGATTGTGCTTCCAAGTGCGGGTATTGTACGTGAGGGGCCGGAAGCGTATGTCTTTCAACAAAATGGCGATCTGTTCAATCGGCTCTCCGTGCAGATTCTCCATGAAGATCGGTTGAACACCGTCATTGCCAATGATGGCACGATTACGCCGGGACTCTATCTGGCTCAAGGGGCAGCTGCTTCATTGAACCGCGTTCTCAAAGCCCAGGCAGCCAGCGGTATGCGTGCTGACGTCCATGTTCATGCGGATGGCACCGTCCATGCGGCACACTAATTTTGATAGGTCGCATCTCGAAAAACTGCAACGGCCCGGCAAGCAATCAATCATCTAAACTCGAAAAACATCAATGTTAAACGCCATCATCCGATTCTCTCTGCGTTACCGTCTGCTCGTGCTAGTGATCAGCATGGCGATGCTGGTTTACGGCTCCTATCTGGCGACACAAATGCCGATCGATGTGTTTCCCGATCTCGATCGGCCTCGTGTGATCATCATTACCGAATGTCCCGGGCTGGCGACAGAGGAAGTGGAAACGCTGGTCACTCAGCCAATTGAAATTGCCTTACTGGGAGCTAGTGGCGTCCAGGCGGTGCGAAGTCAGTCGACGGCTGGTCTGAATGTGATTTACATCGAGTTCGACTGGGATACGGAAATTAAATCTGCCAGACAGACCGTGCAGGAACGACTGACGACGCTGGACGGGATCCTTCCAGAGGGAATTCGTCCACAAATGACTCCGCCAGCTTCCATCATGGGACAGATTGTCGTGGCTGGTATCTATCGACAACAGGGGCCAAATGATGGTGAGTTGTATCCAATCGGAAAAACAGGGTTGCTAGTCGAAGCCGTACCACAAGAAAACGCAGAAGCGATGCTCAAAGTCTGGCGACCAATCGACCGACATCGCCATGAAACCTGGGAGCCTGTCCCTTTAGAGAATGTCTCGTGGGAGCAGGAAATACAGAGTGATGAGCAATTCGAGGTGTCGCAAGATCGGAACGCAATCCTGACAATCGAAGGTACAGATCACACCGTCGAATTCCCCTCGGAAGCTTCACGTCGACTGACTTTGCGGACAATCTCTGACTGGGTCATCCGCCCGAGAATTCTTAAAGTGACCGGAGTCGCCGAAGCTTTTATTCTGGGAGGCGACCGCAAGCAGTATCAGGTCCGCATTGATCCAGCGGCTTTGCTGGAATACGACGTCACTCTACAGGAAGTCGAGCAGGCCCTCAAAGAGAGTAATATCAACACCAGTGGAGGGTTCGCCGTTCAAGGTGAAACCGAACGCCCTATTCGTATTTTAGGCCGATTAGGGCCGGAACCTGATCGCGTCGTGAATGATCTGCAGCAGATTCCGATCAAGGCGAATGAAAAACGCTCCGTTTTACTCGGACAGGTGGCACATGTCGTCGAAGGAGCAGAGTTCAAGCGGGGTGATGGCAGTGTGAGTGGTCGCCCTGGTGTTGTCTTTACAATCGTGAAACAGCCGCATGTTGACACGCGTGGATTGACTGATCGAATCGAGATCGCCTTCGCGGAAGCAGAGGCATCTCTGTCTGCAGATATCGTGATTAACCCAGAGTTATTCCAACTTCGTAATTTCATCGACCGCGGAATTTTCAATGTGGCAGAAGCATTGGTGATCGGTGCTTTTCTGGTGATCATCATTCTCTTCCTGTTCCTTCTCAATTTCCGCACGACATTCATCACACTGACGGCTATTCCACTCTCACTCGTCATCACAACGCTCGTCTTTCGGATGATCGGTTATATCACCGGAACGGAATTATCAATCAACGTGATGACGCTCGGGGGAATCGCGGTCGCGATGGGGGAGCTTGTCGATGATGCCATTGTCGATGTGGAAAACATCTTTCGTCGCCTGAAAGAAAACAACTCACTGGCAACTCCGCGTCCTGCGATTCAGGTAGTCTACGAAGCCAGCAAAGAAATCCGCAGTGCGATTGTATTTGGAACGGCAGTCGTGATTCTGGTCTTCCT
>DOCI01000005.1:0-2959 GCA_003503535.1 Planctomycetaceae bacterium
AAATGGTATCTGCAGTCGCTTGGACACAAAATGTCCTAAAAACGCTGTGTTTGCTCCTGCCTAACGCTGCAGGTGATTTTTGAATATGCTCTAGAAGAGATGATACGCTTTTGCGTCCAATCTGGCGGCCAATTCTGGATCGTCGGCTCTTCGAACCAGATCATAATACCCATACGGATACTTGAACACGTGGCCAATGCCGACGGACTTGTCTCCTCGCTTTTCCCAGTACTCCGATTCTGATGGCCGCAGTTTGCTCGGTTTGTGATCGGGAATGAGTCGCGAGTCCGCGTCGGGACCGAGCCGTGTAACGGTCACATACTTACGAAACGCAACACGGCAGCTTTCGGCCCATTCTACGTCGCCCATCGCGGCGAGTTCGACAAGTGCCTGGCCAAACGTCAGCATATGGCCTGCGAAGCCCTGCCCGTATCCGACGAAACGATCAATCGATTCGCTGGCTTCGTTCAAAATGAACCTGGCTGAGGCGGCTTCATCAGTGAAAAGAGGTGGGTCGACGGCCGGGTCTGGATCGATGTCGTGCCATGGCGTAAACGAGCGGATCAACGCACAGACTCCGTCGACTCGTTCCGGAGTCGCTGCTTCCGGCAGCATGCGAAACCCCTTTATTGCCAGCATCGCAAAGATCACGTTGTGTCCGACTTGTCGAAGCACGGTGCCACCTTCGGCGAGCGCGGTGCCAATCTTCTCGATCGCCTTCGGGTCGGGATCGGCTTCGGGAAAAGGCTGGCAAAGCTTTGACTTTGCCCAATTCAGATCAAACAGTTCAGAGATTCGCGACGTGCAACCGGCGTCAAGATGGTTGTCCTCACACAAAAGATGCGCGGAGATCATGCTCGCTCCGCGATGACCATCCACGAAATAGTTCATTTCATGGCACCTGGCGAGTGCATTCAGCCCGAGTAACACCAGGTGTTTGTCTGGTTTTTCCGTTTCATCGGCAAGTAACGATGGAAGGTCGAACAGACGACCGCCAATCATTCCGCCTAACATTGCGGCAGAAGCGCGCTTTGCAAAACCTCTACGATCAAAGCTGTTTCTCATAATACAGTTCTCCTTTCCTGGGAATGTCAGAGTCGAAACTTAAATTCTATGATATTTTACTGAGGTCGACAAAACTATTCTTAAGGCTATTCATCAAAGCAACAACAACGAACAATTCCTGTTGATTCAACTTCATCTTCAGAATCAGGCTGAAGACTTTGACGTTGTCATCCAGGGGCCGTAACTGTCTGTCTTGCAATGAGACCGATTGTGAACGGGCCGCCATTGGAGAAAAGCCGGCCATTGGTTTTTGCTTAACGGCGCGGAATCTTTCCACTTTCCGATTCTGAATGAGGTTTGAGGAATCGAGTAATGCCTTTTCCAGCTGATGCCTGGGTAAAGTTTGTTTGCTCATTGGTCAGAATGGTCTATCAGCATCGATTGGTTGGCCATGTTATTGTCATCATACTCAGGCCGTGCAGGGATCTGGCGAGCAAAAACGACTGAAGAAACCTTGTAAGTTGATTGCTGAAACATTAAAAAGAACTATCGAAGCGCTCAGCTTCGCGTCCCCCCATTAAGGACGAACGCCATGTCCTGCCGTAAACTTCAGCACAATAATCACGCCTTCACGAGTTTCCATCCTCATGAACAGGAAGGCCTGTGTGTCTTCAGTCGTCGTAATATGCTCAAAGCCAGCTTTGCCGGGTTGGGGGGATTGTCGCTTCCGGCACTACAGCAACTGCGGGCTGAGGCGAGTCAGGCTGGACAGCCAATGCGGCAAAAGAGTGTTATTCTACTCTGGATGACTGGCGGCCCGAGCCATATTGATACCTGGGATCCGAAACCGGACCGCCCGCTGAATAACCGAGGACCGTTTTCGACCATCGAAACCAAGGTTCCCGGCATTTTCATTTGTGAACACCTTCCCAGGCAGGCCGCGATGATGGATCGATTTACCCTCATCCGCTCGGTCGACTCCGAACATAGCAGTCATCAGCCGAATCAAGTGATGCAAACCGGTCACCGGGATGCTGCTCCCAGAACTAAGAAAAACGGGCATATGTTCCCTGCGATCGGGTCAATCGTTGCCCGACATCGAGACAACGGTCGACTTGATATGCCCCCTTATGTCACGTTTCACAAACACCACTCGCATGTCGCCTGGGGGGGATATCTGGGTAAGAAGTATGATCCATTTGATGGCAATTTAGCGGCAGAATTACCGAAGTACGACCTGTTGGGGAACCCTCTCAACAAAACTTCCAGGGCAGATTTGTTCAATCTCGCAGCAGGATTGAATCATGACCGCTTGCTTGATCGTCATACGTTGCGGCAGGACCTGGATAATTTGCAGCGAGGTCTCGATTTGAACGGTTCGCAGATGGCACTTGATGCCTATCAGCAGCGGGCTTACGATCTCGTGCTTGGCGGCAAGGCGAAGCAGGCGTTCGATCTGTCTCTGGAACCGGAGAGCGTTCGCGAACGATATGGCGATCATCTCTGGTGTCAACAGGCCTTACTGGCCCGGCGGCTTGTTGAGTCTGGCGTCAGTTTTGTCACGCTGGATTTGAGTCATCATACCGCTTCTGGCACTTGGGACAATCATGGCATTCCCGGTGGAGTTTATGGGGGGATTACCAAAGGCCTGAAGCCGTTGCTTCCGTTGTTTGATCACCTGTTGACCACACTCGTGTCTGATCTGGAAGAACGAGGCCTGCTTGATGATGTGCTTGTTATTGCGATGGGGGAATTCGGGCGGACACCGAACATGGGAACTCAAAACAGCCAGGATGGCCGCAACCACTGGCCATCGGTAATGTCGATGTGTCTGGCGGGAGGGGGGTTCCGGCATGGTCAGGTGATTGGGGCCAGCAGTGAAGATGGCGGCGAAATTGCCGAACGCCCCGTTACTCCGGGCGATCTTGCAGCGACGATCTACCGGCACATGGAT
>DOCI01000005.1:3033-5162 GCA_003503535.1 Planctomycetaceae bacterium
ATACCGGCACATGGATGTCCCTCTGGATACGCAATACCTCGATCATCAGGGACGTCCCCGTTTTGCTGTCCAGGAAAATGGGCAACCGTTGTCTGAACTTGTCTGAATGCGGTTTTAATCCCTGTTTTTTCAATGAGCAAAAATAATGCAGGGGTAGGGCCAGGCTCTATGGCACTCGTACGTTTACGAGAATTTCTTATGCATCGTTTTCAAGGTCCATCGTAAAACCTTTGGTCTCGAAGACAACGGTCATTCCACACCAGTGGACAATCCAAAGAGCATCTTTTTGTCAATTCTGACGATATCAAATATTCAGGTAACCCTATCCATAAGCCCCAACCAACATTGCAATCTGAGGATGAATTAAAGACAATATGAGTACCTCACCATCGAACCACAAGCGTTTTGTGACGAACGTCAATCCAATGTCCCACCTGCCTTCGTAATGGGAAATACCAAATTGATGCCTCTCCTCAATTGTTCTCAGTATCTTCAATTGAAACACGCGTTTTCTTTACTGATTGTGATATTGGGTTATACGGATTTTTCTATTGCGGAACAGCCAATTTCGGAAGCTGATCAACTCGAATACTTCGAGCGAAAAATTCGCCCATTGCTTAGCGAACATTGCTACTCCTGTCATTCGTCTCAGGCCAAAACGATCCATGGAAGTTTGCGCCTCGACAGTGCCAGTTCAATTGCCGAGGGCGGGGACAGCGGCGAGATTCTGGTTGCAGGAAAACCAGATGAAAGCCTGCTGATCGAGTCCGTCCTCTACGATGGCGATATACAGATGCCGCCGAAGGGAAAGCTGCCCGAGCAAGAGATCGATCACTTGAGACAGTGGATCGCACAGGGGGCTTATTTTCCGCCATCATCAGACAAGCCATTACAGACAAATGGATCTATCAATTTTGTAGAAGGTCGTAAGCATTGGTCGTTCCAACCTGTGCAACAGCAGGATCTTCCCAATGTTAATAATCCAGATTGGCCACAGACTCGAATAGATAATTTTTTATTGGCGGCTATGGAGCAAAAAGAACTCAAACCGTCTCTGAGAGCAGAACGTGCCACGCTGATAAGACGCCTCAGTTTTGATCTTATCGGTTTACCGCCCACTCGCGAACAGGTTCACAATTTCATCAATGATGATTCGAGTGAGGCTTATTCGCGACTGGTGGATCAACTCTTAAGTACTCCTGGGTATGGTGAGAAATGGGGACGATGGTGGTTGGATCTGGCGAGGTACACCGATCGAACAGCCAGCTGGCTGCCGCAAACCAGTCAGGCGCATCTTTACCGTGACTGGGTCGTCAATGCATTCAATGCAGATATGCCCTATGACGAATTTGTTCGACGTCAACTCGCAACAGACTTAATGCCAGAGACAGGACCCGAGGATTTGCCTGCCCTTGGGTTCCTGAGCCTCAGCCCAACATACTGGAAAGAATTAAAGCTGCCATGCGAAATCATTAAAGTTATTGTCGCTGATGAGTGGGAGGAACGAGTCGATGCAGTTTCTCGAACATTTCTTGGATTGACTGTCGCCTGTGCACGTTGTCACGACCATAAATTCGATCCTGTTAGTGCCGATGACTACTATGCCCTGGCTGGAATTTTCGCCAGTACTCGGTTCGCTGAGCGTCCTTTGATCAGTGAAGAAAAGTACGAACCCGTGCGGATCGCGAAGGAAGAAGTCGGCAAACTGGAAGCAAAGATTGCGAAGTTGAAAAAAGAAAAGCCGATACCTCAGGAAAAGATCGATGAACTTGTCGTCAGGATTAAGGAAATAAAAGCTTCCACGCCTTTTTACGAGACACCGCTGGCGAATGCCCTGGCCGAAGAATCGACCTATGTTGTTCGTGCCGGGAAAACTCCACAGGACGGAACTCGCATGGAATATCGTGCGGAACCTCGTGATCTTCCTTCGTTTATCAGAGGGAACCCCAACAGACCCGGCCCTGTGATTCCTCGCCGATTTCTCACCGTGCTTACAGAGGAACCTGAGCCCTATCAGCAGGGAAGCGGGCGATTGGAGTTGGCAAATTCGATTACAACAGAGGCGGCTTCGCTATCGGCTCGTGTTATCGTCAATCGCATTTGGCTCGCGCATTTTGGTCAAGGCCTCC
>DOCI01000005.1:5247-7055 GCA_003503535.1 Planctomycetaceae bacterium
TTGGTCAAGGCCTCGTTGGTACGCCAAGTAACTTTGGCCGTCAAGGGGAACGGCCGTCTCATCCTGAATTGCTGGATGATTTAGCGACACGATTTATCTCACAAGGCTGGTCTCTTAAACAGCTTCATCGCGAAATTCTGCTCTCAGCTGCGTGGCAGCAATCAACGAACTCCAATTCAAACGCAGCCCAGATCGATCCTGGAAATCGCTTTCTCTCTCATATGAACCGTTGCAGGCTTGGATTCGAAGAGTGGCGCGATGCCATGTTACTCATCAGCGGTAGCCTTAATTCGAGTTTGGGAGGACCGTCCGTCGCACTTGATGACAACAATAACTTTCGTAGAACATTGTATGCCACGATCAACAGACGGGATATGTCGCCGACATTCATGATCCATGACTTCCCGGATCCGACACAGCATAGTCCCATGCGGTCATCAACTACGACTGCACTCCAGGGACTGTACGCCCTGAATGGAGAGTTACTGGCAGAACAGTCGAAACAAATCGTCTATCGACTCTTTTCAGAGTCTTCAGAGGATGATCGGACCAGAATCACACAAGCTTATTGGCTATTGTACTCACGCGAACCTTCCGAACGAGAACTGAACCTGGGGCTTACTTACATTGGCGCTACGAAAGAGGAAGTCTATCGGCAACGATGGCAACAATACGTTCATGTTTTGCTGGCTTCGAATGAATTTATTTTTATCGATTAACTGAATTCAAAGTGCTCATCAAAATACAATCCCATCACGCAGGTTTTCCATATGAACACTCAACAACAAAATGAATCAGTTGAACGAAGGCGATTCCTGAAGCACATCAGTGGAGTCACTGGGGGACTGGGAGCCGCCCATCTGATGGGAATGCCTCTTGAACTTGCAGCCTCCGAATCGTTCGCTGCTCCGGGAGCCCATTTTCTCCCGAAAGCAAAACGTGTGATTCACTTATTTATGAATGGCGGACCGTATCAGTCTGATTTGTTCGATCCCAAGCCGGCACTCGAAAAATATGCAGGCACAAGACCTGAAGGTGCAGATCTGCTCACAGAACGGCCTACCGGTGGATTGCTTCCCTCGCCGTTCAAGTTTAACAAATGCGGCGAAAGCGGTGTGCCTGTCACTGAATTATTGCCGAAGCTGAGCAATCATATCGATAAGATTTGCGTCCTTAAATCTCTGCATGCCGACAATCCGAACCACGGACCAGCTCTCCTGCAGATGAATAATGGCACAATCATTCCCACACGTCCGAGCATGGGAGCCTGGATGCTGTATGGATTAGGGAGTGAGAACAATAATCTGCCAGGATATGTCGTTTTGTGCCCGGGACGTCCGGTCCGTTTTTCGATCTTATGGAATAGCGCATTTTTACCTTCAAAGTATCAGGGGACCTATGTCAATCATTCGACGATTGAACCCGATAAGATGTTGCCCAATTTGAAGAACACAAACTGGGATCACAGCATTCAACGCGAACAACTGGACCTGCTCGGACAACTCAATGCAGACCATCTTGCATCTCGTCACAACACATCGGATTTAAATGCCCGGACTGAAGCGATGGAGACTGCCTACCGGATGCAATTTGAAGCGAATGTTACCTTTGATTTGAATCGGGAATCGAAAGCCTCTCGCGAAGCGTATGGCAGCGGTCATTTTGCCAATGGTTGTCTCCTGGCTCGACGAATGGTGGAACGGGGCGTTCGCTTCGTTCAGGTTTACTATGGTAATGGCCAACCCTGGGACACACATAGTGGCCACAATGAGAAAGTCCCGAAGCTGTGCAAGGATATTGATCAGCCG
>DOCI01000005.1:7121-7838 GCA_003503535.1 Planctomycetaceae bacterium
TGCAAGGATATTGATCAGCCGATTGCGGCTTTGTTGAATGATCTTGAACAAAGGGGATTGCTGGATGATACGCTCGTTGTCTGGGGTGGTGAATTTGGCCGAACTCCGACGTCTGAAAATGGCAACGGTCGAGACCATAACCATCACGGATTCACAATGTGGATGGCCGGAGGAGGAGTTAAAGGGGGAATGACTTACGGAGAAACTGACGATTTCGGATTCAAGGCTGTCACAGACAAGGTCCACGTTCACGATTTACATGCCACAATTCTGCATTTGCTGGGGCTGGATCATGAACGATTGACGTATCGCCATGCGGGCCGGGATTTCCGTCTAACGGATGTCCATGGTCGCGTGGTTCATGAAATCATGAGTTAATTTGTCCTATCAATAGTCAGAGAGTTATACGGTGGATGGGAATTAATACTTGGATGACGAACTATTAACGGGAAATGTTTGTCGAAGTCTCTTTCATTGGGATGTTGCCGCAAGATTACACATAATTACAATAGTAGGAATTAGATTTGCGATGAAGTATTTTGGAATGTTACTTATGCTGGGGATGATTGTTTCCGGCTGCAAGCCTGCCGATGAACCTCAACCGTCTGAAGCAAAACCCTCAGACAAAACCACTACGCCAACGGCGACCGCTCCAGTAAAAATGCCAGCGGACAACTCGGAAACGGTTGCGTCTATTGAAGCCTCAGGTGCGAAAGT
>DOCI01000005.1:7938-8942 GCA_003503535.1 Planctomycetaceae bacterium
CGAAAGTGGAAAAGGATGCAGAGGGGTTCATTACACAAATTGATTTCCGGAAGCAGCAGGTTGAACCGGAAACTCTGAATAAGCTACCGGAGTTGACCCACCTGCAGTCGCTGCTTTTTAATGAGTCGAACCTCAGTGATGAGGGCATGAAACCGATCGGACAATGCACGACTTTGAAAAATCTCGATCTGAGAGATTGCAGCATCGGCAACAAGGGATTGGCCTCAATAACCGAATTGAAAAACTTGAAAGCGTTGAGGTTATCGGGACAATCGGGGGCGACGACTGTCGACGATGCAGGCATGGTGAGCGTAGGACAATTGACTGGACTGAAAGCCTTACTACTCGATTTTCTCTGGGTCAGTGGAGAGGGTTTGGCAGAATTGAAAAATCTGCAGGGACTTGAAGAACTGTATCTGGCCAGCACATTGGTCGGGGATGAAGATCTCAAGCAGTTAATGTTATTTCCACAACTGAAAAAACTCCGCGTCTCAAAGTTATCTCAGGTTTCACGCCCTGGTATTGAACAGATCGCCCAACTTTCTCACTTGGAGGATTTGGATTTGAGCGAAAACAGTTCCTTGTTTGATGAGGATCTGGCTCCGATTGCGACGATGCTGCCTTTGAAGCGTTTGAATTTGTGGCGGGTCGCAATCACCGATAGCGGAGTCTCTCATTTGAAAGACCTGACGAATTTGACCTGGCTGAATCTGGATAACACGCAATTGACAGACGCGGGACTTCCATATTTGCAGAAGATGCAGCATCTGACGTTTCTCCATTTGGGCTCGACTGCGATATCGGATGCTGGACTTTCCGAACTCGAATCCTTGAAAAGCCTCAAAGACTTAAAGGTCACCCGGACAGCGGTGACTGAGGCGGGAGTTGAGAAGCTGAAAAAAGAACTTCCCAAAACCGAAATCCAGCTCAACTATCTGGGTGATCAATAACGATCTGCCCAAATAGTCGACTAGACCATTCTCAAATGGTTTCTGCAGTCGCAT
>DOCI01000164.1:0-981 GCA_003503535.1 Planctomycetaceae bacterium
AACAATCGATGCGTAAGCCCTGTGGGAATTCCCAGACGGTTTTCGAATGCTGACCACAAGACTTTCAATATGAAAATCCATTTAGTTGTAGTGTTACTACTCTTTAACTCTTTTTTTAACGAAAGTGCACATGCCAGCAATAACTTTTTTCTACCTGGGGATTCGTATTTTTGTGCCTCTCTAATTATTGAAAATATTCAGTTAAATAATAATTCTGACATTCTCTTTGAGTATTCTTTTCCTGATACTCCAAGAAGCTTCTCTGGATACGCAGGCTACCAACATTTGCGTTGGGAAAGTGTTGGCATGGAATACCAGAAGAATATTTCTATGACGTATGAGCTAGCTAGGCTCCGCAAGCCTCCCCTCTATAAGGAATACACTGAGTATAAAACAACTTTTGACAATGGCGATATAATTTTAGAAATAGGTAATCAGGGTAAAAGACTTACAAATCCACTTCGTATGTTTATATACAATGAAAATTTTGAATACAAAAAGTTCCCACTATTTCTTAAATATAATGAAAACTGGGTGGATAATGGCAAGTTGTTTGGATTCGCTAAGACTTTTTCCACCTTTACATTAGATCCCTTTATTACAACACCTACTGGAATTGAGCAATCATGGAAATATTCACAATCTGTTCAGCCTCTTCAAGCTGATTGCCCTCCGGTTCCAGAGGAGAGTCATCATAAAAGGGTATTAACCCCAGTAGTATTCACGGGCGATGCAATCCTTATCATTCCGCTATTTGATAATTTAAATGACTACTTTCAAATTCAAAAGCAATTTGAATTTTATGTAATTAGCAAAAATGGAATCTATCTATGCACTCGACAAGATGGTGTTATTACTGAAAGCCCGCCTCCTCGCATAAGAAAGTAATACATTAAAGTGATGCAATAAGTTGTCTCGCGGGATGACCCGATCGCGGGCGGCATAGGTTGATGAGAATCAATCAGGTAGGTTGGGTTAGCC
>DOCI01000164.1:1120-10184 GCA_003503535.1 Planctomycetaceae bacterium
GACGCTACGATTACTCCACAATCGTTAGGTTAACGAATGCTTCATCTTACAAAGGAATGTAGGCGATGAATCTTTATCATTCGTGTCGGCTCGGATCAATAACGTGCATGGTCATGCTCATTTGCATGTCGAGCCACTTCTCTCAACCTGTGTTCTCTCAGGATTCGCAAAGTTCGAGTTTGCCAGCTGGTACGCCCAATAAAGAACTTCGGACATTAGTATCCAATGCCATTGAATCCAACCATGCGTCGTTAGGGGGCTTGGAATGCACCGTCACATGGAAAATTACACTGAATTTAGACGAGTCAACAGCAGACGACCCCATCGATATTGGAGATTTTAAGTTAGTTGAAGCGAGAGTTGGTCCCGAATATGAAAAAGCCCGGCTGACTCAGACATCTGAGCCCATCCGCAAAGTTGTCTTATGTGGTAATAATCTACGAGCAGAATCGTATTTAGGGAGTTACAACGAAAATGCGATTGCCACAAATGGACAAGAGTTTCAAATTTTCATGCCCAAGTCAATGTTGAGTGACACAGAATCTGGACCGGTATTAGTCCGTAAAAGTATGGACGACGAATCGATTAGCGGTATGCCACTTGTGGACCCGCGTGACTATGGGGCTCAAAGCGGAATCGGTCGAATGTCTGACGCATTGACCAATTGGATCCTTGAATCTTCAAGTGAAGAGATCGACCCTCAAACTGGAAGCCGGTATGTCCTGCTTGGCCTTAAGGAGAACAAACCTAGATTTCCTCATCTGGCCGAACG
Source organism: Planctomycetaceae bacterium (assembly GCA_003503535.1). Lineage (GTDB taxonomy): Bacteria > Planctomycetota > Planctomycetia > Planctomycetales > Planctomycetaceae > Rubinisphaera. Next base: position 1,893 of record DOCI01000164.1, read on the forward strand.
CTGGATGCTGAAGTGCGATCCGAAGTTTAATTATTTGCCGACTTCTGTTGTACATAGACGAGGTGAGTTGCTCGAATCGAAATCGACTGTGGAATACACATCGATCCCCGATAAAGATCAGGTTTATTTTCCCACGGGATCTGTCTTCATGAATCTTAAAGATCTACAGGAAAATGAAACTGCGTTCGATAACCCCCAGAACATTACTAGTACAGTAAGCTTTCATGTCCACGACGTCAGAGTCAACAATTCCCTTTGCGAAAAATCGCCTTTTCAGCCCGTTAAACGTGGAACATTGGTACGGGATTCAATTCAGGGTAGAATTTATACGGCTGAATAAACAACACGGATATTATTCTGGTAGGTTGGGTAAGCCGCAGGTGTAACCCAACAAATTTTAATGAGCATTCCACAATCATTGGGTTTCGCTTCGCTTTCCCGACCCATTTAACTGATGATTTTCACGATGCACAATCATTGTGAACCAGTCCAGTTTGAGTGAATGGAGCCAGGTCTGGCTCCAGAAAAGTGACTTTCGCTTCAGGACTCATGATCCTATCTCTGGTGTAATAACAGAGGAGCACTCGGCGATTCTTTAATTCGGGGTGTTGCTCGATAAATAACATCGAATCCGAAGCGACTGATGATAATCGCAGGTTTTGAGCGACCAGCCGCATGAATGCCTGTGTGATTGTTTCGTGATAACCTCGTTCTGGGGCATCGACGACTCCGTGCGCAGCATTGAGAGCTTTCAATCCGCTCGTCATTTTATCAATGGCCAATTCAAGTTCGCACTCTTTGCAATAGAGATAGGCAACTCGAAGATGAGCCTCGTGAGTCCACTCCTGATGACTCATTTGACATGACTCGAAAGCAATCAACAGTTGTTGATCAGTAAAGTTCACGTTGCGTAAGTCCTCCTTTGGAACGAATGAGATCAATTCCGATTGAACATTCACAACGTAACATGACATCCAGATGTGTTCCCCAATCGTCTTCAATTCCGTTGACATCTGCCCCGGAGTCAATCAGCAGTGCCGCTGCGGCCCATTGCTTCCAAGTACATGCAAAACCAAGAGGAAGTTCATTCACCTGATTTCGAGCATTGCAATCTGCTCCGTAGGCAATAAGTATGGACATCGTTTCAATATCCCCATCAGACGCTGCTTGCATCAATGGAGTGTTACAGTTTTTCCCCATTCGACAATCGGGATGAACTCCCCGTTCCAGCAACCAAGGTAGCAATGCTCGATTCGACCAGATCGTACTAAAGACAATTAACGATTCATGCGAACTCAGAAGGTACGGGTATTTGTCAAGAAGCAGAGAAAGTCGATTTCGATAATTGCGGCGAATGTAAAACTCAGCCAGATCAAAAATCCGCTGCTTCATCTTAAATCCCTGAGTGACGAAATCATGTTTGCAGTAATTTACTCATATTCCTGCACTGATTTTGAGATTTTATTCGAGAGTCGAGAATACCAACCGTAACAAGCTATCAGAAATATAATGCCGAGCCCTAAACCATTTAGGTAGACAACGTATTTCAAATAATTCATCAGCTCCAAAATTAATTCGCTTTCGAACCACAAACAGAATGAAATTGCCAGAAGTGGCAACAAAACTACGATTGGTAATACTGGCAAATAGCGGTAAGTCTTTTGGCGGAATCCGTCTGGAAGCAGAATCATTCCGATTGACACGAACGAAAGCACGGCGGCATAGCCGAGATAGCCAAGTAAGAAAAGCCAGCGATTCTCTACTTCGTTGACAAAAGGAATTGTCACATATCCCAGTAAGGCGATGGGCAACAACGTCCAGCCAAAAAGCTGAAAGGGATGTTTGATGAAAAGTTTATCATCTTGACGATCCACGATTTCAGCACTGACGGGTTCTTCCATCTCTAATACTCACATCAATTCCGGCAGCGCATGATGTTGTTGATCAACCAGATATTGTGGGCGGCCTGAGAAATCATCCAATGTGATGGAGTGGGGGTCGAGGCCCATGAATTTGTAGAGGGAGGCGAAGACTTCGCCGAAGTGGATGGGGCGTTCGGTGATTTCTGCTCCGAGGCGATCTGTGGCGCCGATGACCTGTCCGGTGCGGAATCCCCCGCCGGCCAGTAAGGCTCCGCCGACCTGGGGCCAGTGATCGCGGCCGGCATCTTTATTGATGCGGGGGGTGCGACCGAATTCGCCCCAGGCAACCACAGCCACATCGTCAGCCATGCCCCGTTCGTGCAGATCGTTAATCAGAGCGGATAAGGCTTGATCGAACTGCGGCAGATGTGTTTTCTTCATGCCTTCGAAATGATTACTATGAAAATCCCAGCGGCCGAAGTTCAACGTAACCACACGGGCACCAGCTTCAACAAGTCTGCGAGCCATCAGAAAATGTTCGGGATTGGTCGGGGCTCCATCGCCGTAATTTTTTTCGCTGCCCTGGTTGCCGTAACGATCGCGAACTTCCTGAGGTTCTTTGGAGATATCGAGTGCATCGACCAGTTTACTGGAAGTGAGGATATCAAACGCCTGCTGTGTCAGAAGATCGAGACCGGCCATTGTGCCCGAGGCATCCATATTGCGGCGGATCAAATCGAGCGAACTCAGCAACTCCTTACGGCTCGAAAGGCGATTGCCATCGACCTGACCGAGCACCATATCTTTGCGAGTTGGGCCGGAAGGTCGGAAGGCGGCATGGCCGACGCCGAGAAATCCGGGATGTCCCGGCGATCCATAAGGAGGATGCCCGGTATCGGGAGAGAGTCCGACAAATGCGGGAATGGCGGGATTCGTTGGCCCCTGAACGTGGGAAATTGTGGAGCCGAGGGAAGGCCAACCGCCGGGTGGCTGGTTCTGTGTAGTGTGTCCCGTATAACAGATGAAGGAATCGTGGGCTCCGTTGGGAGAGCCATACACCGAGCGAAGTGGCACGCACTTATCCATCGCCTGAGCCAGATTTGGCAAATGCTCGCAAATCTGCAAGCCGGGCACGCTGGTTTCGATGGGTCGATATTCGCCGCGAATTTCCGAAGGGGCATCCATTTTCAGATCGTACATGTCCTGATGCGAAGGAGCTCCGCACATGTAAATCATGATGATCGATTTTTGCGATTTCCCAATTCCAGCTCGCGACTCGGCCTGTAACAGTTGAGGCAAACTGAGTCCGCCCAACCCGAGGCCCCCTATTTTAAGAGCGTCTCGACGAGAAATACCATCACAAAGTTTATGACTACGGCCGGCAATTTTTAACATGGTAGGTGGCCCTGTTTATCTGGTGGGATGCGCGGAAGGTGTTTACAGGCTAACACTTACATCGGCAGCGTTCAATATGAGACTTGTGCTTTTTACAATTCTCGGACAAATTGATTATGACCATCAGAAAGCCGAAATTTCATTAAAGTTGACTGAAAAAACGCTAAAACGCCTGAGAAACAGGGTAAATCGCTCATTGAGTTTTGCAGGATCTGCGGTTATCGACATCAATAGCTTGAATCAATCTTGACCTGTTTTCGATATTTCACGAAATTTCCGCTCCATCACTGTTTCAGAGTGGGACGGCCGGGCCTGTCTTTCGTCGTCATCCAATTGAAACTCTGCCACCTCTTTTTGAAATCAATCAGGGACAGACCGTGAATCCTGCATTCTTCGCTCTACCATCACTTATCCTGGCACTTCCCTTCGCAGTGGAAGTTGCTTTGTCTGCGCCCATTCATGAGGCTCCGACTCAGGAATCGCCTAACTTCGGACTGCATCCGGAATTCGATCTCGTAATTCGTGGACAATCTCCACAAACCTACGATCTCGGCCCCGGCACCCAGACGCAGATCGCGCCGCAGTTCGATCCGAATATGGGTTCCTATCCCAATTCCGGACAAATCTATGGCGGACAACCTGTCCCTCAGGGATACGATCCCTTCATGGCTTCCCCCTATGCCGGTGCGACGGGCGATCCGATGGCGGGTCAGTTCGGCTATGGAGTGGTTGGACCTCAACCAGTCCGACTTGGCTGGTCGACTCATTTCGACTTTGCCTGGCTGGGAGAATCCGATCTTCAACAGGGACCAACTGGTCAGCAGGGAAGTTTGACGCAATACGAATACAACTTCCGGTTCGACAACATCACGATGGCACCCAACGGCTGGACCTGGAAACAGTCTCCGGAAATCAATTACACAGAAATGAACTTCGAGAATATCGAAGCCTCTCAATTGGCAGATCCCGTTGTCGCCCCTCCAGCGGGTGTGCCCGTTTCGATAGCCGACAATTACTACCGATTGGGTTATCGGTTTGAAACGACTTCGCCTCAGTATGGACTGGCCAGCTGGCGATTGGGATTCACTCCCTCGATCAATTCCGACTTTGAACGACAACTCAACTCCAAAGCCTGGAACTTCGATGCCGATGTGACTTCATATATTCGTACGAGTCCGAATTTAATGTTTGTCGCTGGTGTGTTGTATTGGGATCGAGCCGAGGACATTATCCTGCCGAATGCCGGTGTCGTCTGGAATCCCAACGAGTTCTGGGAAATCCGTGCGACCTTTCCGAAATCGAGAGCAGAAGTTTTTGTGGGAACACCGTTTGGCCTGGCGACATGGATGTACATGGGAGCTGAATACGATGTTCAATCGTGGCAGGCTGGCGAAATCAGTGGCAATGCTCAACTTCAGACCGAAGAATGGCGAGCGTTTGCCGGTTTCCGCTGGGAAAGCTGTGCCTGGGAGTCGTATCTCGATTTCGGATATGCATTTGATCGCGAATACAGCGTCCACGGCCTGAGTTCTGTCGTCCCTCTCGATCCGGGCGAAACCTTCATGGTTCGTTATGGAATGTCTTACTAGTCGAGAGGCTGGGGGCTAGTGTCTAGTGGGCATTGGACCTCATGGATTTTTCATCGCCGATTCGTATGCGTAGGTCAGGCAGTGCCTGACCTACAACTTTGCTCTCGACCCTCGTGCGTCTTCCAGACCAAAATTTGGGATGAGATGTTATAAAGCACGACAACGGAGTGCGTCACAGTTATTTGAATCCCAAATCAAAGCCCTGAAAGGGCACTAGACCCACGTCCCTGGACCAACCATGCCTGACTCACCTGTTGCGATAATTCTGGCTGCCGGGAAAAGTACCCGGATGAAATCGGAGACGCCGAAAGTTCTGCATCAGGTTTGCGGCCAGTCGATGATCGATCACGTGATTAACGCGGTTCGTGAAACCGGCGTTCAGAAGATTGTTGTCATCGTGGGACATAAAGCCGACGAAGTCAATGCTGCTCTCGATCATCATTCCGATGTCGTGTTTGCCCTGCAGGCCGAACAAAAAGGAACCGGACACGCAGTCATGATGGCCGAAGAGGCTCTCAAGGATCACTCAGGATCTGTATTGGTTCTGGCAGGTGATACGCCGTTACTCAAAGGTTCCTCATTACAAAAACTGCTCGATGTTCAGCAGGAAAACGGAGCCGCCTGCATCGTCGGGACTGCGATCACCGAGAACAATCATGGTCTTGGTCGGATCGTTCGCGATGAAGCTGGCAAATTTCTGAGAATCGTCGAACACAAAGATGCCAGCGAAACCGAATTGCAGATCCAGGAAATCAATACCGGCTGCTTCGCATTTCAAACCCAGGCCCTCTTCGCGGCTCTGAAAAAACTCCGCCCGGAAAACCAGCAGGCCGAATACTACCTGACCGATTGTGCCGAGATTCTGCTCAATGAAGGCAAAACCGTCTTGGCCGCCAACACCCTCGACATCCAGGAAGCAATGGGCGTGAACACGCAGGAACAACTGGCCGAAGTCGAAAAAGTGATGCTGAGCCGGTAGTTTCTCATTTGATGTGGCACGCCCAGAACAAAGTGCTGGGCGTGGTTAGCATGCAAGACCACGCTTTTTCCACTGCTCAGAGTCTTGTCACCAATATCGATGACCCCCGCAGGATAGCCCGAAAGATTCTTTCGGGACGGCGCAGCCACAAGCCAATTGTGAAAACACTACCTCTTGTGGCTTTGCCACACAGGTAGCTGCTTCGCATCTACCTGTGCCACCCTGCGTCAAAACAATTCGTGAGAGACATAACGTTTAATTTTTTCATTGTACTTATACAAACTCAATGACGACGATTCTTGTAACAACCATTTTTTCCACAGACATGCTGAATCATATATTGATCCTCTTATCACATGCGATGATCCGAACCTGTCTCCAAAGCAAAGCCCCAACAGAACTAGGTGTTCATACGCAATCTCACTCTCTGTTAAATCTAAACATTCATTTATAAATGAATCAAAACAACTTTTGTCGGAAATATAATTTATTTGCATACTCGTCCTCAAGCATTTGCATCGCCACCAAGTCAATATGATAATGGAGGAAAAAATTATATTACTACTTAACGTTTCATTCATGTTAGTTATATAACAAGCTGTGATAACACTTCCCATGATTGCCCCGCTCCATATCAATGTCTGAGTCATCTCGCTTGAAAATGTATGTAATGTGAGCTTAGATCGCATGTTTTACACTCCTACTAAATCACGGGTGGCCATGCCGACTTTGTCGGTTGGGTGCTGAAAGCACAAGATGTCTAACCGTTCGCTCTGCATGATTATTGAACGGCAAGTTATCTTCAATCTCCAAACCGCGAGGCCAGTTCTGACGTTTTCTCACCTGAGAACCCGAGAAAGTGAATCTGCTTCTCGTTATCGACACTGAGTTTAACCATTGGTTGACTTTGGGGATTGATGGACATCCATCAAAATTAGAACCTGCAGGGTGGTTTCATTTTTTCGCTTCGCGACCAACAAACAAAGGCGGTCGGGCCACCCTGCGAATAGCAAAATCATCTTGCTCCTCCGAGCCTGTGACACCTGTCTGACTGTCATTTATTTTCAAGTTCATCTGGCTTAACACTCTCTTCCCCTGTAATGGGAAACTCAGTGACCAGCACCGAAGTGTCCGGGGCTTTTCCTGAATAGAAGGAAATGTAATGGTTGTTTTCGAGTGCTGTCGCGTTTGCGTTGCCGGAATCCCAGGCGATTGGGCTGGCGATGGTGATAGCTTCGGAGTCGGGCCAGTGGAGAGGATGTTCGAAAACGCTCTCGGGATCGACGACGCGGCGACGGAGGATTCCTCTGCCACGTTCGTAATAGTAGTTGCTCAGCAACCCGGTTTTATTGTCGAGAATCAAACTGGGAGTGGAAGCTGAGATATCGCTGATGTTCGTTTGGGTTTTCGTCCAGGTTTTGCCGTAATCTGTTGAGGTTAACTGAAATTGAGCGGGGCCGGTTTCCGTTCTGCCAATCGCGAGAATTCGACCATTGCCGAGATAAACCGCAGAGGGTTCCGTTGGCCAGTTCGGTTTGGTCAGTCCGGTTTCGACAGGGTTTTGTGTCCAGGTTAAACCATCATCCTTGCTGGTCAGCGTGCCCCACGATTGGTTCGGTTTGTCGCTGTAATCTCCAGCGAACCACAAAGCCATCAACCCAACTTCGGGAACTGAAAAGACGTCAGTAATCTGCATCGGCTGAATGGCGAGTTCCGGCGTTGCGATCCGTGTGAAGTTCACTCCATCCGTAGTACGATAAAGGTCGTGATTCCAGTCCTTTCCGATGCGTCTTACCCAAAGCAGCATCGCTCCTGCGGAATCCAGTCCCTTACCAACGGTGACTTCTCCATAGCCTGGAGTCTCGGCGACAATAGTTTCGGGTGTCCAGGTTTTTCCGCCGTCCGTGGAGGTGCGAGCATAGACGCCGCGGGCGTCTTCGTGAATTGTGTGAGCCGAGCCTCGGCTGTAAGTACAGACTAATTTATCATCGAGTGCCTGAATCATTGGCCATGAGTTGTAGCCCGGCACATCCTGCACGATTCGGGGCTCTGCGAGAGCTTTCAGAGGTGTCACCTTGACCATTGCCAATCCGGTTGGACGGGTGAAAGTATCACCTTCATCACCCGGTTCACGCTGAATGCGAATCCACAGCGGAGCCTCCGGTTCAACTTCATACCAGGATTCCAAGACAATGTTCCGTGAATAGAAAGGTCCCGCTGGAAGTGCTGATCGGACGGTCTTGCCGAGATGGTACCGGGAAGTGAATGGAGCTCCTTCGATCATTTGAGACAGATGAACCCGGTAAACATCCTCAAACTCTGGACTGGTTGTGGGGTCATTCGACGTCACAGTAATTTCAATTTTAACTGCCGCGTATTCCTTCGAAAATCCGGCCACAACACCAGCCACGGACTGGCCGATTGTGCCTCCCGAAAGTGACCACACCGGAATATGGGTTGAGCCACT